>CAZPWM010000032.1:0-32120 GCA_964590575.1 uncultured archaeon
CAAGTCCCCTATCAACAGGTAGTGAAAAAGTGAGTGAAATTGGACTTACTGCATTTGATGTGACAGCACGCCGGAGAGTCGAACAAAGACTCAGAGATGAGAGTGAGAGGGCTAATCTCTACATGGAGGTCATGAGTAGCGACCTAAACATGACAAATCAGAACGTGCTTTTCTCTTTGGAAGATCTCAGTATATCATTAGATCTACCCGATCGTCTTCGAGGACTGCTAAGCGAAACTGCTTGGAGTTTACGTAGTGCAGGAAGAATGATAGCTAACATGGGTGTCTTGATATCCTTGAGCCAAGCACCACCAAGTAAGATTCAGACTCGACTTCAACCCCACTTCAATAAGGCTGTTCGCGAGGCTACGCGAGACTTCGAATGGAAAACTCTCAAGATTAAGTCGAATATTCCGGAACAATCCTTTGATGTTGTTGGACATGCCTTCATGTGGTATATCTTCTTCAATATTATCCATTATTGCGCAAGTGAAGATCCAAATCTGATAGTAGAGTTAGAGATTATCGCAGACATTACAGAGGATGGTGAAAATATCCGGATTGAATTTCTGGATCGTGGACCCGCTATACCCGATGAGCTGAAGGATCAGATTTTCAGACGAACTGGAGGGCCTGAAGAACAGCTGGCTGGGAAGGGTCTTGGTTTGACAGTAGTTGACAAATATATCGAAAATCTGGGTGGACGAGTTTGGGTTGAAGATAGAGACCCCTCTGACCCCTCTATGGGAAGCAAGTTCATTATTTTACTCCCTGCTTGGAAGGAAGAGCTTAAGATACCCCCAATCATTTTCTACAAATCAGAACATTGCGTATTCTGTGGTCCTGTTCTGGAATCACTCACATTAGTCTTGAAGGAGATGAACATCAACCCAACAAATATTCATCTCATTAACGTTGACGATCCAGATTCAAAAATGCGCGAAGATGAGCTGCCAGCTCTTCCTACGATTCATATGGGCAAGAAACAGATTGCAGGTTTCATCTCTGAAGATGATCTGAGAGTGGAAGTATCCACTATGCTCCTGATGTCCAGTTGATACCACATACTATTTTGGTGGCGTTGGAGCAACGACATCGTTATCGTCCCGGATACCCATCTCTGCAACAAGTCCTAATCCAGAAAATCGCTCCTTTTAATCCATCGAGAATGGCAAAGATTTCGAACAGTGTAATTAAAGTGTGATAATCCTCCTGTCTATACTAAAAGGTGTATGAATTGGAATATTCACTTTATCCTATTGGTCATGTTGAGAAGAATAACGCAGGTATCTTCCTCGTCATCAACCCTGAAATTTGGGATGCAACTGTGCATATTGATCTCTTTTCACATTTGATTATCTTATGGTGGATTCATGAACGTGACACTGAGGAAGATCGAAGCACTCTGATCTCATATCCTCCTAGAAACAAAGGGAAGGAAGCATCAGGTGTATTTTCATGTAGAACGCCCTCGCGACCAAATCCAGTTGGGCACACCATTGTGAAACTTTTAGAGGTAGATGCAAAGAACTCAAGACTCAGAATTGACCATATTGATGCTAAACATGATTCGCCTATTATCGATATTAAACCATATCTCCCTTCATCTGATAGGGTGGATGATTCGAGAGTTGCCCCATGGTTCTTGGATCTTAAACCTCGATATACCTCGTAATCATTTTGTTTCTTCAATATAATACTTGAGAAGGTCGTTCATTGATTTGTTTCAAAGCGATAAATTATAGCACGGTATGCACCCACTCAGAATTGTCAGTCCTGGATTTATTGCATAGAACTGGTAAACGAGAACGTGGACCGATTGGCAAGGACTTACTCAGGAATTCATCTGCTCAGGAATATGGTTTGATTGAAACGGCATTAAGCAACATGCAAGAAACAATTTAACACTGAGGATAGGGGAGTCACAATTATCTGGTCATGGGATACTTGCCTTGATTCTTTGCGGAATCAATCATTGCTCTGATATTATCACTTGGACAAGTGGGGGGAACATCACATCCCGGTGCAAGTACAAACGCTCCTTCAAAACCTCCAGTAGCCATAGCTTCGACGCTAGCCTTTTCCACGGTTTCCGGAGTCCCATTCATGAGGACGCCTGTAGGGTCAATATTACCAACAAGTGCAGTCCTATCAATGACTTCACGAGCTGCAGACATGTCCACCATTGAGTCGATGCTTATCCCATCTGCACCTGTATTAGCCATATCTTCAATAATGGGCATAGTATCCCCACATATATGGAACACAGCTTTTGCCCCCTTCTTATGTATCCAATCCACAAGCGACTTGTCAAATGGCCAGAAGAATTTTCGATACATCCTCGGTGAGATGAGGTCCGGAGAACCTGGTGATGATGAGAAATCAAGAACATCGATGCCTAATTCCAATACTGGTTCAACGGCTGCTTTGAAAGCATCAACGCTGAACCTGAAGAGGTCTTCAACAAATTCAGGGTCTTCAATCAAGCATTCCATTAAGAATTCGGTTTCAACAATCCTGGCAGCATTGGACAAAGGTCCAGTAGTCATATACCAAACCGCACGCGAACTACCTAGCTGTTCAATAAGTTGCTTTGCATGCATTGTTGAGGCTTGAATTGACTTGTCCTTCAGAGGATTCAGCTTTTCAAGCTTGTCGAGGTCTGAAGGACTAGTTACTGCTGGTTTCTTGAGAAGGGGAAACCCAATCTTCGGGAATTTCCATTCCGTCCCATAATATGATGGTATAATTGTTGAGCTGAGACTTGGTACTACCGCATCCGCTCCAAATTCTTTATCAAATCTGCACCATGTATCCGTCATCAAATCAGGATCTTGATATGCAGTTGAGAGTTCTATGCCGTAGTTGCTAAATACCCATGCGGATGATACTATTGCTACTGGAACTCGTTCCGGTGTTTCTCCAGATAGTGCAGACAGAATGAGGTCTTTGGATGACTCCATTCATTCCCCCTCCATTAAACGGATTGCGACATCTACAGCATCTTTTGCATCTTTGCCATAACCATCTGCTCCAATCTTCTCCGCATAATCCTCAGTTACAGGACCTCCTCCAACCATCACCTTTGCTCTAATGCCCTCAGCCTTGGTGAGATTTACAACATCCTTCATTCCTAACATTGAGGTTGTCATCAATGCGGAAACACCGATGATGTCTGCATCATTGTCCTTCGCAGCTTTAACAAACTCCTTTGCGGGCACGTCTGCACCGAGATCAATAATATTGAAACCCGCAGCTTCAAGCATGGTGGCAACTAAGTTCTTACCAATCGTGTGGATGTCTCCTTCGCATACACCAATGATAACTGTTCCACCTGCTTTTTTGTCCATCTCTTCAAGATACGGTCGAAGAACCTCCATTGCAGCCTCAAAGGCTTTCGCAGACATGAGAATTTCCGGTACAAAATATTCTCCCTTTTGATATAGGACTCCTACCTCTGACATAGCTGGAGCACAAACTTGGATAATAATCTCATATGCCTCCATGCCTGATTTTAGAAGATCATTCACCAACTCAGGTACTAATTTCCTCTTTCCACTAATTATCTCACTCTTGAGTTTGAATTTTTTCTCCTCATTGTTCAAAGATATCGCCTCTAATCCCGACTGCTAAAAGAATCAGCCTTTTATCTGGTTCGAATCAAATATCTGAAATCTTTCATATTGTAACTGAATTTTATGAAATGAACGATTCTCACTGCTTCTAATCTACAAGTATTTTATTAGTCCGCTCGACACCATTGCATCAAGGTCTATGAAGATGAATGAAACATCATATGACATTGTGAAAAACACTCTTCAATTCCAAGAACCAGACAGAATTCCAACAATCCCTATTGTAGGATTATATTCTTTAAACATCAGTAGCCTATCCTCACACGAGATTCTTCATGATGCACAGAAACAAGCAAAATCGCAGATTACGTGTCAGTCTAGATTCGGTTATGATGGAATTTTCAATGTGATGGACCTGAGCGTGGAGGCTCAAGCTCTGGGTGCTGAAGTTGAGTTTCCTGCAAGAGCATTTCCCTACTTGAAAAGTCATCCACTAAAAGATCCTGAGAGATTCGAGGATATTCTTCCTTTGGAAGTTAAATCTACGAGACTATCTGTTTTCATAGACTCAATCAGACTAATCGCAGAGAAAGTCAAGAGTAATTTGTATATCAACAGCTACGTGATTGGTCCCTTTACGCTTGCTGGTCATCTCTTTGGCATTGATAACCTCATGGAGCATACACTAGAGGATGAAGAAACTACAGCGTCACTGGTTGCTCATTGTGCAAAGCTAGTTGAACCCTATATTGAAGCCCAAGTTGTTGCTGGGACAGATAACATTGTGATTCTCGAACCAAGTGCTAGTAGTAGTTTAATTTCACCCAAGTTCTTTACAATGTTCTCTTTTCAGAATGTCAAATCATTAGTATCACGAATCCATAGTTTGGGTGTAGGTGCAACCCTCCATATCTGCGGACGGACATCAAAGATACTTGAGATGATGTGTGAAACCGGGGCGGATGTTCTCAGCATTGACTCGCATGTTAACATTTCAGAAGCAAAGGAATTACTCAAGGACAATGTGTGTCTTATGGGAAATGTGGATACAACACTCATGGTTAATGGAACTCCAAATGATATGGAATCAGCAGTTGACCAGTGCATTGCAATGGCGGGTAATGGTCGTGGGTTTATCTTGAGCACAAGCTGTGATACACCTATCGAGGTACCTGAAGATAATTTGGTATCACTCGTAAACGCTTCTATGAACCATCGTTATTAAACGATAGTACTGTCTGTAACAGAACACTTGCAATTTACTAAAATAAGGAACTATTCATAAGTTGTAGCTGGCAACGGTGCTATATTCGAGACAAAAAATCGCGGATTAAGTGCATTATGAAAACCGAGGTCTAGTCCTTTGAATGACACTATCAAGACTCTTGAACAAGCATTGACCGATGCAAACCTCAGAAAGCTCCTAGCAATTCCAAATAGGAGAGTTCACAGGTTTGTGGCTGACGCAATCCAGCTGTGCAAACCCATGAAGGTATTTGTCTGTAATGATTCAAAGATGGACACGGAGTATATACGAAGGACTGCAATCGCTCGTGGAGAAGAAACCCCGCTTGCCAATCCGTACCACACGGTGCACTTTGATGGTTTTCATGATCAAGCACGTGATAAAGAACGTACTGTTTACCTTGTCCCAAAGGGCGAGAATTTAGGTGATCAGCTCACCCAGATGGACAGAGAGAAGGGTCTAGAAATTGTACATGATCGATTAGACGGGAGTATGGACAACAAGAAAATGGTTGTTCGATTCTTCTGTCTTGGACCATTGGACTCACCATTTTCAATACCAGTAATTCAAATCACCGATTCTTTCTATGTCGCACACAGTGAAGACCTGCTCTATCGACGTGGCTATGATTATTTCAGACGATTACCTGATGACAAGGAAATTTTCTGGATGCTTCACTCATCTGGAAAATTGATTCACTCAGTGAGTACAGACTGGAAGAAACGCGGAGTTATGATTGACTACATAGACAATACTGTGTACAGTGTGAATACACAGTATGCTGGCAACACAATAGGTCTCAAGAAACTCGCACTACGACTTGCAATCCGAAAAGCTGACCATGAGGGATGGCTTGCCGAGCACATGTTTCTAATGGCAGTTCATGGACCTTCAAACCGGAGAACGTATTTCGCAGGTGCCTATCCCTCAGGTTGTGGAAAAACTAGTACTTCAATGGTTCGGGGAAACACTATTGTTGGAGATGACCTTACCTACCTACGAATCCTGGACGGTAAGATCAGAGCTGTTAATGTCGAACGGGGTATATTTGGAATCATTCGTTCGGTGACGCAGAAGGATGACCCTGTGATTTGGGATGTTCTTCACTCAAATCAGCCAGCAATCTTCTCCAATGTGCTCATTACTGGGGATGAAACACCTCGCTGGCTAGAAGACGGTATTGAACCTCCTGGAAGTGGTACGAATTTTTCTGGAGATTGGTTTCCCGGGAAAGTAGATCGTAATGGCGAAGAGATACCTTATGCACACAAGAACGCTCGGTATACAATCGGATTAGAGGGTCTCTCAAATCTTGATGATACTCTGGATGACCCCTGTGGTGTTGAGGTTGGCGGTATTATCTATGGTGGTCGAGACAAAGATACATGGGTGCCTGTTCAACAATCACTTGATTGGAATCATGGTGTGGTTACCATGGGCGCTAGTCTTGAATCAGAGTCTACAGCTGCAACACTTGGACCTAGCGGTATCAGAAACTTCCAACCATTTTCCAATCTTGATTTCATTTCAATTCCTCTTGGTAAGTATATCCAAAATCATCTAGATTTTGGAAAAGATAACAAGCAGAGCCCTCTGATTTTTTCGGTTAATTATTTCCTGAAAAATGATGAGGGTGACTTCGTTTCTGATAAGTTGGATAAAACAGTCTGGCTTAAATGGATGGAACTCCGAGTTCACGGAGAAGTTGATGCAATCAAAACTCCAACTGGTTATATCCCCATATTCGAGGACCTGCGGGAGCTATTTCTCTTTCATCTTGGTAAAGACTACACTCGCGAGGAGTACAATATCCAGTTCACAATCCGCGTACCAGAGCTACTAGAAAAGATTGGTCGAATCGAGAGGATCCATAGGGAAACAGTATCTGACACACCTCAAGTGTTGTTTGATATTCTCGACGATCAACGTTTTCGCTTGCTTGAAATTCAGAAAAAACATGGTGATTGTATATCACCTACTGTATTTGTTTAAACATCTATGAGATAAAAAGTTTCAAATTGTAATCGTGATTCTTACGTGTTGAAAAAAGCAAAATCAGTAATTAGTTACAAAACTTTCTTTTTCATTCATTTTCACTCGATATATGTAAGAAATTGATACTATTTAATTTATAGCCTATCGTTGTCATACTCAACAAGCATATAGTCACCTATTATTGTCGCTAACACACCAAGGTCTTGGCGATTATCATTGAAATCCTCTCAATTTACGTTGAATTCATCCCTGGATAAATGGAGCAACGAGAGAGTGGTGGAAATGCCTCTTATAGAAAGGTTGCTAGACCTATCCATAACGAGATTTGAGTGGTCGTTACGGAGGAAGGCAGATGACTACTGAAAGACAGCCCAAATCAAGTACTATCGGTACTAAAAACAGTATCAAATCCAATGAAGCCCTCGTCGTTGGTGGCGGAGTTGCTGGCATGCAGGCAGCACTTGATATTGCTAATCAGGGATTCAAGGTTACCCTCCTTGAGCAGACACCCTCGATTGGTGGCCGCATGGCAATGATCGATAAAACATTTCCCACACTGGACTGTAGCGCGTGCATACTTACGCCAAAGCTCAGTGAGGTATCAAGGCACCCGAACATCGACCTGGTCACTTATGCAGAAATCAAATCTGTTCATGGGGCGACCGGTGACTTTAGGGTCCGGGTCCACAAACATTCTCGCTATGTGGATGAGGACAAGTGTTCTGGCTGCGGTGACTGTATTCCAGTCTGCCCAATAGAGGTGCCAAATGAGTTCGACCAAGGACTCGGCTTTCGAAAAGCAATCTACACACCTTTCCCACAAGCAACTCCAAATGTTGTAACTGTTGACAAGAAGGGTGAACCTGCTTGTAGAGCAACATGTCCTGCGGAGGTCAACGCACAAGGTTTTGTTACTATGATGAGACATGGGAAAATGGATGAGGCTCTTGAAATTGTTCGTAGATCCATCCCATTCCCCGGAGTTTTGGGCCGCGTCTGCATCAGCTTCTGTGAGGCTGAGTGTGAGCGGGGAATGCATGATGAGAGCATCAGCATCCGAAATCTCCATAGGTTCCTAGCAGATTATGAACGAGCACATGGTGCAGCTCCAGTAGAGTCCAAGATTGATAAAAAAGAACGAGTGGCTGTCGTCGGTGGAGGTCCTGGAGGGATTAGTTGTGCGTACCATCTTGCACGGATGGGCTATCCTGTTACAATTTTCGAGGCTCGGGAAAAAGCTGGAGGCATGCTCAGATATGCAATTCCTGAATATCGTCTACCACGCGAAATTCTAGATGAAGAAATCCAGCGCGTTGTTGACATGGGTGTCAAGATTAAGACAAAGACATTAGTGAAGTCTATCCATGATTTGAAGGAGAAGGGCTTCAAGGCAGTATTCGTTGCTACAGGTGCTTGGCAGAGTAATAAACTTGGAATTGCTGGTGAGGAGTCAGAGGGTGTTGTGCATGCTATCGAATTCCTTGAGAATGTGAACAGCGGAAAAAGAGTAGATGTTGGAAATAGAGTAGCAGTCATCGGAGGCGGTGATGCTGCTATCGATTCTGCTCGAACTGCAATTAGGCTCGGAGCCAAAGAAGTGACTCTCATCTACAGACGTTCTCACATCGAACTCCCTGCTATTCCAAGCGAAGTTGACGACGCCAAGGAAGAAGGCATCAAGTTCATGCTTCTTACATCTCCAACAGAGATACTCTCCTCCAAGGGGAGAATCACTGGTTTGAGATGCATGAAAATGCGATTGGGTGAGCCCGACCACTCTGGTCGAAGACGGCCCGTTCCAATTCCAAACTCTGAGTTCACAATGGCAATTGATGAGATGATTGTCGCTATCGGTCAATCAACAGATCCGCGTGGAGTCCAGACTGACCTCAAGTGCTCTGAATGGGCTACTGTAACAGCTGACCCAATCACACTAGAAACCAGTGAGCCTGGTGTCTTCGCTGGTGGTGATGTTGTCCTTGGACCATTAACTGTTGTCAAAGCTGTTGGTCATGGAAAAGAGGCTGCATATTCTATAGATCGTTACATTCGTGGTATCGACCTTCGAGAGGGTCGTATCAAGGAACGTCATCGTGTCCAGTCTTATGAAGTCGATAAGAAGGGTATACCTTTCGAGAATCGAGCCTCCATGCCTAAACAGGGCATCAACAGCCGGAAACGCGGGTTCACTGAGGTTGAGTTGGGCTTTAATGAAGCAATAGCTGCTGCTGAAGCTGAACGTTGCTTGGGCTGCGCAGTGTGTTGTGAATGTGAGCGTTGTGTTGAAGCATGCACACGTGAAGCAATAAACCACCATATGAACGATGAGGTAATCGACCTTCACGTGGGTGCAATAATTCTGGCGACAGGTTATCGCCTTTTCAATGTTGAAGAGTACCCACAGTTTGGTTATGGTAGACTACCCAATGTAATTCATGCCCTGGAGTACGAACGACTCATCAATGCAGCAGGACCAACTCAGGGTCATCTTGTCCGACTCACCGATGGAAAGGTGCCACAGAGTATTGGCTTTATTCAGTGTGTTGGTGCTCGTGACGTGCAGAAGGGAGTTCCTTACTGTAGTCGTGTTTGTTGCATGTATGGCATTAAAAACGCAGTTATGGCTAAAGAACACAGTCCTGACACCGAGGTCACTATCTATTATGCTGATATTCGCGCTTTTGGCAAGGGATTTGAAGAGTTCTATGAGATGGCTCGAACTCGGTTTGGAGTTAAGTTCATTCGAGGTCGTGTTGCAGAGGTCAATGAAGACAAGGAAACTGACTCACTGATGGTACGTTTCGAAGACACTGAGACTGGAGAACTGCAAGAGGTCCATCATGACCTGATTGTGATTAGCCCAGGTGTCCAACCCCCTGAGGGTCTCGAGGACATCGCAGTGGAACTCAACATGGACCTCTCTGAAGAAGGATACGTCACAGTGGAAGACTTGGTTATCAGACCAGTTGACACTTCCATTGATGGTGTGTTTGTCTGTGGTTGTGCAGATGGTCCAAAGGACATTCCTGATTCTGTGTCAGCGGGAAGTGCTGCAGCAATGAGAGCTACAATCATTCTATCGAAAGTTGATGAAAATTAAATGGGACGTGGTAAAATATGACTGAACAAGCAAAAAGTGACCAGCCGGTCAATCACACACCGAGCTCTAGCTTTGCAAAGGAGATTGAACAAGAGCCTGGCGGCGAAGGTATCATGCAGTGCATCCAATGTGGAATGTGTACTGCCTCATGTATGGTCGCTAGCGTAACCGAGAGATATCGGCCACGAAAGCTCATTCAGAAGATTCTCCTTGGAAAGCGAGATGAAGTGCTGAATAGTGAGATGCCTTGGCTTTGCATGACGTGCAGACTCTGCGAAGAACGATGTCAGGAAGATGTCCTCCTATCAGAGATATTCACAGCCGTACGAGAGATAGCTGCTCGTGAGGGTCATATCCCATCTGTTTTCCAGAATACTATCACCAAGGTCCTTGAAGATGGATGGCTTCTAAACGATGCCTACACAGACTTCGAGGAAGATGACCGTTCTGACCTTGGGCTTGATACTGACTTAGGTTGGAATAACGAGTTTGTTAAGAAGCTCAAGAAGAAGTACTTCAATGGAGGCGCCAAAAAGTGAAAGAATATGTTCTTTATACTGGTTGTACAGCTCCAGTCCGACTTCCAGCCTATGAGAGAGCAGTTGAAGTTGTACTTGAGAAGCTTGGTATCCGCTTAACGACTATGAAAGATGCCAACTGTTGTGGCGCTCAATATGTCGAGTCAGTCAATCATGTTGCGTTTGCTGCAATGAGTGGAAGAATTCTAGCAATTGCGGAAAGTATGGACTTGGATATACTCGCAATATGCGGTGCTTGTTCAGGGTCTCTCAAACATGTGAAACATGATCTAGATCACAATGATGAGCTTCGTGCAGAGGTCAATGAAATATTGGCGGAGGAAGGTCTCAAATACACGGGCACAGTGCAGGTCAAGCATCTTCTCCAGATATTCAGAGAAGATATTGGTTATGACGCTATCAAGACTGCAGTCGTGAATCCCTACAAGGATATACGTCTTGCAGCACATTATGGATGCCACGTGACACGACCTGAAGAGATAGTTCAGGTTGATGATGCTGAGAATCCGACAATTATTGATCGGATTATCGAAGCTGTGGGTGGTACAGCTGTTGACTACACTGGTAAGACTCGTTGCTGCGGTGGACCATTACTTGCAATGGATGAAGAAGTGGGGAATGCCATAGGTAGGGACAAGATTGAGAACATTCGAAATGAGAACGCAGATGGTATTGTCACTGCTTGTGTGTTCTGCGACATCCAGTTGACTCAGGTGCAGTTCGGACCAGAGGCTGGGGACAAACCAAAGATTCCTGTCATAACTCTCCCCCAGTTCCTAGGTCCTGCACTTGGAATCGATTTTGATTCTCTTGGTATTCATCTAAACAAGATTAGCCCAATGCCAATTCTTGAAGCACATTAGGAGAAAAAAGAATGAACAAATCAACAGCAAGTGCACTTGTTGTAGGTGGCGGAGTTGCAGGAATGCAAGCCGCGCTTGATATAGCAAACCAAGGATTCAAGGTCTACCTAGTTGAGAGAGGTCCATCTATTGGTGGCCGTATGGCCATGCTCGACAAGACGTTCCCCACGCTAGATTGTAGTGCGTGCATATTGACACCAAAGCTGAGTGAGGTTTCCAGACATCCAAACATTCAGTTAATGACATACTCTGAGATTGGGAGTGTATCAGGAACAACTGGAGATTTCAAAGTTAAAGTACGTCGAAAAGCGCGCTATGTCCGAGAGGACCTCTGCTCTGGATGTGGGGATTGTGAAGCAAACTGTCCAGTTGAAGTACCTAATGAGTTCGATCAAGGAATAGGATTCCGAAAGGCTATCTATACTCCATTTCCTCAAGCCACTCCACATGTTTATACTGTTGACAAGGAGAATTGCACTGATTGTGGAAGATGTGTTAAGGTCTGTGAGAGGAAAGCTATCAATATGGAAATGAAGGACAAAATTGTTAATCTTAAAGTGGGGGCAATAATAATCGCGACTGGCTTTGAGCTCTTTGATGTCACGCAATACCCCCGATTAGGATATGGACAGTATCCCAATGTTATACATGCAATGGAATTTGAAAGGTTGATTAACGCTGCTGGGCCAACTCATGGTCATCTCATTAGGCTCAGTGATGGAAAGAAACCGAAGTCAATTGCTTTCATTCAATGTGTAGGAGCTCGTGATGTACAGAAAGGAGTGCCCTTCTGTAGTAGAGTTTGCTGCATGTATTCAATTAAAAACGCTGTAATGGCTCTTGAGCACGATCCCGAAGCCGAAGTGTGGGTTTACTACGCTGATATCCGTGCGTTTGGCAAAGGTTTCGAAGAATTTTATGAAATGGCTAAGAGTAGATTCGGTGTTCGTTTCGTCAGAGGTCGTGTTGCTGAGGTTATGGAGGGTAGAAGCTCCCATGATCTTATTGTCAAAGTCGAAGACACAAGCACATCTAAAGTTCGACTTATCGAGCACGATCTTGTTGTAATCAGTCCTGGAGTCGTTCCTTCGGAAGGAATGGACACCATGGCTAAAAAAATGGGATTAGAACAGAGCTGTGATGGTTACGTGGAGATCAGTCACTCGTTCTTTGGGCCAACAATCACTAAAACTCCCGGAGTATTCGTATGTGGATGTGCAGACGGTCCAAAGGACATCCCCGATTCAGTGTCAGCGGGAAGTGCTGCCGCCATGAAAGCCACCATCATTCTGGCTACCGGAGGAACATAAGAAAATGTCAGGATCGGAAGAAGAACCTAGAATTGGCGTGTTTATCTGCCACTGTGGGCATAACATAGCCGGTACTGTTGATGTCGAAGATGTAGCAAAGATGGCTTCTAAACTGCCACATGTTGTATTTTCAACAGATTCGATGTTCATGTGCTCGGATGCCGGGCAGATGCTCATCAAGGATAGCATAAAGGAGCATAAGCTCAACCGTGTGGTTGTGGCAAGCTGCTCTCCTCGAATGCACGAGCCCACATTCAGGCGAGTTGTTGAAGAGGCTGGTATGAACAGGTATCTGTTTGACCAAGTCAATCTTCGTGAGCATGTGTCATGGTGTCATATGAGAGAACCAGAACTTGCGACAGAGAAAGCCAAAGACCTTGTGAGAATGTCTGTCGCACGGGCTGCGAAGTTAGAAAATCTTCCAATCAAGACAGTAAGTGTCCTACCCAAAACAATGGTTGTGGGTGGAGGAATTGCTGGTCTAAGAGCCTCCTTAGACATTGCTGAGAGAGGATTTGATGTTTTGCTAATCGAGAAGGCTGAAAAGCTTGGTGGCAATGTTGCTAAATGGACACATCTATTCCCCTCAGACGAATCGGGTGCTGATATCATCCAACCTCTTATTCGTGATGTGAAAAAACACAATCGAATCAAGATACTAACAAGCAGTAAGGTGTCCGAGTTCGATGGCTATATTGGGAACTTCGGAGTTACAGTGAAGAACCTGAAGACTGAGAAGGAACAGAGGTTCGAGGTGGGTGCAGTGATTGTAACCACTGGATTTGAACCCTTCAAACCTGCAGGTTACTATGCCTATGGTGAGTCTCCTGACATTATCACCTTGGCTGAACTCCAAGAACTTACTCCACGTGAACAACTTGTTAAACCTAGTGATGGAAAACCAGTGAAGAATGTTGTCTTCATTGGATGTGTAGGGTCTCGCGAACCAGGAGTCAAAGGTCACGAGCACTGCTCACGTCACTGTTGCTCAGCCACAGCGAAAGCCGCATCAGACTTGAGAGACCGCGTTGATGAGGTCATCGTATTATACCAAGACATTCGAACCTATGGGAAGGGTCATGAAGAGTTCCAAAGAATGGCCCGACAGAAACATGTCATTTACAGTAAGTTTCCTCTGGAAGCGCATCCTGAGATTTCTGTAAAGAAAGGCAAGATCAAGATGAAGTGGTATGACGTTCTAGCTGCTGAAGATTTGGAGTTTGAACCAGACCTTGTTGTTCTTGCCACCGCCATGATTCCCCCTGAGGATGTTGAAGAAACTTCACACATGTTCAGCCTAACTCGCAGTGGTGATGGCTTTTTCAATCCTGAGCACATCAAACTAGCTCCACTAACAACCCACACAGCTGGTGTGATGATTGCAGGAGCTGCGCAGGCAGCTAAGAACGCTTCTGAGTCAGTCATTGATGCAAGCGGCGCGGCAGCAAAGGCTGTTAGCCTCATGGCACAGGGTGAGGTTGAGATTGAATCGACGGTTTCGCATGTCATTCCTGAACTCTGTTCCAGCTGCCACACTTGTCTTACCGCTTGTCCCTATGGTGCCATCGCAATGGATGAAACCAAGGACCCACCGGTTGCTTTTGTGACAGAGGCGAAGTGCCATGGTTGTGGAACATGTGCAGCCGCCTGCCCAAGCAGTGCAATTGTGATGTATCACTCAACAGATGACCAGATTCTAACAATGGTGGAAGCCTTTCTATGTCCTGCACCTGAGGTTGGAGGAGGCGGTTCAGCATGACAACAACAATGACTGAAACTGCTGCTTCAAAGAAAGAATGGGAACCCAAGATTATGGCGTACTGCTGTAACTGGTGTTCATACGCGGGTGCTGACCTAGCAGGTACTAGCAGGATTCAATACCCTACCAATGCAAGAATTCTACGTGTGAACTGTACTGGGCGTATCAGTCCTGAGTTCATTTTAGCTGCTCTTAATATGGGCGCAGACGGAGTACTTGTTTCCGGGTGCCACCCCGGAGATTGTCATTATACCAGTGGAAATCTCAAAGCCCGAGCACGATGGGCATTGATGGAAACTGCCATTGAACAGGCTGGAGTTGATCCTCGCAGGGTCCGACTTCAGTGGGCAAGCGCATCAGAAGCGCAGATATTCGCTGACGGTGTAAGAAAACTTACTGAACAAGTTAGAGAACTAGGTCCAATAAGGAGGAACTGGAAATGAGCAGAATGTTTGCACAATACTTTACTCAAAAACGTGGTGACGTTCGCAAGCAACGAAAAGCTATTGAGGACTTCCTCAAGGGCGGTCCTGCTGCAGTATCGAAGATAGCTGAAGCAACTAAGTTTGAAACAGATCTTGTAGTCTGGAATCTCATGGGTATGCTCCGTTGGGGGCAGGTTGAGGTTGCGGGTGAAGAGGAACACGAGCTGGTATACGTACTGAAGGAGGTCTAAGCTTGGCGGATCCAGTTTCTATTGCAATGGGTCAAGGTAGCTCTTGTTGGGGATGTTTCCAGAGTTTAGTTGATATCCACCTCAACTTAGCTACAGTTCTCCCAGCACTAGAGATCAAGTACTGGCAAGCTGTTGCTGACTTTAAGCTCCATCACCTCGAGAGTTATGAGGACAAATCGATAGTTGTTGGCCTCTTCGAAGGAATGGCCCGGACTGAAGAAGACATTCACCTTCTCAAATTGATGCGAGAGAAATGCCAGGTATTGATTTCATTCGGTTCCTGTTCTTGTTTCGGCGGGATTCCGGGTCTAGCAAACTTTTCTGACATAGAGGAGTGCCTTGATGTCAAGTTTCGTGAGAATGCCACCGTGACCGGTGGAAAGGTTCCAAGTGAGAACCTGCCCGGTATTGCTCCTGTGGTTAAACCTAACACTTCCTTTGTTGATTTTGACATTTTCCTTCCAGGATGCCCACCTACATCGAAACTAATTCTCACTGCGGTAACTAAGCTACTGGCTGGGGAACCAATTGAACTCCCACCACACACAGTATGCCATTATTGCAATCGCGAGAAGAAAGAAACACCCATTGAGAAAATTCTCCGCCCCTATCAAGGGATTGCAGACCCTGACAGATGCCTGCTGGAGCAAGGTTACATCTGTGTAGGTTCCGCTACTTGGGGGTTGTGCGAAGGTCAGTGTGTGAACAAGGGTGCAACTTGCAGAGGTTGCTTTGGACCACCTCCGCCAATAATGCAGGACCATGGTGCTAACTCGATGGCTATGCTTGGTACATACGCTCCTCTTCCACCTGAGGAGATAAAGGAACAGGTGAAGGACCCATTGGGTACTTTCTATCGCTTCGATTATGCCACTAGTAACTTAGGAGAAATGCGAATCAAGCGTGAGGAGGTCAAGAACAGATGACCGAAGACAAAACAATCCGAATTGATCCAGTGACTCGACTCGAAGGACATGGATCGCTCACGATAAAGCTTGGAAAGGATAACAAGATCAAAGACGTGCAGTTCAATGTGAACTCTACTCGATTCTTTGAGAAGTTTCTTGAGGGTCGCCCAATGGAGGAGGCCCCCAGAATCGCTCCAAGAATCTGTGGTATCTGTCCAATCCCCCACCATCTTGCATCTGTCAAGGCTGTCGAGGCGGCATGGGATGTTACTCCAACTCCAACCGCAGTCAAGCTACGTAGACTGATGATTGAGGCGAAGCAGTTCTCCTCTCATGTCATTCACTTCTATGCGCTTGCTGCTCCAGACTTCGTCTATGGACCTTTCGCAAACCCTGCAGATAGGAACGTTGCCGCGGTGTTGAGAGACTTACCGGAAGTCGCAGTACAAGCAATCAAGATGATGGAATTTGGCCAAGAGTTGATCAAGACTGTTGGTGCCAAAGCAATCCATCCAACAACTGCAATTCCAGGCGGCATGCTCACATCTCTGAAGGAAGAGGACCGTGACTTTTTCCTCGGACGCCTTGAAGAGGTCCAGCAACTCACACTGAATACTGTGGATCTAGCAAAGAAAGTCGTAACCGATTACCTAGATGTAATTACAAAGGTCGCAGTCACTCCTACATACTACATTGGTCTCTCCAACAAGGGGACACTCGATATCTATGATGGAACTGTTCGTGTGATGGACCCAGATGGCAAGATTGTCGCTGACTTCGAACCGAAGGACTACACCAAGTACTACGGTGAACATGTAGCAAAGCACAGCTATGCAACTCATATTTACTACAAACCAGCTGGATACCCCGAAGGTATCTGGAGAGCCAATACCCTGGCACGATGCAACGTCAACGAGAGGATGGCAACGCCGCTTGCTGACGCCGCGCTCAAGGAGATGCGTGAGCTCATTGGTCGACCATCGCATCACACTTTTGCATTCCATTATGCTAGGATTGTCGAAATTGTCCAAGCGTTCGAGTCGATTGCTGGACTCCTGAATGATCCCGATATCTGTGACACTGATGTGAAAGTATCCGACGTTGAACCCAAGGCCGGTAACGGTGTTGGAATCGTAGAGGCGCCACGAGGAATTCTGATGCATAATTATGTGTCAGACGACAAGGGAATGCTTACCAAGGCAAATCTAATCGTTGCAACAAACAACAACATTGCTGGCATTGAGAAGAGCCTCATGACAGCAGCAAAACAGATCTTCGAAGACAATGCCCTTGAGAGCATTGTTCTTCCCGAACCAATGGTGAAGAGGTAAAGGCCATACCTCATGATTATAAAGAAAAAAAGAAACGTGAAAAACTATGTCGGAAGAAATTCCTGAAGGAATACTGAACCTCATCGAGATGGTGGTTCGGTGTTACGACTGCTGACTATCCTGCGGCGCTCATTTCGTCATTGTAGACGATGAGGGTCGCGAGATTGTCAGGAAGGAGCTTGTGACTGGCGGCGGATGAAGACGCGGTCGTAAACTAACGGACCGGGTCTGACAACCCTGCTCGGGTGTGCTTGTCACACTCCTTCCCTCCTTTCTCTTTTCACTAATTAAGAATAGTAGAATATATGAGCAGTATAGTTACTATCGTAGTGAGAGGAGAATGACAAGCACTATTGCTGAACAAGTGAGGCACAGAAGAGACCTTGACCAGGTAAGAACAGCTATCGAAGCTAGACGTTATACAGGTCTTGAAACTCTGATCATGGGGCTAAAACTCTCTGCTTTGGCTTTGCGGATTGCAGGTGATAAATAGATGGAAGAGTTTCCTGAAATTCTCCAGCTAGTTTGTACATATCTGAATGACAATAGAATCGACTATGTCATCGTTGGTGGAGTAGCAGTCATGTACCATGGTGTCCCTCGAACCACAGTAGACATTGATTTCATACTTCAGATGGATGATGAACAAATCTCTTTATTCACAGATTTTTTGAACTCAAAGGGGTTTGTTGCATCAGCAACCGACATTCGAACCGCATTCCAAGAGAAATCACATAGCACCGCATTCTTCAAAGACACGCTGCTTCGTCTTGACATTCAAGGGATTAATTCCGATTTTGATACGATGACATTAGATCGAGCAATCTCGGTTGATTTATTTGGTACATCTATTAGGATTGGTTCTGCAGAAGACACTTTAGTCAATAAGATACTGTTTCAAGGTGAACAAGACCTGAGAGATGTTCTTGGTATCCTCAAAAGAAATCCTGAGCGCCTTGATTTTGATTACATCCGGTCAACATGCGAAATGCTTGGAATCGGAACCCTTCTGGATGAATTTCTGAGTAGTTCAGAGAAGCTAAAGTAGAAAGCATAGCGTTTCACATAGGAGTGCGCTGGTCGCACCTCCTTCCATCCTTTCTCTTTGTCATTCGAATCTGAATCAATTATCCCATTTACCTGCAGCACGGAGTTCTTCCACTTTGATATCAGCCGTTTCTTTCAATGTGACATAATCAGTTTTTGCTACTCGATTCAGAGGCATCTCAGGAATGATCTCGACATGTGATGGTCGTTTGTATGAAGCCATCCCCTTAGCTGCTTGATGGACTTCCTCAGGTGTCACTGTCTGTCCAGATTTTGGGACCACGAAAGCGAAGATTGCTTCTGTGAAGACCTCGTGCTTGACTCCAACACAAGCAACCCCTGCAACTGTTTCTTTCAGTGAATTCATGATGAAGTTCTCTACCTCAGTTGGGAAGACATTGTATCCTTTTGGTTTGATTATCAATTTGGTTCGACCAGCTAGATGCAACCCCTTGTTGTCATAGCTGCCATAATCACCAGTATACAACCATCCATCTGTTGAGATTGTCTTTCGAGTTGCTTCTTCATCATTCACATATCCTAAGAAGAGTTGTGGTCCGCTGAAGCATATCTCTCCGTTTTCACCGGGTGGTAATTCTTCCCCAGCTTTTCCATCTGTAAGCATTGGCTCTCTGATAGAAATAGGTGTGATCGGCATGGCATACCCTACCCCTGCAAGAATGTCGTCCACTGTTCCGTTTAGGGGCGTGTACGTACAAAATCCTGAAGTTTCAGTCAGTCCCAATCCGGTTCCAAATCTCGGAGTCATCTGCTGCAACTGTTCTAAGAATTGGCGTGAAACCGCTTGACCTCCATAGAGTCCGAATTTCAAACTTGAAAGATCATAGTCTGCATAGTTGGGCAGCCGCCATTCCATGACAAACAGAGCAGGGATTTGACCAAAGAGTGTCACCTTATACTTTTCAATTGCTTCCAAAGTGAGTTCCGGTTTGAAAATATGGAGAACGACACATTTTCCACCAAAGAACCAAGGAGTCATCAGTTGCTCTGCTTGACCTCCAACATGACTAGGCGGTAGATTCACACACATTGTGTCGCTTTCAGTCATGTCGAATCCCATTCCAAGGGTCAGATTTTGAGAAGTGATTCCGCGATGAGAGAGAAGCGCAGGTTTTGGAGAACCAGTAGAGCCTGTGGTATAGATGACTTGACACCCGTCAGTTTCAATTATACTGGATTTTGCTTCCCAATATTTCTGAGCCAATTCTGGAGCTTTCCCGGATAGCACTTTCTTTGCTAATTCCTCTGCATCTTTTGCAAGAGTAAATGCTGACATTGTTCCTTCATTGCACTCTTCAGGTTTAGAGAATTGAATAAAGTGCTCTACGAATGAACAGTTTTGCTTAACTGCAACTGCCAAAGCTCCAAAGTCAGCATTGGGTGTTGTCCCCAAGTGACAATATGCTTTTGCTTTCACAAGGGTTAAGCAACGAATGACTTCAGGGGGCTTTAGTCGAAGGTCTAGTGGTACATGGATGACTCCAATTTGGAAACAAGCATATTGCAGGAAGATATGTTCTGGGAGAAAGGGTAACGATGTAGCCAGAAAATCCCCCTTCTCAAGTCCCATTTCGGTTAGCTTTATAGCAATTGCACTGGCTGACTGGTGGATAGTCTTCCATGAGAATTCCCTTCCATCATCTGCACAGATCAAGCCAATTTCATCCGGTTTCTCTGTTGCCCACTTTTCAATTACTCCGTGAACCAAATGACGGTCTGTAAAATCAGTTTCATATTGATCCATTGTACACATCGGTACACCATCTTTTGTCTCTATCTGCGTCATGAGTGGTCACTCGATGATGTTCCTTAGAAAATAAAAGATTTCGTCAAAACTGGTTTTTCAGCATGTCCATCAAAATTCTTACAATTATGCACTCGTCACATTCCATCCATCCTTTCGCTTTATTTTGCACAATGCAAAACACCTTAAGCAAATTCCCGCGTTTCAAATATACAGGCATAGCGACTACGCAAACCTTCTCAGACTGGTTTTATTGAGGATTGACTTTTTTCCTGTACTTCCACATGAGGACTACTCTAGTTTTGAATGACCTGAATTCACATGAGCGAGTGATAAACAATGAATGAACACAAGATAGAGGCCAACAAGGCCACAATTGTCACGCTTGAGCCTGGAATGAGAAGTGTAAACATCACTTTCAAGGTCATGAGCACAGGCGACGAAAGATCGGTCGACTCCAGTAGGGATGAGGGGACACATCGGGTCCTAGATGCTGTGGTTGGCGATTCGACAGCAACAGTTCTAATGCCTGTCTGGAATGAAACAATCGACGCAATAAAAGAAGGCGGGACTTACACCCTTTCGAATGGATACACAGGTCTTTTCAAGGGTAGTCTAAGACTTCACTTGGGAAAGTTCGGTTCCATTGTTTCGGCTGAAGAATCAATTCCTGAAGTGAACACTGAAATTGACATGTCCACTAGAGATTTCAATAGCAGTCCAACAAGTTAATTCCTAGGACTCAAATCAGTGTCGGATTACAACTGAATCTTATATTGCAAAATACAGTTTTTTCTAATCATCACTTTTCGCGTATGTATTGCAGCAACAATTCTGGTGTGTATCTGTATGCATAACGCCTTATGCGAACTCCCGCGTTTCAAATGTACAGGCATAGCAACTATGCAAACCTTCTAGATTGGTTTTATTGAGGACTAACGACCTTCTTGTACTTCCACTTGAGGACTACCCTAGTTTTAATGACCTGAATTCGCAAGAGCGAGTGATATACAATGTATGATAACAATATAGAAGCCATTGAGGCCACTATCGCCGAGCTTAAGCCCGGAATGAAAAGTGTAAACATCACCTTCAAGGTCATGAATACAAGTGAAGAACGAGAGGTTGAATCCCGCAAGACGGGTGAGACCTACCGAGTAGTAGATGCCCAGGTTGGAGATTCTACAGGGACAATCCTGATGCCTATCTGGAATGAGACCATCGATTCAATAGAGGAAGGAACGACTTACATGCTTTCTAATGGATACACTGGTCTCTTCAAGGGCAATCTCAGACTTCAATTAGGGAAGTTCGGTTCAATTGCTGCAGCTGAAGAACCAATCGATGAAGTGAACTCAGAAGTAGACATGTCTGCTGAAGATCACGGTAGTCGTCCAAGATATTAGACACTTCGATGTCAGATGAAGGAGCTGGCGTTAGTCGCACCTCCTTCCATTCCTTCTCTTTTAGGATTTAATCTATAATGGCAACCAAGTTCCAATTCCCTTCTCTATAGCTCTTTGATAGATCAAAGGTGCGACTGCCATATCATTCATTGCAAGTCCGAGGTTGCATGTGATAGTACACTCTTCAGATGTTTCCCTGCCTGGTTTGTGCCCCGCGACCAACTCACATAGGTCTGCATAAATCGGGGGAATGTCTTGGAAATAGCCCATCTCTTGATAATGTTGGAGTTGTGGAATGTCATCAGTACAGAACTTGCTAGATTCTTTCAGTGCATCTGGGTGCCAGTAGGAATCAAAATCAACTAAGGAGGCAAATATTCCTGCATCAATCCACCCTGCTTGTATTGTAGCATGAGGTTTCTTCAGAATCGGCCCCGCAGTCACTACGATATCACATCCAGATACAGCATCTTTAGGTTTGTCAACAGGTGTGACCTCTAATCCGAACTTGGCTTCTATTTCTGATGCGTATTTAGCTGTAACTTTATTATCAATGTCATATGCCATGACTTTTTTCAATGGAAAATCGACACTTAGGGCTTCGATATTACTCCGACCTTGGACACCACATCCTAGAATTCCAACAATAGATGACTCAGGACGAGCAAGTCGCTTTGCAGCGATAGCAGTTGCAGCACCAGTTCGCTTAGCAGTTATCCATACGCAGTCCATGACAGAGATTGGCAGACCGGTTTCTGAATCATTTAGAATCAATAGACCTGAAATATATGGTAATCCTCTCTCTTGGTTATGTGGGAAACCACTGACCCATTTCACTCCTGCGGACTTCATCGCTGGGATATATGCAGGCATTGCATGAATGAAGTTGTCTGCATCGCCAGGATGAATTCCAGGTTTTGGAGGCATTTCAACACGCCCCTCTGCCTTTTCCGAGAATGCAACTTCAAGTTGATCGATTATATCTCTCATAGAGAGGTTGATCTTTTTGATGTCTGCCTGTGAAATGTAAAGCAGACGGTTTTCCGCCTCTGACATGTAGTGCACCAATTGAATAACTTGATTCTCACTCTGTTATAGGTTATGGGATGGTCTAAGACCTTCTTCTAGCACATTACTCCTTCTACCCTTTATTGATTGAATCCGTTTTTGGATTGAACTCTATATAACTTGGACATCACTTCAGTGAATCAAAATGTGCAAGAGTTTAAGTTACTTCACTCTATCTTAATACCGATTCTGAATCTTTGGAAGTCCAGTCATGAGGATTCCTCTGGGTGCTCAACCACCGGTTAGTAGAATGTGGGAAACAGGTGTGGCTATTGCATCTGTAATATTCATCCTCGTTCTAATAGCATTAGTAGTTTACCGTCCATTAATTGATTTGATTTTCTTTGGAGTGTTGATTCTAGCGTTAGCTGTTAGTGCCACTGTTTGTCTTGGTCTATATGATTCAGCGCGCGAGGCACTTGAGTACGCGGACTCAAGCAATTTTTTCAAAGGTTACAAATTGTAAGAATAAATAATATGGTGACATAAATAATATTTATAACTAGCTCATTTACGATTAAATTTTGAAATCCAGAGGGTTACTTATGTCCAAAGGGAATTTTGAACCTCGAATTATTGCTTTCCTCTGTAATTGGTGCAGTTATGCGGGTGCTGACTTAACGGGCACAAGTCGTATCCAATACTCACCTAATGTAAAAGCGCTCCGAGTAAATTGCTCAAGCCGCGTTGACCCAACCTTCGTGATCAAAGCCCTCATGTCGGGGGCTGATGGTGTACTTGTTGCTGGTTGTCATCCAGGAGATTGCCACTACAAATCCGGGAATCTTTACACAAGAAGAAGAGTCATGATGCTGAAGACACTTCTCGAAACGATTGGTATACCCCCAGCTAGATTACGACTGGAATGGGTGTCTGCGTCAGAGGCAATCAAGTTTGCTACCGTGGTCAATGATTTCGTGGATGAGATCAAGGAACTAGGTCCTAGTACAATAGGAGTGAACTGAATGATCGAGTACAAAGAGACAATCTGTCCCTACTGTAGTTGTGGTTGTGGAATCTATCTAGTGATAGAGGATGGGAAGATCATTGGTGAAGAACCTCAGAATAATCACCCAATAAACGAGGGCGGGAACTGTCCAAAAGGGAGGAATGCATACCAGTTTCTCTATGCTGAGGACAGACTGAAGACTCCAATGATACGAAAGAACGGGAAGCTTGTGAAAGCCACATGGGATGAAGCACTCGACCTCATCACTTCAAAACTGAAGGAGGCCGGACCCAATGAGTTTGGTCTTATCGCTTCGGGAAAGAACACGAATGAGGACGCATATGTTCTGCAGAAGTTCACACGAGTTGTAATGGGCACGAACAATGTGGAGTACTGTGGTCGATTATGTCACTCGTCTACTGCTTCGGGACTTGGCCCCACAGTTGGATCTGGTGTAATGCCTATCTCTCAAATGGATATTGAGAATGCAGATTGTATCTTCCTAGATGGAATCAATATCAAAGAGACTTTTCCTCTTATGGCAAAGAGGGTCATGAGGGCAAAGAAAAAGGGTGCAAAGATAATCGTCATGGACCCCCGAAAGTCTATTACCGCACGTGAACTTGCTGACATCCATTTGCAATTGGAACCCGGAACAGACGTGCTTGTTCTCAACTCACTCATGAAGATTATCCTCGAAGAGGAGCTTGAGGACAAAGAATTCATCGAAGCTAGAACCACAGGGATTGAAGCACTTCGAGAACACCTAGGCTCCTTGGACCTTAAGGAGATGTCAGATCTCTCGGGAGTTTCCATGCGCAAGCTGGACGAGGCGGCTCGTATGCTTGCCAAGGCCAAGACATGCACGATACTGTTCAATCAAGGACTCAATCAACACATTTCTGGAACTGATGGTATCAAGGCTCTAGCAACTCTGGCTCTGATAACCGGTCAATATGGAAGACCCGGTACTGGCATCAGTCCAACTCGTGGTCAGATCAATGGTGAAGGTACAGGGGATATGGGTTGCCTCAATGTGTTCTATCCTGGTTTCCAAAAGGTAGGAACACCAGCTGAGCCACACAAGAAATTCGCCGAACTTTGGGGGGTTGAGAATCTTCCTGACCAACCGGGGCTACCTTATACGAAGATGATTCAGCAGACTAAGTATATGTGGATAGTAGGGACAAATCCAATGATGGCAGCTCCCGATATTGATAAGGTGCGCGAGTCACTTGAAGCAAAAGAACTTCTAATTGTTCAGGACATCTATCCGACTGAAACTGCTGAGCTAGCTGACATTGTGCTCCCTGTAGCCACATGGGTTGAGCGAGAGGGAGTTCATGCATATGTCGACCGACGAGTACAGAAAATCAACAAACTCATTGATCCACCTGGTGAGGCAAAGCCTGACTGGTGGATTGTCTGTCAGGTTGCAGAGCGGATGGGTTTCAAGAAGTATTTTGACTTTTCATCTTCAAGTGAGATATTTGAGGAGATACGAAGAGTCGTACCACCATACAAGGGACTGACCTATGAGCGAATTGAGAATACATTGGGTGGTATCCAGTGGCCTTGTCCAACGGAGGACCATCCCGGCACACCCACCTTCTTCACTCAGAAGTTCAATACACCTGACGGATTAGGTCATCTTCAAGTTGTGGACTTCAAACCACCTGCAGAGTTGACTGATGAGCAGTATCCATTCATTCTTACAACTGGCAGGAGTATCTTCCATTATCACACTGGCACCATGAGTCGTAGAACTCCGACGTTGCATTCGGAAGTTCCAAAGAACTACTGCCAGGTTAATCCTAAGGATGCTGCCGCTAAGAACATCAGAGAAGGGACAAAGATCTCTTTGAGTACCAGACGGGGTACTATCGAAGCAAAAGCTCAGGTGACTGATGACGTTCCTGAAGGGCTTATCTTTCTTCCTTTCCATTTCCATGAGTCATGTGCCAATAAGATAACGAATCCCGTGTTGGATCCAGAATGTGGGATGCCTGAATACAAGGTCTGTGCAGTCAATATTGAGGTGGTCAAATGAGTATGAATATGTTTATTGCTCGCTCAACCAATGAGAGTCTACTGGAGAGAGGAGAAACCGGTGGAGCAGTCACCGCTGTTCTCAAGTGTGCTCTTGAGAACGGGGACATTGATGGTGTCGTTACAGTCAGGTCAAAGAAAGGCGACAGGTTTTCTGGCATACCGGTTTTAATAACAGACCCAGAGGATCTCGTTGATACAGCAGGATCCCTTCATTGCTCATTGCCGAACATCCCCCGCTTTGTTAAGGAGTACCTAGGTGGTGCTGCCCACATGAAGTTGGCTGTAGTGGGTAAACCCTGTGATATACGAGCCATCATTGAGCTCCAGAAGAGAAAGCAGATTGACATTGACAATGTAATCCTTATCGGTCTCAATTGCACAGGAACCATCGCGCCAGCAGTTGCTAGGAAGATGTATACTGAGGACTTCAAGGTTGATCCAAGCGATGTTATTCGCGAAGACATCGATAATGGAGAGCTGACGATTACTCTGAAGGATGGAACTACAAAATCAAAGGACCTTGCTAAACTGGAAAAGAAGGGTTTGGGTCGTCGAGAGAATTGCAGACGCTGCGAGTATAACATCCCTACCTTTGCAGACTTGGCATTTGGCAAATGGGGGACTGAGGATCTCGAAGATGTTGGGACTTTCGTTGAAGTGCGGACTGAGAAAGGAAAGACTCTGCTTGATAGAGCCATCGATAAGAAGTGCATCGAAGTCACTACTCCATCAAAGATAGGCATCGAAACAAGGGAGCAAAAGGATAAGACAGCAATCGAAAGTGCTAAGGAATGGAGAGAACACGATTTCAGTCCTCTACTCAAAATGGACCTTCCAGAACGTTACAAGTACTGGACAGAAGAGTTCAGAAAATGCATCAAGTGCTTTGGTTGCCGAGACGCATGTCCAATTTGCTACTGTGAAACATGTCTGCTTGAAGCCAATAGAGAGTTTCTTGTTGGTGGTGAAGTCCCTCCCAATGGTATATTTCCTATAACTAGGCTTGCACATGTTGCTGATTCGTGCGTTGGTTGTGGACAGTGTCAGGATGCTTGTCCAATGGAGCTACCTCTATCGAAATTATTCACTCTCATGAACTCACAACTCAATGAGGTATTCGACTATGAACCAGGAGTTGATGTTGAGGAACGACCTCCAACAACGGTAGCCAGAGATGAGGAACTACAAATAGATGATACATTTCTGAACATCACAAGCGCACTCAAAAGAAATCATGAGAAGAAAGAGGAAGTCATGACGGGTGGTAAATAAAAATGAAGTTATTGTCGTGATTTTAGTGGTCCTATTGAAGCAGGATAACTTAGCATGATCCGACTATCAATTATAAAATAGCGAGAATACTTTAAGCACAAGAACTTGTATTTCTCAATGTGATACTATGACGCTTAACATTCCATCTCTCCGGAAGGAATTCGAAGGTCCCCACCATCTACTCACAACCTCAGACAATCAGATTCTCTTCCTGAGAAAGTGGGAACCTGGAATGGAGGAGATTAAAGACACAGCAATTCTATTATTCCATGGAATAACTGCATATAGTGGACCATATGGATTGATTACTAAACCCCTTACAGAATTAGGTTTCTCGGTGTATGGCCTTGATCTAAGAGGGCATGGGCTATCAGACGGGAACAGAGGTGACTCTCCCAGCATGAACAGATTCGTCAAGGACCTCTGTGAATCAATCCAGTTTGTCAAACAGCTTCACTCTAAAGTCGTACTCTTGGGTCACAGTCTTGGAGTTCTCTCAAGTCTGATTGCTCTCAACAACTGCCTTGAGAATATAGATGGTGCTGCACTCCTAAGTGGAGCTCGTATTACTAAATCAAATTTATATGCTGAAATGTCCCTGACTCAAAAACTGAATATTCTGCTAAACTCGATTTTCAGACCAAGCAAACCAGTGATTCGATACTACCGTGAAGGAATGATAGGACTAGATAATCCTCTCTTTAATTTCAGCTACACATACCGTTTCATGAAAATTGTCAGTCTTCGAGATTTCACGTTTCCTGAGCTTGGAGAAATGCCTGTCTTCGTTGGAATTGGCGACAATGATGAACTATTCTCAGTTGAGGACTGTCGAGCGCTCTTTGATGAGGTACCATCTACGAACAAGATGTTTCATATTGCTGTAGGTGCAAAACATTCCGAATTTCCGCCTGGGAGTTGGGATCCACTTGGTAGATGGCTTGATGAGCAGTTTGACTAAAGTGGACATTTTTTGGTAGGTAGCATAGCTCTTAAGTGATTAAGGAGTATCAGTTAGAATCTGCCTCTTTCAGTGGAGTTGTCAGAAATGGTTCTGAAGACAGGAGAAGAATACATCGAGAGTTTGAGAAAGCGTGGGCCTCTCACAATCTACATGCTCGGCGAAAAGGTAGAGAATCCAGTCGATCATCCCATAATCAGAGCATCAATCAACTCGGTAGCTCTTACCTACGATTTGGCTCACAATCCCGAGTTTTCAGATTTAATGACCGCAAAGTCAGTAATCACAGGAAACACGATCAATAGATTCTGTCACCTACACAAAAGCACGGAGGACCTTCAGAATAAAGTCAAGATGCTGCGTGTGTTGGGTCAGGCATCGGGGACATGTTTCCAGAGATGTGTAGGAATGGATTCCCTCAATGCAGTCTATCTCACAACATATGAGATTGACCAGCAGTTCCAGACTGATTACAACCAGAGATTCATCGACTATATCAAAATGGCAGAGGCTGAAGATTGGGTCATCGATGGATGTATGACTGACCCTAAGGGTGACCGAAGCAAACGACCCTCAGAGCAACAAGACCCTGATGTCTATGTGCATGTTGTTGAGCGAAGAAATGATGGTGTTGTGATACGCGGGGCAAAGGCTCATCAAACAGGAGCTATCAACTCGCATGAGCATCTCATCATGCCAACATTATCTATGCGGAATGAAGACAAGGACTATGCAATCTGCTGCTCTGTTCCTGCTGACGCTAAGGGCATCACATACTATTACGGACGACAATCATGTGACCTTCGTCGTCTTGACGAAACAGAAGCAGGAGATGTGGATTGTGGCAATCCGCTCTTCGGTGGGCAAGAATGTCTTATCGTGTTTGATGATGTCTTTGTTCCGAATGAGCGAATCTTCATGAACGGCGAGAGCGAGTTCTGTACTCGGCTTGTTGAATCTTTTTCAGCCTATCACAGACAGAGCTATGGTGGATGCAAGGTAGGAGTGGGTGATGTGCTGGTGGGTGCTGCTGCGTCTATTGCTGAATACAATGGCGTTGAGAAGGCGTCCCACATACGGGATAAAATCACCGAAATGATCCACCTTAATGAGACCCTATACTCATGTGGAATAGCTTGTTCAGCTGCAGGTCATAAGACACCTGCGGGAAATTATCTAGTTGACCTCCTTCTGGCGAATGTGTGCAAGCAGAATGTGACGAGGTTTCCCTACGAAATATCCCGACTCTTGCAAGACATCGCGGGTGGTCTCTTTGTGACCTGTCCAAGTGCCAGAGAATTAAGGAATCCAGAAACTCGTGAAATCGTAGAGAAATATTTGGTCGGAGCAGAGGGTGTCGATACGTTGGACCGTATCAAGATACTGCGATTGATTGAGAATCTAACGCTCGGACGAGCTGCAGTAGGGTATCTAACAGAATCTATGCATGGGGCTGGATCTCCTCAAGCTCAGAGAATCATGATAAACCGCTTGAGCGATTTGGAGAAGAAGAAGAAATTGGCGAAGAATTTAGCTCAAGTTTCTGATTAAATTCCGAGAAATCCATTCGTCAACTACTATCCTCGAAAAGACGCCTAAGCTCAGTTATACCTGGCCAATCAAATAGATTATTAGAATATAAGACAAGTGTCGACAGTGATTTCACAAATGGTGCCCTTTTCACAACTCTTGCAATGGACTCGATAGCTTCAAGATCTTCTACAACGAACCTAGCAAAAACAACAGGGAGCGCAGCGCTAACAAATGGTGACCAGAATTCTAGTGGATATTCATTCCGAAGCCAATCTATAACAACTTCATGATCTGAATTCTTCTCATCCCACTCAATTCGTAATAGAACCTCATTGAGCCCACCTTTACTTAGATTCCACAAGACTGCAAACAGAATTCCCTCACCTTCTTGTAACTCAGCTATTGTCCTCCGAACTCTTCTTGCGGACATTCCTGCTAGTTCTGCTATCTCCATGATAGATATTCGTGGGTTGTCAACTAGATACTTCACAACCCGCAGCTGCAGTTTTGTCAATGTGATTTTGTGTCCTCTCGGATAAAGAAGCACATGAATGTCTGAATTTGTAACTGGTGCCAGTGTTCGGATGAATGTACCAAAATCTGATAGAGCTGGAAGGCCACTGGTTACAGCAAAGACAGCGTATAACCCTCCTTTGCCACAAGCAATAGAGCTCATTTGGATTACAGAAGGATTGTTTCCTACTTCTTCGATGAAATCTTCTTCAAATTCCGAACCATCTGTCTGGATTATAGCTAGAAGGAGATCAGAGTCAATCATCTCAAAGTTGAGAGTTGTAATGAAGCGATCAATCACACCTTGTTCCATTAATTTTATGACTCTCTTTTTTACAGCATTAGCTGATAGGTCTAGTTTGTCTGCCATTTTTTGGTATGTTATTCTACAATCTGAATCAAGTGCTAATATTATTCTCTTGTCGATGTCATCCATAGATATCACATCATCCAAAGATGCAACACACTTTCAAATCCTATCCATTTGTGTTTCGGTTAGGCTGAGTGAAACGAGAAGCTATTTTCCGAACCTGCAGGTGTAGGCCATTTCATATTCAATTCAGGAGAACTCTATTCTGTGAAGTGGAAGATGACACTCGATTTGAAAGAAAAATACACCAAAGCTGTAACTACCCTTAGAGACCCTAGTGGCTCAGATGAGGTGACAACATTGATTCATCGTACACCCTGGGTCCGTATCCTACTTGAACACGACCAACAAGAAAGTGATTCCCTGTTTATTGAAGTTGAAATGTCTCTTCCTGAATCAGCTGAAACTGGAAACGCGGATGCTTCAGAACTTATAGTAAAGCTCTCTGAGCATTTGCAATATCTTCAGAAACTCAGGAGCGCTGGTTTTGAGTTGTCAGTCATTGGCTCCGGTTGCATTTACTGTGCTTCGAAAGAACTTCAAGAACCTCCTGAAGACAACATATTTACCTCACTAATACCTCCATAGACTGTTTACAGACAGTCAAGGTGGAGCTCTTGGACCTGATCGATAAACGCATTCTTCTTGCTCTTGATGAGAATTGTAGATTATCGTATCAAGCACTAGCTGAGAGGATTGGTTTAACAGCCAATGCAATTAGAAAAAGAATGGACCGGCTAATTGAAACTGGTGTCATTGAGGAGTTCTCTGTGATTTTGAAATCAGCAATGATGAACTCCGATTATCTGGTTGCATTAGTTTCTACAGACGGTTCTGAGGATGAGGAGGAGTTCATGGAACAGATTGGTTCCAATTTAATGGTTATACAAGTGGGTCAAATCGTAACTGGTAGTGGTCGACTTTACTTCATCTATTCCGAGTATGTGGGTGTTGAGGGGCTTCAGAATCTCAGTACATTCTTTCGAACACTTGAATCAGTGACCAACATCGAGTTACACACCACTTTGACACAACGTGGTGAGAAGTTTGATATCAAGAAACTGCACCTTCGTGTATTGAAACATCTTCTCGTGGACGCTCGAATGCAGGTCAGTGAGATATCAGAACGTACGGGTTTGACAGCAAGACGGGTCGGTAGGGCTATTCAGGAGATGTTGGATAGCAATGCGTTCTGGTTTGCTGCGCGATGGAATCTGAGCCTCGGGAACAACACCGAGTTCTATCTCAAGGTAACGTATGATGAACAAACTGCAATAATGGATGAGATTGACGAGTGGTTTCGCAACAGCTTTCCAGATGAATACTGGTTCTTGTTTAACTCCGCAATGGAGCCAATCCTTTTTGCAAAGTTTGTAACTGAACACTTTCGGGATGCTGAGCAGGTTTCAAGAATTACTAAAAATGCACCATTCACAAAAACCGTTGATATCCTTCTCTCATATCCGGTGAAGAAGTTCCCAAGGCTTGGTCGAATTAAGATTGAGCAAATGATTGGCGATGCTGGTATTTAGTCTTGAACAAGATTTTTCTCTAAGTAGAGTGTTTTCATATTAATGCGACAACTGTTCCAGCTGTTAGAGGGAGAGCGGCGATGGAACCAATCGGAACGATAACACAGTATTTCCCCTTCATAGATGAGGAAACCAGGAATGTACTAGAGAACACGATGACGGAGGCATCAGACTATTACGACTTTGTAGAACGATTGCGTGACCTAGTTCTCAACACCGATTGCCCGATTATGGTTGTTTATTTTGCGATTCATCATTCAATGATTGCATTAGATTACAAACCCATTGATAAAATCAGAGAGAAATATGGGGACCATCAAATACTCGGTCCAAACCTGTACTACTCTTCA
>CAZPWM010000033.1:0-31699 GCA_964590575.1 uncultured archaeon
GGGTTTTGGTGATAAGGGTCAAGATACTCCAGACACTGATCGTATGATACTACAATGGGTATCGCTTCATGAAAAAGATCGACTCCAGGTTCCATGGGCGACCGTGGAGTACGATACTGCATTCAAAACAATAGTTCCCCATTTTGAACGAAAACCAGGTCTTGTTTCAGGAGCCCGTAGAAATCAGATATCAGTAGAGAGGACATTTGCTAAAGCTTATTTTCAGCTCTGTCAAGCAGCTTCTGATCCCAAACTTAGGAGTAATGTATTACTCTATGATAGACTGATTTACCCTGAGTTCGATAATGGAACGAAGCAATTAACAACACTCCATCATGATTATGAAAATAGGCCAGATAGCCCAGAACCTGTAGAAGTTGTGTTCTATGAGGGTGTTAACAATCCAATTCAGTCATTCATCCTGCCTCTCTTTGAAGCAATGACAAGTATGAGTATACCTGAACTCTTTGGTCATCTGAAACCACTTTACATAGCAGACAAAGTGGCAAAATATTACTGGGGTCAGTTCAAGGGAATGGTCGAGAGCGCAGGAATCTGGTTAATCAATCGTCCTGATTTGAGAGAGTTTCTATTTTATCTGAGTAGTTTTAGAGAACGGAGGTCTAGTGTTGAGCAATCAAGAAGAACGCAGTAAGCGGAAATTATTCACAGACTTTGAAGGAACATTTGAAGGAAGGCTTGCTCGGGTAGTTCCGGTCGCAGCCAACTATTCTTCTGAATGGTCGGGATCTGCAGCAAGATACGATTGCAGAATCAAGATTCGCTATAACAAGGAGCTGATAGCACAACTCGAAGAAGGAATGCTACTGGCAGTCAAGAATTTCAGAGGGCAATCAAAGAGGGCAATGAAGGAAGGGATTGAAAGATATACTGTGATGGTAATCAGCAAAGTCTGGCCGCTTCACTACGGTCTCGGCGGAGTCAGTGACAGTCACTATTTCCCACTTCAGATGGAGATAATCGAGCAATCGGTTCCGGATTGGTCTACAGATGACCAGGCTACAATGATGGTACACATGAATGCAGTCCCAATCAACTATGATCTTGTCATAAACAAGAAGGGAGAGATAGAGTTCAGGAAGGGATTTTCATACCCACTCATTGGTGAGAAAGCATATGTCATCGATATGGAAACAGTCGACCTCATCTACAATGACAAAGTGAAGAAGGCAATGGGATTTCATAAGAAGACATCATCTGCAGACCCTAGGACAGACCCTCGTGTAGGCGTGTTGAGAATGTTCATGGAGTCTGGTCATGAGGTGCCAATCTACGTTGATCTGACTAAGCTTGTTCGATATCATTTTGGGGTCTTCAGTTTCACAGGTGGAGGGAAGAGTAACCTTCTCTCGAACCTATTCAGACGTATCTTATACCATGATAAAGACGCAAAGCTTGTGATATTCGATATAAGTTGTGAATATCCATTCCTTCTCAGCGATGTATTCATGGACTCTAAGATACCAAGTGTTATTGTGCTTGAAGATGAAGCTAAGACACCTGAGCAATTTGCTCGTTCAATTGTCAAACCAAGAGATTTTGAAGAGGATGACAAAGCCAACGAGGTCTTGAAAGAAATCTATGACACAGGAAAAGTGACCTTCTACAACAGACCTTTGACTCAAGTACCAACCTTTAGCAGTCTGCTCCAAGAAGCGAGGACGCTTCGTTCAGAGAGCTCGACTCGACCGAACTATGTTCAAGCAATCGATGCAATAATGGACTTCATAGCTAGGTTCGCTGAGAAAGAGGGCAAATCTGAGCATGATGAGATTGATAATGACTTTATAGACAAACTTGATTCACTGGCGACACAAGCAATGGAGACCTTCAAGGTTAATGAGAAAGCTGCAGTTTATGCGTGGGCGACAACCAGGTCTACACTGAAGGGAGTGCTTTCGCGAGCTCAAAACGCAAAACTAAGCGGGATCACTGTGAAGGACCTGATGAAGAAACTTAGCGGACCTGAAAGAGTTGTGTGTATCTCCATCGCAGACCCAGATACTCTGAGAGACCTCGTAATCAAATTAACCAGTGCTGCACTTCGTCATAGGAAGAGGAGTTTTGAAATCAAACCCCAAATTCTATTTGTATTTGATGAAGCACAAGAGTTCATCCCTTCAAATGCAAGTGGACATCTTGGGCAATGTAGTGCAGCGGTGGAGCGACTTCTTAGACAAGGAAGAAAGTATGGGCTTGGAGGTGCAATCGCTACTCAGAGAATTGCATATCTGAACACAAATATCATGCAGCAACTCCATACCTTCTTTGTTGGTACTCTACCAAGACCATATGATAGAACTGTTGTGAGTAGCTCTTTCCAGATCGACCTCAGTATCCTTGACAAAACCCTTGAATTTCCGCCAGGGTCATGGCTCCTCTCGAGTTATATTGCAACAGGACTCGATAGTGTTCCTGTATTTGTGAAGGCTGATAACTCAGAGGATGTCCTGAAAGAATATGTTGAGTCAATAGCCAAGAAGAAAGCCTCCAAGGGTGATTCTAAGCAGACAAAACAAGCCTAATCATTTAGAACCCATAGACCGGATTTCTTCAACGTCATGAGTTTCAGCTAGATCTCCGAACAAATGTCCTGATCGTTTTGCTTTGGTTTCAATATACGCTCTGCTATACTCAGTTGGTTCAATAATAAGTGGAAGACGTTCAATGATTTTGATACCTGCATCGGTCAGTTGACGAATCTTCTCAGGATTATTAGTTAGCAGCTTGATAGATTTCACTTGCAAGTTATTTAGAATATTAGCTGCAATCCCATAATCGCGCTGATCAGGCTTGTATCCAAGGTGAATGTTTGCATCGATCGTATCAAAACCCAAATCCTGTAGGGCATATGCTCTGATTTTCCCAGTAAGCCCGATGTTGCGGCCCTCTTGTCGAAGGTAGAGAAGAACGCCCTCCTGCTCGTTCTCGATAATCTTCAGAGACTCCAATAATTGGTCCCGGCAGTCACACCTTTGGCTACCCATCACGTCTCCGGTCAAACATTCAGAATGAACTCGAGTAACTACGCCTTCTTTTCCTACAATATCGCCTTTGATGATAGCTGTGTGCTCTTTTCCATCACAAGGACTGACGAAACCGGCAATCTGAAACTCTCCAAATCTGGTAGGGAGGTTAGCAACTGCCACCAATTGAACACAACATTCGTCTGTTGTACAGACTTGTTTCTCACTTGCATCCAGCAATAAATCGATTTGTTCCTTCGAGAGTTTCATTTCAACCACGAGACTGCAATTTTTACTTCTTGATATACCTTTTCAAAGTACTAAATCCGGCATTGCTAAATAGTACCAAAACTCAATCAATTGAAATCGTTTCACGAGGGAATTACATTGAAGAGAGACCATAAGGCTGCTGTAGAAAAAAGTCAAGCATGGCTCAAAGAGAATACCAAGCGCTATGCATTCAAGAAATTAGAGAGAGAAATAATCCAAACAGGCGCGTGCGTGGAATGCGGTTCATGTGTTGCAGGTTGCCCTGTGGAGGCTATTACTGGAGAGCGTATTGAGAGTAAATACATCCCCACATTGACTGGCAAATGTATTGCATGCGGAACATGTTATGCTATGTGTCCAAGAACCGCTATTCTGGAGAAGGACATCATTGGCGAATATAGCAGTGTCTGGAAGGTGAAAGCCCTTGATGATCATAAACGACAGGATGGAGGCGCGGTCACAGCGATTCTGGGAATAATGCTTGAGAAGAAAATGATAGAGGCAGCAATAATGGTCAGTCACTCTGATGAAAATCTCTGGCTACCTAGAGCGAAAAAAGTCACTTCAAAGGAAGAACTGTTAGCTTCTGGAGGGACATTCTATACACATGCTCAGGTCATAGAGCAAATGATGAACTGCTTCAAAGAGAACCTTTCAAACATCGCAGTTGTTGGAACTGCATGTAATATTGACGCTGTACATCGATTGCAATCGCATCCAGCAGGTATTTTCAATATTAATCCAGAACCACCCACTGCCTTCAAAGTAAGTCTGTTCTGTATGGAGTCATTTGATTACCAAGGGCTCGGTAGTTTCCTAAAGAAAGAGGGCATCGATATCAAGAAAGTGGATAGGTTTGCTATTGCTAAAGGAGAGTTCATGGTAACGGTTGATGGTGAAACAAAGAATTGGCCAATTAAAGACTTAGACTATATCGCTTCTTCTTCATGCGCATATTGCACAGACCTGACAGGGATGAATTCGGACCTTTCTTGTGGTAATATTGGCTCTGACGAGGGATGGACAACAGTGATTGCTCGAAGCAAGAAGGGAGAGCAAGCATTGGAGCTGGCAATAAAGGAAGGAACAGTTGAAGCTGAAAAGTTAGACGAAAATGCACTCCAAGCAGTGATTAACACCGCTCGCTCCAAGATGAACAAGAGGTTCAAATTAGAGGCAGCTCATTAGAATTAACCATGAAAAGAAATGGAGTGAGTGGGAATCCCTCCCACTATACTAAATCAATCTAACGTCTCCTCATACATACCACAGCAGCCACAATGACTACTCCCGCAACTCTTGCTCCAGCAATGAGCAGAGTCGTATCAATCGGGGGAAGTGGTGTTCCACCGTTGGTTAATTGTCTGAACGGTCACCGAGTTCGTGTTCTGAAGTACAGAACAAGGATCACCAATAGAGAGAGCGAGCCTAGAATAATCACTCCAGCATAGAGTAGAGCTGGAGCTCCTTCTATTCCCTGGCTTGTGATTTCGACAGAAATCCACCCAGTATCGTATTCAAGTGGAGTAGTTGCATTATCATGTGCAACGACTTTGAACCAGACTTCAACTCCAAATTGGTACTCACCTAGTGCTGAAACAAAGATGTTTTCAATCTCTGATTGATTCATATCGTTTGTTTCAAACTCAAAATCAACATCATCGGGATTCCCAATACCCCATTGGACTTCAATACTGCTGATGTTGTTCAGGTCCCATGCATATGCTTGAACACTCAGGTTGTTTGTGCTTACTGTTGAGAACGTTTGAAACACTCTAACTTGTGCCACTATAGGTACATGTGCATCAGGAGTGACTTCAACCTGAATCAGGGAGAAAGCACTCTGATTGAAGAAATCAGTGTAGGTCATATTATAGAGATAAACACCGACATGGAATCGATCCACATCTAGTACATATCCTTCTCCTGTCCAAGTGCCATTATCGTACACCTCGCTATCAAGTGTGAGATTGAAGGACTTCGGATTGTTTTCTTCAATTGTCCAATTGATGCTATATCCAGTGTACCCCTCTTCGTATGAAAGATCACCAGATGATGTTATAATCGGTGCACGTACATCTCGATAAACAGTGACATTAACAGAATCGTTTGTCATTCTATCAAAGTCATCAAAGAGAGTAAGAGTGACTGTATAGTTGCCAAGGAAGAAACCATCAACTGATACTGTAATATCCTCACCATCAGGGTCAGAAAATGTCCAAGCAGGCTCTATTACATCTATGAACGTATGAAACTCAATTACATTACCATAAGTTGTATCATTGTAGTGAATCATGGCAGTGATTGTGTAATTCTTAGGATTGCTGTCATATGCATGCCATAGAATCTCATATCCCTCAGCACCGAACTCGTAAGCAATATCCTCAGGAGATGTTATGGTTGGTGAAGATGCATCGGGTACAACTGTGACATTCACATAGTTTGTCGCATTTCGGCCAAATGTATCATTCACGAATAGTGAGTAGAGATACCATCGAGAAGCGTTGAGACCATCTACATTAATGGTGATATTATTACCATCCCAAGGACCAGATTCTAGGACAGTAGCATTATTCTGAGGCTCATTGGAGGTTCTAGTGATGTTGTAGAAATCAGGATTTGATTCAGTAATATTCCAACGAATTTCATGTCCAAAGCTTCCAACCTCATATGTTATGTTAGCAGGTTGAGCAATAATAGGCGCTGTTTCATCTAAGATGATTGTGATTGTGGTGGTTACAAAAGCACTCTCGCCTTCATTATTATAGACTGTACATATCATTGTAAGGATTTTTGGGAGTGCATCAACCAAATTGTCGCGATAGAGCCACGCGAGGTACACAGTGATGTCATTGCCAGTCCAAACTCCAGAATCTAGCACGTGGCCATCAACAGTCACGGTGAAGTTCTTTGGATTTGGATCACTAGCATGATATACAATAATGTGAGGCTTTGTCCCATTCTCAAACTGGTATGTGCTAGGTCCAGAAATGGTGGGAGCTGCTAGCGCCATTGTAGCAATCGGACTATATGATTTCCCGATATTGCCTACTGTGAAGACATATGGAGAAAGTACAAGCCATGCCAGTATGAAAGTGATTGCAATATTGCGGCGATCTAGTGTAACCATCTGACCAACTTCCTATTGTAGCCTGTATTGGCCTTGTTGACCGCTCGAACTTCTTAGAGCGGTTTTATACCCTTCGGTATTAATGAATCAGTATTGCATCAACAGAGGATATTCGTATGGCATAGGCTGATAAGATAGGATGTCAGTTGAAAACTTAACCAGCTCTGTCTAAAACGGGACTAACAAGACATTGGGGAACCAAAGGTGCCTAAGGCAATTCACTCGATATGGTGGGATGACATACTCGGCCCCTCGGTCGGACGGTCATTTCCTGAAACAGAAGTATTGACTGGCGAAGAAGCGCTAATTGTTTTCATGGGACATGGAGTAAATCGGGAAGCAGAAGTGGGATATTCGAAATTACCACGAGGATTAGTTATTTCTTACATGAAACCACCCAACTGTATTGCTATCCTTTTAGACGAAGAAGATAACACACCTGCCATCGAACGTAATGTTCTTCGACTTGTGAAGTATATTGATTTCAACAGCGATGAGTGGGACAGTGAGCTTCAACGAGCATTTGAATTGCTCAATGAATTAATAGATGAAACAAGTGGTGCAGAGCTTCTTACAAATCCAGGAGTGATGAAACTTGTTGAGGACATTTCAAACTCTCGTGTTTCTGCAATTACGCCAAAACATGTACTTCGTGCATCAGTCAGATATCCAGAGGCCTATGACTACCTTGGTTTAGATGATGATGAAGTAGTTAGAATGTTGAAAGATCTTGAGGATGAGAAGATTCTTGAATCACGCACATACGGGCGACGTGTGGAGTGTAGGCAATGTGGTGATTCTGATCTCACAATAGAGCTTCTCTGTCCACGTTGTGACTCCGCTGATATTCACAAAGTATACACACTCTTTTGCCCAAAATGCAGTAATCAGTTCCATGCGGTTTTGGAGGATGATATTGCTGAAGTCACTTGTTTGAGCTGTAAGGAACCTCTAAAAGTTGGTGAGCTTGCAATTCTCGATGTAGAGCCCTTATGCAATCAGTGTGGGACTGCTTCCAATGACCCAAGAATCGTTTTTCGATGTGCAACCTGTGGAAAGCATTTGCGAGGGGCAGATCTTCTAGCAGGCACGGGTTTGGCATATTATCCAAAAGGATGAACCGTAACAGTTTTGTCGAGGGTTGCGCAGCCTAACAGAGGAGTGAGTTGACAAAATGTCAGATTCTATAATCAATGTCGGTGTTATCAAGCTCGGTGCCATTGCCTCCGCACCTCTTCTTGATCTAATATTCGATGAACGCGCAGAACGCGATGATATCAATGTTCGAGCTTTCACAAGTGGTGCAAAGATGGATGAGGAATCCAGTAAAGGACCAGCGAACTCAGTCATTGCTTGGGCCCCTCACCTTGTCCTGGTGGTAAGTCCAAATGCAGCTTTGCCAGGACCCACCAAAGTGAGAGAGATGCTGGCTGAAGCTAAACTTCCTACAATCTCCATCTCAGATGGGCCAGCAGAAAAAGCCTTTTACCAAAAAAATGAAGAGGGAAAAAAGAAACCGCAAGTTCTTGATAAACAAGGTTTCATTGTAATTCCAGCTGATTCGATGATTGGAGCTAAGAAAGAGTTCCTAGACCCAACAGAGATGTCATTGTTCAATGCTGACGCAATCAAAGTCCTCTCAATTACGGGAGTCACGAGAGCAATTCAGAATGAACTTGACAAAGTAGTTGCAGCCTTCCAAGCTGGAGAAACTCCTGAAATGCCTAAACTGAAGCTAACAGCAGAAAAAGCTGTAAACTTTGGATACTTCAGGAATCCGTACGCTAAGGTCAAGGCAATTGCGGCTCTTACCATATCAGAAGCAGTAGCAGAGATTACATCAAGGGGATGCTTCAAGACAAAAGAGGCGGAAGATTATATTCCCTTGGTTGCAGCTGGGCACGAGATGATGAGAGCGGCAGCAAAACTTGCTGATGAAATCCGAGAGCTTGAGAAGACTGAAGATGCAGTATTGAGAAATCCACACGTTTCTAAAGGGAAAGTGAAAACAAAGACAGCTCTAATGGACAAACCGAAGTAGAAGTACAATTACTTCTTCTTCTTCTTGACGGTCTTCTTTACGACCTTTCGAGCTTCTGTTAGAATCTTCTCTGCACGAGCTTCACTGAGCCCATCTATCTTCTGGGCTAGTCTCTGCGCGGATTCACCAGCCAATTGAGCGGCGGACTCGTACCCCGCCGCATTCAGCTTTTTCTCTAAACTTGTACCAATGCCAGGGACTCTTCGAAGGGGAAGCATATCTCTGAATTCATCTCCGAGAATATCATCCATGTCACTATCGCTGAGATCGGCCCCTGCATCGATGATATGAATCTGGCTTCGTATCGATGCAAAATCATCAGCACCAACAAAGGCATCGACAGTCTTCTTCACCTGACGCTCATCAAAATTGAAGTCGAGATCCTCCATCTCAATCTCTCGACCGAGAGTTGTTGGCAAAGGTCCAGTTAAATAGAGGGCACTGAGGGAGAGTAGGATAGCCACCTGACCCCCAACTGAGGGCAGCCAACTTGGAGCATCAAATGTTATTCCTAACAATTCTATATTGAGTTCTAATGCCCAAAAAAGTGTCATATATCCAAGGAAGAAGAACCAATAAAGTGAGAGTCTGAACCCCTTAGTTTTCACAGCACCGAGTTCAGGCCATATGAGGAGTAGACACAAACCAAGTAAGTATCCCTCCACAAATCTTTCAGAAATTAGGAGAGTTGACAAATTGCCTGTCTCATATAAGGTAGAACCGAAGATAGTCAATAGACCAATCAAGAGAATTACGAATCTAAATGCGGTCTTTCTTCCAAGGCGATCAGCCATGATGCCAGCAAGAACAATTGCTGCAACAAATGGTACCATCTCAATAAATCCAATATTGACCGTTTGACTAAGGGAAACAAATGAAGGATATAAGGGACTTTGACTTAGTTCTTGTTTAGTGACAGTGTACCACAGAAGATGAGCTCCTAAAACAAACGTCACGGGAATGAAATATTTGAATGAGCTACCAGCCACTGTAAGAGATGCACGTGCCACTTTCCATGGTCTGAAAGCTGCTGAAATCACTACTGCAATTAATGAAGTAAGAGCTGGGAAAGTAATGGTATTCAAAAGAACTGCGAGTACATTAAGACTATCGAGATATGTAAAGATAGTATAAACAATAACAGCTACAGCAAGGAAGGTAGATACAGTCCTTCCACGAAAACGAAGAACGACACTCTGATTGATTCGAGCAGACCATGATATCAACATCAAAGAAAGACAACCAAAAGTGCTCGTAGAAAGTAGTAGCGGATATACTTCCGAAAATCCGGGAATGATTTCTAGAACACTTAGAATTCCCACAAGACTCGGCAATAGCGCAGCTAAATACATCAGAAGGTCATGTTTTCGTATTCGGTCAACGAGCAGACCCGAAAGAGGCAAGGCAATGGTAGCAGTAAGAGCGCCATAACCCAAAAGCCCGAGATGCTCGGGCAATGTCAGACCATCAAAAGCAAACAGAGACCCTGACAAGAGACCGGTGATGACATAGATGGAGAATGCCATCGGGACAGCCAGCAATACATAGATGACCATAGTCTTTAATGGAAATTCTCGATACTCCAACAAATCCTTGTCCACCTTTCTAGATTTGCGGTTCATCGACTCGTTATGGATGTTTCGGGCGAGAACGCAAATTCATAGGCGATATCTTAAAGACTATTCAGAATCTGCACAAGCGTAGGAGAGTATGCGTTTGGTTGATAAACTCGGTGTTCATGAGTTCATGGTCCTGACGAGTGGTGGAACTCCTATTTTCCACTTTTCCAACACTAAAACAAGAAAGTTGGATGAGTTACTATCTGGCTTTCTAAGTGCTATAACCAGCTTTGCAACCGAGTTTGGGGAAAAATCAGTTCAGAGTCTATCATTCGAAGGCTCTGAGCTTCTCTATGAACCGTATGGGACTGACTATCTCTTCATCTTCCTAGTCGAATCAGGGTCATCAGAGAAGGTATTGCGAGTGGTGTTGAGAGAGCTGAGTAAGAGGTTTATTTCCCGATATCAGAGTGAACTGAAAATGGCCATCCCTGTTCTTGATGTATTCATGGATTTCGAGAGTGATGTTCGAGGAGTATTCTCGTACTATGAGGGTATCTTAGTCATCATGTCCAGCCTGAGTGCGTTTGTAATCCCACAGGTTAAGAAAGAAAATTTGGACATTGTAATCAGATCCGGAGGATTTCTTGACGAGTTTCATAGAGATCTTGGTAACTCAGGTAATCGTGTTCTATCAGCAATTGATGGAAAGACATCCATATATGACATTAGTAGAAAACTCGGACTATCTGAAACGGACATTTCTGATGTTGTCGAATATCTATCAATTAGAGGATTGCTCAGAGTTTCAAAATTATGTCCATTGATAAAAGAAAAGGACGAACGATTTGATGCGTATCTCGACCTGATTGGCATACCCAGCAAAGATTATCAATTACTTGAACGTGCAAAATCTCTTTGTAACGGCGACCGTCCTCTCGTGGATATCAGCGAACGGCTCGGCGTTGTTCCAGAACAACTGTATGAGGTTCTGGAAAAGCTTGGCGATGAGGTCGAGTGGAAGCTTATTGAAGTAACGGGTTTAGTGGGAGAATCATAAGCTTCCTGTAAATTCAGGCTCTTTCTGACAAAGGTATTAAGTGCCTTTGCGCTAAACTTCGAACAGCCGTCCAGTTAGGAGGCCAGCCACTTGGTAAAAGAAATCATTGTACTCCGTGAAACTGGTATTCTTCTCTTCCACTATAGTATGAGTGGAACTCGGAGACTTGATGAGCTGGCGGCCGCATTTCTTTCTGCAGTAGGTTCATTCGCACAGGAAGTAAGTCAAGACAAAATCACAGTCATGTCGTTTTCAACAAACAAGTTGGTGTGGGAGCGTAAGGGAGATCTCTACTTCATAGCCTTGGTGTCAGAGGAGGATAGTGGAGAGATTCATCGTGTTATCCTTCAAGATCTTGCAGAGCAATTTGTGAGTATGTACTACTCAGACCTCAGGAGGGAACTACCGGATTCTAAGAAATTTAGATCATTTGCAGATGTTATTGAAGTAACACTGCAAAAGTTTGATGGAATTCCGGGGCTTGCTCGACGCTACAAGACCATACTATTACCAGCCCAAGACCTCAATACATTGAAACGGGTTCTGTCAGAGGTCGAGGTTAACCGAAACATCCTAAGAGGCGGGATGGTCACCCCAGATGGGTACGTTGCAGTTTCAAACCTAAGAGCGTATGAACTTGAAACAGTATTGGACTTCTTACCAACGGTAAGAGAAAAAGTGATGATGAAAGAACACTCAAGTCTGGAAAAGGGTTCTGCAATTCTGTTTGTACAAATACCAAAGAAGGGTGTATCTGCATTTGTAGTGAAACTGGGAATGTCAGAGAAGACATACCTGGACCTCATCAATCCGTTCACATCACTGCTTCAGCTAACAAGCTTTGAAAATGCAAGAAAGTTTGAACCCGATAAAGTCGAAGGTCCAATCTCATTCTATGATTTTGATGCAGTAGAAGCAGCAGTTCCGATTGAAGATATACGACGGGAAACAAAGATGTCACTCTCTGCGTTCTCAGAGAGTATTCAATCTGGAGCTCTTCGACTTGTGAACGCCATCGATTTGACAACCACGGTTTCCGAGGTTGTGGAAGCAAGCGGTCTAATTCGAGAGCAGGCTGATGAGGTTCTTGCTCAACTAATTGCAAAAGGGGTAGTTAGAATTTCGAAGTTGTTCCCATCAATGGAAGACCGAGATGAGAGATTTGTTGCATACCTAGAAGTAATAGGAATTAAGAAAAGAGACTTTGATGTTGTCGAGTCCATCTGGAAATACTGCAACGGTAGCCTCTCGCTTCGGGAGATTTCAGAAAGATCAGATATCCCAACGCAACGGATACTGGAAGTCCTCAGGGCTCTTGGAAATCATGTTCAATGGTTAAAACAAAGGGTGCTTAGTCATGTCAGGTAAAATAGTTTCAATTCATAGCTTTAGGGGTGGTACTGGAAAGTCAAACATCGCTGCGAATCTTGCTGCTGCTGTTGCATTGGATGGCAAACGAGTAGCTGTCATGGACACGGACTTGGCATCACCTGGTATTCACGTCATTTTTGGATTAGGCCGGGAAAAACTGAAGTACACCCTCAATGATTACCTTAGAGGTTCCTGTGACATTACTGATGCATGCGTGGATCTGACTGAAAGATTAGGTTTCAAGAGAGGGAAGTTGTTCCTCATCCCAAGCTCAATGGCAGCTACTGACATCACTAGAATTCTTAGAGAAGGGTACGAAGTTGGAGATCTGAAGAAAGGATTCACAGATGTTATCAAGAAGAAAGATCTTGATTATCTTATCATTGATACGCACCCTGGACTCGATCGAGAAACATTGCTATCAATGGCAACGGCGGATTATCTTTTTGTAGTGGCAAGAATCGATGAACAGGATCTACTAGGAACCGCAGCAACACTCAGTGTTGCCAGGAAACTACGGGTCCCAGACATCCGCATAATTATCAACAAGAAACCGGGAATATACGAGAACAAAGCCATCATAAAAGAGGTAGAGCAGAAGTTTAAAACTACGGTGGCAACGATTATTCCACTCCTTCCTCTTTTGATTGAAGCTGGAAGTCGATATGTAGTAACACTTAGACATCCAGATAGTGAGTTCACCAAAAACATTGATGAGATTTACCGATTAATGAAATAGGAAAAGACGCCCATTCTATACTATGATTCGTGGTATGTAGATTATAGCAAGTGCAAGTAGAAGAAGAATCAAGCAAACTACAAGTACTAATGGCAATAGGATATCTGATGATGTGTCTTCATCGACTGTCAAACTGTTTCACTCCTATAATATAATGATGTTACACTATATCAAATTGGTCCTAAACAAAACACTTCTAACTAGATTTGTTTGAAACCCGAGTTATCCGGAGGAACTACAAGAATGGACATCGATGTGAGATTAGCTAACGCTCAAGACAGGTCACTAATCGAGGAGTTCTACGTCAGAGAAGGAATGAATTTCCAGCAATTGATTCAACATGCAAGGTCCACTCCGGTAGGTGTGAGCAGCGAAACCATGTTCGTCGTAGCTGTCACTAAAGGTATGGTCGTTGCAGCTTTGAAGCTAGATATTGCAAAAGATCCAGCTTTAGGTCGTGTAGGTTTCATTAGATACTTTGAGATAGAAGATGCACTTGAGAACACGGACCTCGGAGCAAAAATGCTCGAAAAAACAAGTGAGATTGCTGAAGACAAAGGTTTGCGAGCTCTGGATGCGGTCTTTGATGTTGAAAGAGCAGACCTTTTTGACCTCTACACAGAATCGAACTATAGAGAAGAGCGGAAGGAAGTCTGCCTTCGAAAAGATTTCCGTCCGGGTGTCTTTGAATGATTGTGTTCATGAACCTGTTGAACTTAATCCAAGTTTCTTGATGGTTTCTTTTGTAGGGACACCATCTTTCGACCAACCTCTAAGTTCATAGTATTTGTCTAGAGATTTCTCAAAGTCATTTTGGTCAATGAAGGACTTCATGCCTTTTGAGGGGCCAACAGTGTCAGGTTCCCAGAAACGGGGAGGTAGTATGTCATCGTTTCGTGTCACGCCTTCGTTGATATTGAATAGCCGGATGAGAGTCTCAACTCGCTGACCAAATGTGGAAACGCTCTCATCATCATATTTTATTCCTGTGCCACTATTGAATGACTGAATCTTCTCATCCCTTGTCAAGGGGAAATGCCATGTAAAATGACAAAATATGAGTGAGTCAGTGAATATCTTTGTGTCACGTTCATTGACCATTGATTCAATCACATCTAAGGCAGATGCATCGGGTTTTTCTGACGTTTGTGGCCAGCCTCGTAGATGACTTGATCCAACATCAGCTGTTGCATATGAGAGACCGAGACCTCTCTTTCCTCGAGGATCCCAGGCGGGAGTTTCCATACCCTTGACGTGAACTGCAAGTTTTTCGGAACCACGTCCAATCTCTTCAGCAGCTTTTCGAACACCCTTTGCTAATACTTTCCCAATTCCTTCCTTGGTCGCAATCATTCTCATCAATTTGAGTGCAGCTTCTCCATCACCAAATCTAACGGGAAAACCTATTTCACGCTCTTCAAGAATTCCACTCTCGAAAGCATCCATCGCGAACCCGATTGCAGCACCTGTACTAATCGTGTCTAAACCAAGATCATCAGCCAGATAGGCTAACTGGAACACCGTTTGGGCATCACTGATCCCAAGGTTTCCTCCACATAACCCAAATGTTTCATACTCAGGAGTAGATTCAACTTCGACACCAGGATTGCTTGGGTCTTCTGTCTTGTACGAGTGAGTGCATCGAATTATGCAGTGGGGACACGACAGGTGATTCCCTGTAATCCACTGCTCCATCTCGTCAGGAGTCAGTGACTCGTATTCCTCAAAGTATGAGTTCTGCCAATTCCTAGTAGGAAATTGACCCCTTTGATTTGCGACTTCTACTAATGTGGCAGTACCATAGTCCCTGAAATCATAGTCTGTTTTATCATTCCACTTCTTAGTAACAGCTTTTCTAATCGCACCAAAGGTACCTGGATCTGCTGTGGTCATTTTCTTTGTGCCTTTTACTACCAATCCCTTGAGATTCTTTGACCCAAGGACAGCACCAGCACCACCACGACCAGTTTGATGGGCAAGTTCACAACAACCAGTTGCTGAAAGAACCAAATTCTCACCAGCTGGGCCGATTACGTATACAGCCGAGTTCTTGGGAGCGCTCTCATGGAGGAGTCGCGTGGCCTCTTGCGTACCTTTGCCCCAAAGTTTCTTTGCATCATTGAAAGTAACTTTATCGTCTTCAATGAGAATCGTAACAGGTTTGTCAGATTTGCCTGTGACAGCTATTGCGTCATATCCTGCGTTCTTTATCTCCCGACCCAAAGGACCTCCCGAGTGACTGTCCAAGAATAATCCAGTCAATGGAGATTTAGTGACAAGTGTCCATCGGCCTATCATAACTGCAGGTAGACCCTGAAGTGGCCCAGTCATGAAAAAGAGTATGTTTTCTGGACTGAGAGGATCAACTCCAGCTTCAAGCTCACGATAGAGTAAGTAAGCACCTAGACCCTTCCCTCCTACGAAGTCTTCATAGACCTTAGGAACCAGTTCTTCTACTCTAGTAGTCTTACTCGTCAAATTTATCCATAGGATTTTTCCAGTCCAGCCTTTGTACTTCATTGTATTCCACTCAAACGGGTTTCAAGCAGATCAGTCAATCTGAACCTTTGTGATTGTCTCTAGATCGATATCCCTGAGGTTTGACACTATCGCAATCAAAACACCACTAATGACATTGGCTACGAAGTCATTCATATGAATTTCTTTTCCTTTAACATACAGCACGAAATCTGAAGTCATGAATCGACCTCCATCAATGAGACAAGTCTGTTGTACATATTAAATGTTACAGAAGCAACCATGTTCAGGAATTCTTATAGTGGATTTCACGACTGGAGCCGAGTCCGATATGCATTTATACCCCTCATCTTCGTTTCATGCGACCGATGGTGACAATCACCAAGTGAGGAATTCAGATATGGCCCAGTTGAGTTCATTAGAGTCAATAGTCAGTGATACAGAACAATCTGGTGAAAGGATAAGCGATTTAGCTGGTTTTGGTAGTATCTTTGGTATTATTGCAGCTATTCTTGGCCTACTAATTGGGAAATCCCTAATCCCAATATCTGCAATAGAATGGGAACAGACCTCGATTTCACCCTTCGCATGGATAATTGAAGGAAACCCCAGTTATCACATCGCTGTAGGTGCATTCATGGGAATCATAGCGCTTTCCCTTCTATTTCAAGCATTAGGTTCAAGGAGGCTTGGAAGTTTTATCGGAAGTGGATCTGCCAATGTTTTTTGGGTAGGATTCCTTATTGCTATTGCAACAGCATTTTTTGTACCAACTCAGTTTCCTGGTGTCTTTGGTGCATCCCTCATTCCGGATTTCTTGACACCCATGTATTTCCTCGGAGCATTATTCGTAATAGCTTGGCAAATAGGAGCTGTCATATACACTGATTCAGCTAAGACATGGGTAGGCGCAATCGCAGGTTTACTAAACGCGTTATTTATTCCAGTATTAGCACTTGGTCAAGTAATTAGTCCGTTATTGATTTACGGTGCTTATGGTATACTTCTTGTAGGTCAGTTGATGACCCTTAAATTTTGGTGGTCACCGTTTAGTTTAATTCGCGAATATGCAAGAAGCTCAAGTATAGCAAAGATAACGTTTGGAATAAGTGGTCTCTTGACATTTATCATTGGTTTTGCCGCACTCTTCCTAGGTCCAATAGGTTCAATTGGGGGCGTTCCTATTTGGAGTCCTTGGAGTACATTAACAAACAATACAACATACCAAACAAATCCAGCATTGATTTTCGGACTCCTATCATTTATGCTATTCTGGATAATGTTGGCACCAAGACTTGGTGCACGAGAACTAAAAGCTGCAGCAATTGGTGAAGACATAATAAAAGGTGGCAACAAATACTTTATGATGTTCTTAGCCATGTTTGGGCTGATTGCTACAGCGCAGGCAGGAGCGTATATAAACGGAGTAGGAGCATGGGGTTTCTTCAGTTCAATTGCTCCGGCAGGTATCATGTTTATAATGGGAGCCTCGTATACTGCGAAAACAGACATTGTTACAGGTATACCTTTGGTAGTAGCATCTGTATTCTTGATGGTTCATCCATTTAACCTCCTGCCATTGGTTGTATTTTCATGGCTGCTCATTATTATTACACAATTTCTATTGATGATTGAATCTAAAATTAGAGGTTTAACGGGTTTCTCCCAAGCTGCCCTAACAGTTGCGGTCAGCCTCGCAGCATCGATATCTATCGTCATTTTCATGTTAGGAGGATTTGGTAGTGGACCTCTTGCTCTATGGCCTACAAACCGATGGTTCAATATTACATTGATACCAGGGATTCCAGCTGCTGTACAAGGACCAGCCATTATAATACTACCACTATTAGCACTTCTTATACGAAATGTAGCACTTGCAGGATATTCCTACGGTAGAGGTTATGGATCAGGGGGAATATTGTTGGGTATAAGTTTCTTTTTCGCAATAATGATTCCAGTTATCGCAGGCAACGAAAGCGTTGCACACGAAGCAAACACAGGTGCTGCTCTACTGCTTGCACTCTACTCAATTAGTGTCATATTAGTGATGTCATTGAATCTGAATCTCGCAAACGATGTTCAAGAGAAGGGACATGGCTTTGAAGGTTCACTGATCAAAACATCTACTATCGTAGGACTTGTTGCAGCCGCTGGAGTTATAGTCTCAATGTTTATAGTCTTCGCAGGGATTCCATCACCTGATCAAATCGCATTAATGGTGTCTATCATGGTGATATTTGTGGTAGGTGGTGAGATACTTTCTATAGTAGGTTGGTTCATAGCAGGTATTCGATTGAATATGCTTCGGAAAGGCTTCAAATTCACTAAACTTGAATAGATATTTCTTTCAGAAGGCAGTGTGGTTAACATTGGCTCCCGATGTCAAGGGCATTGTCATCCGACCAGAAGGAGCCTCTGTTGCTTTTTTATTAGTCCACGGATTTTGCGCATCATCTGATGAACTAGCAACTCTAGGGACATATTTGTCTGATCAGGGTTTTGCATCGTTTGCAGTACAACTGGCAGGTCATGGTACCACTCCTGAAGATCTGAAAGAAACTTCTTGGCAAGATTGGTATCAATCAGTTCGAAGAGGTCTTGATGTAGTTCGGTCATGGAATCCAAAACATCTCTTTCTAGCTGGTATCTCAATGGGTGGAGCTCTCTCAATATTACTAGCATCAGAAGAGAATAATATCGACGGTATAGTGTTGATGGCCCCAGCTCTGAAAATTTCAGGCATCATCCCGAAATTGGTACCGATACTGAAGCATTTCATGAAGGACAGGGATATCGATGTTGAAGCGGCACAACGTGTTTATGATGTGAAGAGAACTAAATACAATAGAGAACCAGTTTCTGCATATCATGAGCTATTCAAGTTGCAGAAAGCGACTAGGAAGAGCATGAGTAAGGTCGTCATTCCAACAATCATAATTCAGGGAACAGAGGACAAGACAATTGATCCCAAAAATGGACAAATTGCTCTAGGTGGAATTTCATCCAAGAACAAAGAGCTACATATGTTAGATGGAGCAGAGCACGTTATCAGTTGTCACCCAACAAGGATAAAGGCATATCCCCTAATTCTTGAATTCATCAAGAAGATTGTCAATTAAGTGTAATTTCTCAAGATGATGGCCGCTCTGTCTGGAAAATCAGTGATCAATCCATCAACACCAAGAGTAAAAAGTTCCTTCATTGTTTTTGGCTCATTCACTGTCCAAGGATATATCTTAAGTCCGGCATTATGTGCGTCTTGCACAAATTCAGAAGTAACTAGTTGGTAATGAGGGTTGATGGCATTTGCTTTGAGGCCCCTTGCATAGTTAACGAGCTTGTCCTTTGGTTTGTCGACCAATATTGCTATTGGAGCTTGTTCACTAAGGGATCTTATAGTGGCAAGTGTGCCATGGAAGAATGAGGATATTATGATCTCTTGGAGCATCTCATAGCGCTCCACCATATCAAGCACCTGCTTTTCAACCTCAAGCACTTTTAGTTCGATATTAACCTGTAGATTTCCTGAAGCAAATTTAAGAACATCTTCGAGAAGAGGAATATGTTCACCTTCACCTGCATCAAAATCAAGCAATTCTTTGTAAGTGAAACTATGAACTTCACCACTCCCGTTAGTCGTACGGTCGACGGTTGGATCATGGATACAGACTAAGTTGCCATCAAGGGTTTCGTGGACATCAAGTTCAATCATCTGAGCGCCAAGCTGCAGTGCCCGTCTGAATGAAAGGATTGTGTTTTCGGGAGCTTGACCTGATGCACCTCGATGTGCGATGATGATTTGTTCGACCATTAACATCACTCACCTTTAAACAGTAACTAAGTTGCGGGTTGAGATCACTCTGCATCATCAGGACGAGCTAGTCCAGATCCACCGCACCGAGGGCAGATATCAAACATTGCTCCACTCTTGATCTTGCCTGTACCTTTGCAGTAGTAGCAATCATCGCTCGGAATTTCAAGTGAACTGTCAGCTCCTCTTGCGAAAGCAGCACCAACCCCGACTAACACGACTGAAAAGAATATCATGAAAAGAGAAATTATGTAGAAACCGGGTATTGGAAGAATGTAGAACAAAGAACCAAAACATAACGCTACACCAAATATAGCAAGAAGTGGACCAATCGTTTTTCTATCCATTTTCAATACCTTTCCTTATGGACAAGCTGGTGGTTTCAATCACCTGCTTTATAATTTGTGGCTGAATTCCAATTTCTTTGTTTTGAGTAAGACAAATAGGCAGGAGAGTTCTAGGACAAAATATGAAAAAATTCCTCAAAAGCCTTGTTCTTGTTATTGTGATTAGATTCATAGCTTTCGTAGGAATTCATTACTTTGTTAGTGGAGGGTAACTTCCACTTCAGTTGTGTACAAACTGTCATGGAACATAGGTTATTATCTGGAATGAATCACCCGAAATGATAATAGAGTGCGTTATTATAAAGGTAGACTGAGGGAGATAGAACAATGTCAAGAACTGATTTCTTTGCAAAATATACGCAAATCTATGCAAAGGCACAAGCAAAAACAATTGTACCAGATGGAACATTTGTACGACAATTGAAAGATTTGCCACGAAAATCATACGACGTAGGTGTATTCTTCAAAGCAAAGAGAAACACGAGAGTTGTTCAGCTTTATTTGGGAAACCCCATTCCAGCAGAAGTCGCAATGCAAGAAGGATTCCTCGAAACAGAGGACACGACCTATCTGAGCCGCACTATTCTTGCGAAGTTTAAGACAGTGGACTATCTTAGAGTCGTTATATCCGCAGGAAGAATCCTAACCAATAAAGAACAACGAGTTGAATTCCTAAAGGCTGGACAACGAATACTCGATGTTATTCTTAAAAAGGCACGAAATATTTTGCACATGGAAGAGCTCGACCCATTCCGATTTGACGAAAAAGTACGCACTTTGGAGGAGTTTTTAAATTTGGAACTCAAGATGGATGAGGTTTCTGTAGAGGCGGCCTCTATTCCATTCAACGTTGCAGCCCCTGAGTACATCCTTCTTGCAGATGATTCAATGATTGTTATTGGAGACGAACCGCGAGTTCCTCAAGCAGAGTTCTTTCTTGTTGGAGGAATCGGGTATAGGTTTGACAGAACTGAAGGTGCAATAAGTGAGGAGCGGCTATTTAGAACAACAGCAGATCTTACGCCACAAGGAATTGACGAAGCATACATTGACGGAATGATTCAGCGAGTGACCGAAGATTTCCAGAACAGGTTACACTCTTTGATCTTTGCGGATGTTTGGAAGAAAGGTACATCCGCTCCAGTCGGTGTGAATTTTGGAGGAGACCTCCTCGTTAAGGCTGAACCGAGTAGTGAGATATGGACAGGAGTCTTCGAGGTCTATGTGAAGTCACCTAAAACATGATGAAGTCAAAAGCGTCAATCGCAATGAAAACAGCACGAAATGCGTAGATTCTAAATGTGTAAGTAGCTATGCCATTTTCAACACTATCAATCGCAGCCCGAAGGATAGACAATGAATCACTCCCGAATGAATTCAAGTACGACGGCAGGGAATCAATAGTGATTCGACTCAACCCGTTCCCCAGTATTAATGCGATATCATTCACAAACACATCAAGGTCTTCATAGACTGTATCTGTTCTGCCTAGAGTATCAGTTGAGTTCCCTGCTTCACCAATTCTTAAACTCAAAGAAGAACCGAGTCTACTAACTGAGCTTGAGTAAGAATGGACCAGATATTCACCAACATCTCCATTCATCTCAAAAGAGAATCGTGATCGGCTGCATAATACAGAAAATTGACTCCAGCTACTAAGGGAAGTGCTTGTTAACCCGCAAAGTTTCATTGCATTAGAATCACCATCAAGCAGGTCATCAACTACGAACGATTCGATTAATACTCCAGCAGAAATACCTGAAGCATAAGCATCATTGTGTAACAAGGTCGATGCATTCTCAATACGAGCTTTGTCAACAGAGTAAATTGAAGTTCGCATCAGAGCACTGAAACCTACTAAATCGAGATTCCTAGTTCTTTGCATTAGTTCCTGCCATTCCACGCGTGAGAGTGTCATATCAAAGAGGAGGTATTCTGGTTTATTCGTTATGTTCACCAAGTCAACATCCACAAAATGGCTTAGAGCAATCCTGTGACTCTCATAGATGTCCTCAATCAACTGCGTTGTTGCGAGGCCATTTGGCTCAATGCCAGCCAAAACCCCTCGGTCTGCTGTAAGTGTAATCGAGTATGATATCTCGGTTTCGTTCACTGCTTCTAGCCAAGTACGCAATCTAGTCCAAGAATCTACATCATTTTCAAGAACGTGGAAATCGAGATAGAACGCATTGGAAAGGATATCTGAAAGCAACTGTGGAGTTGGAGTAACATCCTGATATGGGTAGTCGAACTCAGCCAGTGGTACGCTGAGTCTAATCTGAGGATTTACAACCACTTGGACGGTAGCAATTGGGCTTTGACCCATAAGAATAATGGAAATGGGGAATGAAAGCCCAAGCAAGTTAGCGAAAATAAAGTACGCTATCGCTTTCTTTCCAGCTTGTTTCAGTTTTCCTTGTGGTCTAAAACGACCCATGAAGAAGATAGAAATCACTGCCGCGATATTAAAAACCAAGCATATCAAAAATCCACGTATGAGAAGCGAAAGCAGCCCAAAGAAGACTGTACAAATCATCAAGAATAGAAAATTCCAAGCTGCCGTTCGACTCCGATAGTAGGCACGAACCATTATTGGTAGAATAATCATCATTGGTAATATGTAGAAAGCAAGTGGTAATGAGTCAATAAATCCTACTCCACTCAAAGTCATCATAAAGGTGACAGATATGAGAGCATATAGTATCAAAATCATATTCACAATCAATACAACAGTGATGAAGCGGTGGAGAAAAATATCATACTTTGGAACTGAATTCACTCGCTGTCGAACACCTCTGCGAGCCTCAAGTAGTTGACTCATATGTCCTCTCTCAGGCCTTCAACTACTATACTGATAAGGTTGATGGGCTCAACCTTTAAGATGCCATTACATTAGCTTCGATACATGAGTGATTGTCCAGTATGAATGATGTGATTGTGATTGGAGCAGGACCTGGTGGAGCCACTGTATCTCGTTTTATGGCGAAGCTGGGTCTTGAAGTCTGTTTGATTGACAAAGACACATTCCCACGGGACAAGCCGTGTGGAGGAGGATTCTCCCGGACAATCATTGATGATTTTGCGTATCTGAAACCTAGAACTTCCGATTTCATGAAGGGTGTATCTCGAGTTGGTGTGCTTCACTCACCAAATAGACGGATAGTCCTTGAAGGAAGAGTCGACATGGCTGTAACACTGCGCACTGATTTTGATAATGTCTTGTTCGAGGAGGCGGTATCAGAGGGTTCATTGCCGCTAACTGGTACAAGAGCCAAAAAAGTAACTATCCGTGATAATGGTGTCATCGTTGATCTTACTGGTGGAAAATCAGTTCAAGGAAAAATGGTCATCGGAGCAGATGGTGTCACAAGCATGGTTGCTCGAGAAACCCAACTTAATCAAAGATGGCCGAGCTCGAGTATAACAGCTTGTAGGGTTTGCGAAGTCCCGGTTTCGCACATCGAGATTCTTGAACGCTACACTGATGATTTGAAGTACCATTTCTTTGCTAACCTAGGAGGACAACCGGGCTATGGGTGGATATTCCCGAAAGAAGATACAATAAATGTTGGGCTTGGGATTGTGGGTACTCATGCTCAGGGATTACCATCGAAGTTTGATGCCTTTATTCGGTTTCTCAAGAATAAAGACCTGTTGCCAAAAACATCCAACCTATCAAGTGCGAAAGGGGCTCTAGTTCCTACTGCAGGACCGATTAAACACACAACAACTGATCGTTGTATCCTGCTTGGCGATTCAGCGGGTCATGTCAGCCCACTTACGGGTGGAGGTATCTCTTATGCGATGAGAGCCGCCCGTTTTGCAGCTTATGTCGTTGCAGATTCGCTAGAAAATGACAGTCTTAATGCAATTGCACTGAATAAGTACCAACGCTTGTGGCAGTCTGATTTTGGAAACGACTTTCGCAACCAGCTTCTTGCCCAGAGAATATTCACAAGTCCATTCACTGACCTTCTCTTCCATATTGGAAGCAAAGACAAGAGGATTCAGGAAATAGTATCAGAATCAATGGCGGAATCCTCTGAAAGAGATATGGATGTTAAGCAACTAGCTCTTCGAACGCTGATGGTTTGTCTTCGTGAGGTAATTACTTTCTGAGCATAGTGTAAAACGTTTCAAAATCAAATGGAAGGAACAAATGAGAGTCCCCGGAGTGTGAATTATCCAGCCTCTATTGAGGATAAGAGGAGATTATACATTGGAAATGTCAACAAGAAGAGTAGACCAGAAATGGACTGGATAACTTGAACTCGTCACCGGTGCATATTCAATTCATCAGTACTAATCTCTTGGTTGCAAAATATCAGTTTGAAGATTTTCTATTAGTGAATGAATTTCCGGACGGCCAAGCAGCTTCCTACGTGTTTCACTCATATTATTTATCACACAAGCAACACCCACTACTTGTGCTCCTAATTTCTCAACAACCTTTGATACTGCAAGAACTGATGTTCCTTGAATTAACCAGTCATCGACAATTGCTACACGATCACCTGCATCAATGGAATCAGAAACGATAGCAAGCCGTTGATCAGCGAACTTGGTAGAAGGAAGGATTTCAACAGGTCTTTCATAATCCTCAGGCAAATACGCAATAGAGCGAGCAGGAACGACACCGCATCCCAGATAATATGCAATAGCGCTCCCGAGTGCTAATCCTCGTTGTTCAAGTCCTATTACCTTGTTAGGACGAAGTTCAACAAGCGGCTTTGCGAGGGTAACTACTGCCTCATGAAAGACATGTGGGTGTTCAAGAAGTCTGCTGATGTCACATACAGCTTCTCCAGGCCGAGGCCAGTCCTTGATTACATCCACGTATTCAGTAAAATCAATATCTACCATCGTTTCAACCTGAATAGGGCTAACTACTAGTAAGATTTTAGGCTTTCTGTATCATTCAATTCATGAGGATTCATGGTCACGGTGGTACTTGCACACAAAACAGTTAAGATACTACAACTGGTTGTAACTTAGCAAGGAGACACAGAACTTCGATGATAATCCCGGGTACAACTATCTCACTCACTCTCAACCCGACATATGTTGAAGTTAGGGACAAAGGGATGATCAAGAAGAAAATCCCCCTCAAAGAGAGATCCTTTGAGGATGTAGCTCTTGAGCTGCAAAAATATCTTCGTTTTCTAGGAAAAAGGTTGGCTCCGGGAGTGCTAGAAGATGTATTGGACCGTATTGGTCTGCCCAGGGCTAGAAGGGTGTTGAAAGAGGAAGTTCTTGAAATACCAAAAGAACCAGAACAACCATCTACGCCCGTTGAACCTGTTGCTGAAAAACCAGCACTGGAAATTAAACCTGAAGAACCTGAGGAGAAAAAGAGAAGAAGTTACCTTAGAAGAAAACCAGAGCAAGCTGCGACCTTTGTCGAAAGTCCAGGCGTCAGTGCAGACGAAAAGGGTGAAATCAGCGTAGAAGATTTCGATGATATCTCGGACGCACTGCAGGCAGTTGAAGCTTTGAGTGATTCCTTTATGACAGGTGTACCCACGGAAAAACCAGCAGAGAAGAAGCATGCAGAGATAAGCATCAATCTTGCTGGAAGTGAAGAAATTGTTGCTTCCAGAAGATCTTACGCGAGAATTGGAGAGGTTGATGCATCAGAAGAAGAAGTTCTAGAAGTTGGTGAAGAAGAAGAATTAGAAGAAATCGAACTTATTGCTGAAACTGTTGAAGAAGAGGAACAACCCAAAGAAGAGCAAGAGGTTCATGTGACTCCAGTACACCAAATCAAACCCTTGGTTCAATGCAAGAGCTTACTATTAGGTGAGGATGGAGTTGGCAAGGAAAGTCTCAAGGCAAAGGCAAACATAGAACCTATCATGGAAGAAGATGAAACTACTTCAAGCTATATCTTTGGTCGTATTATTGACGCGACCAATCACCGTATTGATATGAGAGTATGGTCATTTGATCTTGCGGTTAAGGCTAAGGTGCAGAGGAAGGAATTCTACAAGGATTCTCAGATATTGATTATCGTGTATTCTGCATCAGATAGATGGAGTTTCGAAAGCATTGATTTCTGGCTTAGAGAAGCAACCTTGTCAGTAGATTTGATGCCACCCATTGTGATTGTGTCCAACAAGATTGACCTTCGGACAGAAACAGGTGAGGATTCTGGCGATGAACCGGTTGGGTACAACGAGGGATTCAAGTTTGCAGAAGAACTAGCACAACGATTTGGGAAAGAAAATGCTCTCCACCCAGTAGCATTCATTGAAACATCCTGTGTAACAGGAGAGCGTGTCGACGAGGTCTTCACAACCGCGGCTCAGTTATTTGAAAACACAATATAACATGAGTTTACTTAAGTAGATTAATCGGAACATGTAGTTCAGAGAGTTCTTATAGTGGTCATTCAACACACACTTTGTAGAGATTGAAAACTTTAATGTCCTGAATTCAGAACGTGGTGGTTACATCGATAGATTTCTGTGAAAGCTGTGGAAAAGAGTTAGACCCAATCAAACCAGCTGTCACACTAGAGGACAATTATGCTAATGATACAAGGAAAGATCTCTCCATCTGCACTGATTGTTTTAAAAAGAGATTCAAGATAACTTCCAAGAAAAGAAGCAAGTACGGTGGAACAATCTATGAACTTGAGGAAAGACCTCCACCAAGATTTGGTACTGGAAGTACATCCTTCAGTTGTTTAAAATGTAACTGGGTAGCATGGAATGAATTGGGCTTAGAAGTTCATATGAGAAACAGACATCCTAGCTGAGTTCACGGGGTAATTGCAAATTGCTTACTTTCTCTAATTATTTCATGACCTGCAATTCTCAATCCTTGGACTCGACGGGCTGCACTCTCAAGCATACCCATTCTATATGTCGCTGTACGAGGACCAATAGCATGTAACCAATCAAGATTTGACATGTCAAGCTTTTCATGAATTGAAAAGTATACTTTCAGATCATCACCGATAGCCCGAGACCGTTCGAACATTGCTGTAGTCAGACCGAGGCTTGGTGCTGCGAATCCAAACAACACCCAGATGAAAATCAGCTGGTCAGCGCCAAAGTACTCGTAGAAGAACATAAACCCTGTGAAGATTGGTTGCACCAACGCAAGAATCACAAGAATCAATGAAAGATGCTGAGTGAAGTCATCACTTCCAAGACCAGCTATTCCAATCACATCCTGGTCAGGTGGAAAGAGATAGACAAGGACTCCACCAGAGGTTATTCCAACTACAATTGATGAGAGAGCAATGAAAAGTATGTAGTCAAAAGCACGTAAAGTCCACACTGCATTGAAGCTGACGAGTGATTGAATAATTAGCGAGAGAGCCATAACAATAGCACCTACAGTAAATCCTTGCCAACTGAAGAACTCATACTTACGTGCCATTATCTCGTCAGACAATGTTAATTACTCCTCTAAGTATTCTATGACCAAATAAGTCACGAGTAGTCTTAAAGTTTCTCATGCTATACTATGAGAGTACTCCTTTTCCATTAATTACTGGTTGTATGTACGCAGGTCATACTAAATGGATTGATACTAGTACAATTCTTCGTACTTCGAAGGAGTCATTTATTAGTCTTCGAGCATAGCACATCCCTAGTGCAAGATAAGCTCTGGAGTGGGTAGTGCTGAATAACGACGTGATTGTGGACCTCAAGGAAGTGTCTCGAGTTTATGATATGGGTGAGATACAAGTTCATGCCTTGAGGGGAGTGTCTCTTCAGATCAAGAAAGGTAGTGCCATTGGTATCATGGGTCCTTCGGGCTCAGGAAAGACTACACTCTTGAACTTGATAGGTGCACTCGACCGACCAACACATGGAAGCGTAGTGCTTGACGGTGTAGACATCACCAACATGGGTGAGAGTGAACTTACAAAAGTTCGTCGAAACAAAATCAGCTACGTGTTTCAATTCTTTAACCTGCTACCTGTTCTTACGGCTTATGAAAACGTGGAACTCCCACTTCTCATCGGAGGCATAGAGGAAGACGCAAGGAAGGAACGTGTCGACCATCTATTGTCACTTGTGGGTTTGACAGAGAGAGCTGAGCATCGACCGGATGAGTTGTCCGGGGGAGAACAACAGCGCATTGCAATCGCAAGAGCACTTGCCAAACCTCCAGGTACATCGAGCTCAGTCATAGTATTGGCAGACGAACCCACAGGTGATTTGGACTATAATACGGGGAAGGAAATCCTAGATATTCTAGTGTCTTTAACAAAGGGTGAGGGAGGAACATTGATCACTGTAACGCACGATCCAGAAGTTGGAGAGAAGATGGATAGTGTTTACAGGATGCGCGATGGGATGATAGAGAATCCATGATGGAGGCAGAAGAGCGTGGCCGCAGTACCTACGGGTTACGAGGCATTTCACAGTGTAAGACGCAAAGGAGTTACTCTGCTGTGTTTTCTCCTAGCCTCGGCAATGGCAATGGGGATCACCGTCTACGTTGATTCATACTCCGTTCATGAATGGAATAAAAATATGGAAGGAGTTGGAGAGATTGCCATATTTGCAGAGGGCGAGGGCATCCTTGGTTATGTTGATGAAATTCAAAACATAAATGGTGTAACGGATGCTGCAGCGCTTCGAAGAAGTTGGGGATATATTGAATATTTCGTTACTGATATTTGGGGAGAGTATTATGATAATATCTATGGAAATATCCTAGCACCGTCTCAAAAGTTCATGGATACCTTCCCAGGATACATTACCCTTGTTGAAGGTGAATTCCCTAGTACAAATAGTTCACAGATTGCAATCATCGATAATCTGTTCTATAATTTTGATTTCAAGATTGGAGATGTTCTCAATCTCTCCCTCTACTGGGAGGGGCCATTCCAAGAAGTAGAAGTTATCGGTATCTACCACCAGGGTGCAGATGAATCCGTTAGTAATAACTATTGGGCATATGATAGCATAGCAATTGTAGTTCCTGGAGTAATAATAGATACCGAATACACAGTTTGCATTGACATAGATAGAACTAGAGTTACACCATTCGATGCCGGAGGTTCGCTTTCGTTCGTCACAGGGATAGACGAAGCTATAAGGGAACTTGATCCTCTTTATGACCCTCAGAGATATTATTATTCCAGATTTAGTGTAGATAATCGCATTGCATATTCTATCTACCAGTACATGGGGTGGGTAGGGGCAGCGAGGATGAGTCAGATGTTCAGGTCATCTGGCATCATCGTTCTCATCGTACTTGTTACCTTCTTGGCAATTCGGCATAATGTGAATGAGAGAAGGTATGAATCTACAATGTTATACTCAAGGGGTGCATCTCAGGGAGACCTAGACAAGATTGTTAATAGGGAGATCGTAGTCCTTTCAATTCTCTCATCTGTTTTAGGAATCGTTGCTGGAATCGGAGTTAGTAGAATAGCCATATCATCTACTGGATTCTTCCTTTTCGATTTCTCTTTAATTATTACGGAACCATTTCTTGTCTCTCTTGAGTCACTGATAATTTCTGCAGCAGTAGGATTTGTTTTACCTCTGATAACTCTTGGAGGATATCGAGTCATCTATTCAACAAAACGATCCATTGATGAGAATACAGGTAAGATTGCAAAGATGGTTAGAGGATTCAACTTCATTAGGTGGGACCTGCTTGTTGTTCTTATAGCAGGTTTACTTTTAATGAGCCTGATTACTGGGGGACTTGCAGTTTCTAGCAATCCAATCCTTGCTTTGATCTTACCCATTCTCCCCTTCCCCCTCTTCCTTGGTATGGCAAGTCTTTCCATCAAGATACTCCGACGAGGGTCTAATGGTATCTCGAGATATATGGCGAGAGTTGTTGGTCAACTCTCAGCAGCCATAGGTATTCGTAGGATTGGAAAAGGGGCATCATCTGGGGGGGCAGCAGCTATGGTGCTTGTTCTAGCTATTTGTCTCTCGTGGAACAGTGCAATTATTGATGCGTCTTTACCTCTAACCACTGAATACCAGGCTAGATTGAGTGTGGGTTCTGATCTAACGTTTGCTCTTGATGAATCAGAAGTCCTTCTATGGGATGATTTCATAGCAAATGTTAGTTCTCATGAGCAAGTCGTGTCTGAAACAGTAGTATCAGAGATTGCATTGTACCTGACAAGCAACTATGAGGGACGTAACACCTTTCTTGCAGTGAATCCCAGAGAATATGCAGATATTGGTTACCATTACCTTGGGAACAGATTGAACAATTCAGAAATGGCAGACATGTTAGAAGCTCTTGAGTCGGTTCCAGATGGTGCTATACTATCATCAGACATCGCAAATGATTACAACTTAGAAGTAGGAGATGTCCTTCGTGCAACACAACTTTCCGAAGATGCGATCCCTATTTCGTTCAGAATCCTCGGGATTGTTGTGGCTATACCAGAGATGCCTGAGAGGGATGATTGGTTTTATTATGATGGAATGTATCCACCACCAATGGTAATACCAATTTATCCGGGGTACTCTCAAGTCGTGGGTCAACAAAGAGTCTTAGTGAATCGAGATTATCTAAGCACTCACATCAATATTGTCAATGAAACGAATTCATTCCTTTGTGTTCAAACTGCTGAAAATGCTAATGGCACACAGATAGCAGATGAACTATTAGACCAAGGGGGCATGCAGGTACTCTATAATGGTCTGTGGGATTCTGTCAGCACACGGACTGATCAATACTTGGGACAGATTACGTATCACATGGACAGATCCGTAGATACAATGTTGACAGTCCTTACTACAGGAACAATACTAGGCGCCTTTGCAGTGTATGCTTTAGAGGGTGTGCGAGCTAGAAGAAGAGAAATCGCTCTACTCCGTTCAACTGGAGCAAATAGTGGGGTAATTGTAAAAGCACAAGGTGCTGAAATGCTTGTTCTGATGATGTTTAGTCTTCTTGTTCTTCTTCTTTTTGCTCCATTATATCTTACTACAACAGTAAGCACCGCTACCAGTGGAGGAGCATCCTGGTATCTAGTATATCCAGTTTCGATTTTTCCAGTGATTCCATGGATATCCATTATGTCTGTTCTGGCATTTTTCATTGTTTCAGTCGTAATTTTCATCGGAGTTGTGGCTGTGCTAGGTTCGCGAATCAATCTTGCAGCGACACTGAACGCATCATGGGCAGAAGCTGCACCATACGGAGGTGATGTGTAGATGTTTTTATTCGCACGTCTTTCAGCAAGGGCTCCAGAGGTGCTGACAACCCTTCTGATTTTCGCCTTATCCAGTGGTGTACTAGGAGGAATTTTGTTCTACATGGACTCAACAGCTCCATCTGTTCTCAATGATATGACAGCTGCGGTTCCAATAGACATGGAGGTTGCACTCGGTTATCAGTTCTATGGACAAAATTTCACTAATCCCAATGCGACCACACTGGAGGATATCAGAAACATTGTAGAATCACGCGACTATGTGGTCGATACTGAACCGTTAACATTCGTGAATATCTATGACTGGTATGCTGAAGACTACAGGTACGGCAGAATGGGATTTCTGGGCATCAATAGTACAGTCTTCGAAAGATTTCCTGATGCAATTGATCTTGATAGCGGTAGTCTATCTTACGATGATAATTCATGTCTCGTAGAGAAGAGTCTATTTCTATCTCAAGGTTTAGAAATTGGAGGCAACTATACCATATCAGTTACGATTGAAGACTGGTCCAGTGGGAATTATACCGAAATACTCGTCGAAAAAACATTCATCATTACAGGCACTTTCATCTCAAACATCTTCATGTTCGAACCGTATTGGAATGCGCCGGAAGTGACCTATCTTCAGATAATCACTACCTCTGAAACTCTTGAAACGGTGTTTGAAGCATTGCCGCATGATGACTGGTATGGAATACAAAACCGCATCTGGGTGAAGTTTGACAGGACCGGCATTGTTCAAAAT
>CAZPWM010000034.1:0-30729 GCA_964590575.1 uncultured archaeon
CTTGAAGTTCAGTGACTTCATTCATACGCAGAAACGTGAACCGCAGACAAACCTTCGGAACCAAACGATGTGGTGGGACTTCTGGTCACTCTGCCCTGAATCCCTTCATCAGGTGACCATTCTGTTCTCTGATCGGGGGACACCAAAGGGGTTTGCTCACGTGAATGGCTATGGAAGTCACACTTACAGTTTCATCAATGCAAAGGATGAGCGATTCTGGGTGAAATTCCATTTCAAGACTCAGCAAGGCATTCAGAATTTCAGTGCTGAAGAGGCTGCCCGTTTGACTGCAGAAGATCCCGATTGGGCAACTCGAGATTTATTCGAAAGAATTGAACGAGGGGATTTTCCAAAGTGGAGTTTTAAGATTCAAATAATGCCTGAGGAAGAAGCCGAATCATATCATTGGAATCCTTTTGACTTGACTAAGGTCTGGCCCCATGCAGACTATCCACTCATTGATGTTGGAGTGCTCGAACTAAACAAGAACCCATCGAACTACTTTGCTGATATAGAACAAGCTGCCTTTGCACCATCGGATGTTGTGCCAGGTATCTCGTTCTCACCAGATAAGATGCTTCAAGCTAGAATCTTCTCATATGCAGATGCTCATCGATACAGACTAGGTGTTAACTATCAGCTTCTACCAGTGAACCGACCTCGTAATGTAGCCGTACACAATTACCAAAGGGATGGCCTCATGAGGTTTGATGGCAATGCTGGTCCAGCAATAAACTACGAGCCAAATAGCTTTGGTGGGCCTACTGAAAACCCCGCTTTCCGAGAGCCTCCGTTGAAAATCTCCGGTGATGCTGACCGCTACAATCAACCACGGGTCGACGATGACTTCATTCAGCCTGGAAATCTATTCAGACTCATGTCAAAAGAAGAGCAAGCAAGGCTCATCGAGAACATTGTGGGTTCTTTGAAGCATGTCCCTGAGTTCATTCAGAAGAGAATGGTGGAACATTTCCATAAGGCAGATCCAAACTATGGTAAAGGCGTTCAGAAAGGATTAGGAATGTAATCCTTCAAAGTCCGTAACAAACTCAGTATGGATATAGGGGAGTCTTTTCCCTCATCCTTCTTTTTCTACCCCTCCTAGGAAAGATATAACTCGAACTGCGAACTCCATTGATTGGGTGACTGAATGACCAAAGACAAGATACTGGCGATGCTTCAAACTCTCGGAGAACGTTTTGAGGACCCGAAAATCCAGCGCAGGTTCAAGGACTATAACAAGGCGCTTCAATTTATCTTTCCTGATATTGATGTCAAGATGTACATGAAAATCGGGGATGCAGAGCTCCTTGAGGTAGCAGAGGGTGAAACTGAAGCAGAACTGCAAGTTACTATGGATTCACCCGTTTTCTTCGCAATCATAGAGAAGACTGAGAGTCCAATGGCGGCATATTCTGCTGGCAAACTCAAGACAAAAGGTGAAGTACCGGATCTATTGAAACTCCAGAAACTACTCTTGTGATTCAGATTCCTTATCAACAACCATTGATACAAGCTCTCGCATTCGAACCATCTGACTCCTTACACGTTCTGCTCCTTCCTTGGTTAGAACTGCGAAAGTTGTAGGTTTGAGGTCAACAAATCGTTTTGATATTCGAATCAGACCTAACTCTTCCAGCTTCCTTAGATGACTCGATAGATTTCCTGAGGTCAGACCAAGTTTCTTCTGAAGGACTGGAAATGTTGCATGTTGCGTGAAATATAGGTAGACGAGAACGGAGAGTCGTGTGGGGACCATGGTTTCACGGTCTTCTTCCATTAGTCCTACCAATGCTGATAGGAGGTCCCCATCGAGACTCAATTCTATCCCTGTCCTTTGCTCTCCAGAAGAAGTCGTTCAGCAGTGATAAGCATATAGATGCCAATAACGTAGATTCCGCCCATATCTGCGACTATCAGAAATATGTGTGCAATGTCCAGAAACATCATCATCGGGATAATACTAAGAAACACCACAATTGCAAAATAGAGGTGTTCACGACCATAGAACTCAACATTGCCTCCTCTCCTTCCACCAATGTAGTTTAGTAGAAAACCTACTCCCATTATGAATTGAAGAGCAGGTGCGAACAAGACTCCATTTCCTGTGGCGAATGTCACAATGGATAGTATGACGATCATAACTGCTATGATACCCCAGACCAAAAATGCAGCTCGACCTCCATCTTCATCAGAAGATGTTTGCGGATATGACTGAGTTAGTGGTAATACTAGTCTAAATGCAACAGCCCAAGAGAAAACAAGACTAAGAACTACGAATCCAAGATTCACTAACAGAGGATTTCCTGGTCCAAAATAATTTTCAAGTGACATATAGATCAATGTCGTAAAAGATATTCCTCCAGCAATGATGAGATAGACCAATCCTGCAACTCTACGTGAAACGACTTGTGGATACTTATCAACGAGGTCGGTTAGCAGTAGAAGCTGTTTTGCTTTCTCAATCATTTCACCGTTTTTTTCCATTCCTTCAGGATTCAAACGACCACCTCTATTCTAAATGACAAATTCAACTTTGACAAACCCCCTTAATAAAAGATGGAGTCCCGTGAGGGACCCCTAACGATAACCGTATCTCTCGAAGAGAATAATTCCCACTGCAACAAGCAGGAACCCAACTACTGATACAACTGCCAAATCGAACCAGATTATAGGTGTGGTAATTGGTGCTCCTCTTAGGAACAGTGTTGTCAATGCATCAGTGATGTACTTGCTAGGCATGAACTTACCAATAATCTCGGTTGCTCCGCCCAAAGGCATGAATGTTCCAAAGAACATCTGTGGCATGATGAATGCGAAACTCACACCTGTTGAAACCTCAGCAGATTTGGAGATTGCCGCAGAAATTAGACCGAACCCAACGGCAACTAATGAGAATGCTAAAGCGATGATAAAGGTGAAAGCAATTCCTGCTGGTCCAGTTGCAGGTCTATAGCCTATCATGAACGCCGATGCCATAACAAGTGCAACTTGAATAACTGCAATTATCATGTAGGTAAGAGTCTGACTGACCATGTAGTCTGCTGATGAAACTGGAGTTGTTCTCATTCTCTTCAAGAGCCCTTCATCTCGCTCATATGTCATTGATTGTGCAACGATCATAGTCAGGAAAATTGCAGCAAAAGCAAAGATTCCAGGGGCCATAAAGTCCCATTGAGTAAAGGTACTCGATTCAACTAAGGCAGGGCTTCCAATCTCAATTGGCAGACCAATAGTCATTGCCTCGCTCCCAAATATGGTCTTCATCAGAACCTCCAATACAAGAGGCGGAACAGCTGATACCGCCATTAGAGACCCACTATCAACATAGAGCCCAATAGTCGTGTTTGTCCAGGCGCTAGGATCGACGGGGGAACTATAATACGATACAATACTTTCTCCAAAACCTCCAGGAATAACAATGAATGCATCGAGGTCGCCTTGGAGAAGTGCTGATTGTCCAGTAGTATTATCATCATAGCCATGGATGACAAAGATATCAGACTCAGTGAGATTGTCAACGAACGCAAAACTCCAATCAGCTTGAGGACTTGTAGCATCGAGATTAAGAAGTCCTACCTCAAAACTTGTTGTGGTTCCTCCTCCAATTCCGCCAAATGCAAGACCAAACACAAACGTCAACACAACGGGGAAAATTATCAGAAGAAAAAGGACAGCTGGTTCCCTATGTGTCTTCTTCAAATCCTTCTTCACTAATGCTAGTATTCGTCTTAGGTTCATCTCTAGACAGCCTCCCTCAGTTTCTTACCAGTGAGTTTCAGGAAGACTTCTTCCAGATTCCTAGTCTGATGTTTTTTCATCAAATCAGCAGGAGACCCAAGTGCAATTAGCTTACCTTCGTCAATGATGGCAACTCTGTCGCAGAGCTCCTGAGCTTCTTCCATGTAGTGTGTTGTGAGAATGATAGCCTTGCCTTGCTCTTTCAGCTCTCGAATAAAGTCCCAGACCGCCCGACGGGATTGTGGATCCATCGCAACAGTGGGCTCATCTAGTAGAGCTATCTTCGGGTCACTGATTAATGCCATTAGCATACTGACCTTTCTAATCATTCCCCCGCTGTATTCCTTAGCACGCCTGCGAATGTAGCCTTCCATGTCAATTCTCTCAACCATGGTTGTGACACGTTCCTTGAGGACATTCTTTGGCATGAGATACATCTCTCCCATGAGGGTGATGTTCTCTTCGCCTGTAAGATGCGGATAGAATGCAGGTTTCTGAGGACAAACACCAATTACCTCTCGAACCCCCTCTGGGTCAAAGATCACATCATGCCCATCGATGGTCGCAGAACCTTCAGTTGGCTCTAGAAGGGTGTTGAGAATGTTGATGGTCGTACTCTTGCCTGCACCATTGGGTCCGAGGATACCAAATAGCTCACCCCAGCCAATCTCAAGACTGAGACTGTCGATGGCTGTTATATCACCGAACCTTTTTGTTAGATTAGTTATCGTAATCGCAGATTCAGACATTGTAAATCACGAGTATTCACATGCATAGAATGAATATAAGGAGTGGACAATCTTTGAACTACATCGAGGTTTGCGCTACAAACTAGCCTACGTGGCAATAATTCGCCGAATCTTTAAAGGGCCGTGACAATACTGGACACATCTGAAATTGGAGGTTTTACTTATTGCGAGTTCTCATCACAGCTCCCTTCACTGAGACTGGTCTAAAAGAACTACAAGATGCAGGCCTCAAGGTTGACTATCATAGCTGGCTAGAAACAGGAAAGCTGCACATGGGGGAGTCTTTGCTTCAAACCATTAAGGATGGTAACTATGAAATTGTCATTGTAGAGGGTGATGAGATAAAGGAGGAGATCATTGAGCAGACTGAGTTGAAGCTAATTGGATCAGTAAGAGGGTCTCCCAATAACATATCACTCCAAGCAGCAACTGCCAAGAAAATTCCAGTCATTGCTGTGCCTGGAAGAAATACTATTGCGGTAGCTGAACACACAATTGCTTTGATTTTGGCTCAGGCAAGGAACATTGTGGCTGCGGAACGTTTTCTCAAGAACGACTTCTTTGTTGATGATTTCAAAGACTTTGCGAACATGTACACCAGTCTCATTGGATTCGAGCTCTTTGGACGAACTGTGGGAATCATCGGACTCGGTCAGATTGGATTTGAGGTGGCCAAGCGTTTGCAGTCTTTTGGTGTAGAGATACTTGTCCTGGATCCATACGCTGACTCCAACAAAATCAAAGACGTGGGTGCAAGAATCGTTGAGCTTGATGAACTGCTGAAAAACTCAGATATAGTCACCCTACATTGTCCATCCACTGAAGAAACTCAGGGAATGTTGGGTGCTAAGGAGTTTGAGAAAATGAAGAAGACTGCAATCCTGATTAACACTGCAAGAGCATCAATAACTGATGAATACGCCCTTCTTGCTGCATTGAAGAACGGTACCATCGCGGGTGCAGGTTTAGATGTCTTCTCTATGGAGCCTGTTGACAGTGATAATGAATTTCTTGAGATTGACAATGTAACAGTGATGCCCCATATGGGTGGAAACACGGTTGAAACTGTGCAACGCCAGTCAGAGAACATTGTAGCTGGCATCCTAGCTTTCCTTAAAGGTGAGAAACCCCCGAACATCTTGAATCCAGAAGTCTTCAATTAGGGGAATGACAATGGTAGTAGCCGCGATTGACGCAGGTACGACTGGCGTAAGGTGCATGATTGTAGACCGTAAAGGAAAGACTCCGGGCACATCCAGAACTTCATGGGATTATTCTACACCCCCTGGTCTAGAGATAGCTAAGGAGTTCAACCCATCAGAGTTCTGGAAACTTGTTTGTTCGGTTATCAAAGGAGCGATCAAGAATTCAGGGATTGAGACTTCTGACCTAAAAGCTGTAGCAACAACCAGTCAACGACACGGGCTTGTCTTACTTGACTCCAACGGGAATGAGCTTCATGGTGGCCCGAATATCGATGCACGTGGTGCAATGACCCAATATCTCATCGATGAATCTCTTGGCGAAACCTACCATGAGATTACTGGTTGTTGGCCCCCGTTGATGTTTGCACCATCCCGACTTGCTTGGTTCGAGGAAGAGGACCCTGAGCTTTACGGAAAAATAGCACAAATCCTCCCTCTCTGTGATTGGATAACATTCAGACTCTCAGGAATGTACGTGACAGACTCCTCATCCGCAAGCGCAACTGGATTTCTTGATGTCAGGACCAACAAATGGAGTGAAGAAGTAGCATCAGCTCTTAACATAGATTTGAGTATTCTACCTGAGATCCGCAAGGTTGGTGAAGTGATAGGTGAGGTGACATCTGAATCTGAAAAGGAATGTGGTCTACCAAAGGGCCTCCCGGTCGTTCAGGGTGGTGCTGATACACACTGCGCTCTTCTTGCGAGTGAATCTAAAGTGGATGAAATCACTGTCATAGCAGGAAGCACCGCTCCTGTAATGATGATTCTCGATTATCATCTCTGCGTTCCTGACCAGAAAATCTGGACTGGGACTAACATGAAAGAAGGTCAATGGGTTCTCGAGAGCAATGCGACCTTGACTGGAGCCGTCTTAGAGTGGGCTGTACGCCTTCTCTGTGAACGGTCTGAGGAGCCTATGAAATGCAGAAAGAAAACGTTTGAAAATCTAGATGAATTGGTTAGAGGAATTCCCCCCGGAAGCGATGAAACTTTTGTCACTCTTGGCCCGAGTATAATGGACTGTCAGCAAATCACAGATGTGAAACAGGCACAGATGATATTCCCACAGCCCGCTTTACCTCAGGTTAACCCCCTTGACTCTTCAAGAATGATTCATGCTATTCTTGAGAACGTGGCTTTTGCAGTCCGTGGAAACGTTGAACAGCTCGAAGTATACAACCAATCAAGTGCTGTGAAAACAATTGGTGGAATGAGTCAATCTGAAACATGGCCACAACTCCTGGCTAATGTTCTGAACAGACCAATTACTACTCCCGTTCAGTCTGAGGGGAGTCTGTTAGGTGCTGCAATCTGTGCTGCAACAGGTGCTGGTTATCACAAATCGATTGATGAAGCCGCAAAATCAATGGTCCGTTGGAGACCCACCTATCAACCTGATGACCGCGCAGAACTTTATGACCGATACTTTTCAAAATGGAACGAGATAAGATGCAACGGTGACTGAAATGTATGAGAAAGAGAAGAAAGAATTACTTGACATTTGTCTGGAGATGATCAAACACAACCTAGTTATTGGGTCCTCTGGGAATGCAAGTCTTAGAGTTGGAGATCATGTTGTCATTTCTCCAAGTTCTGTTCATTATGCAGAGATGACAGTTGATGATGTTGTTGTTATTGACATGAAGGGTGACGAGGTTGAAGGTACTAGGAATCCAAGTGTTGAAACACCAATGCATCTAGAGATTTACCACAACAGGGAGGACGCTCTTGCTGTAGTTCATACCCATAGTATTTGCGCCTCTGCTATGGCTATCCTTCATGAACCTCTGCCCCCGATACTTGATGAGATTGTCCCCAAACTTGGCGCTGGGATAAGAGTTAGTAAATACGCTATGCCTGGTACAAAACAGCTGGGGAAAAACGTGGTCGAAGTTCTTGAAGAAAGAAGTGCAGCACTAATAGCAAACCATGGCGCTGTATGTCTGGCAAAGACCCTGAAGGATGCACTCTTTCTCTCAATCCTCCTAGAACGTGCCTGCAAGATCTACATGACTGCAAAACAAGTTGGCAAACCAATAGAACTTCCTGAGGACGTCGTACTCGACGAACAGGATATCTGGGAAATGATGAAAGACTTCTAAGGGTGATGAAATGCCAGGATACATGGGTCAAATACTAGTTGTGGACTTATCAAATAGGGAAATGAGTACACTTGATATTGATCCCACAAAATCTGCTCTGTTTCTTGGTGGAAGCGGATATGCAGCAAGACTTCTTTACGAGCACCTCGATTCAGACGTTGACCCTCTCGGTCCAGACAATATACTGCTTTTCATGACCGGTCCATTGACTGGGACACTTGCCCCATGTACTGGACGTCATGTTGTCTGTGGAAAATCACCACTCACAAACCTCTGGGGTGAGTCTCATGTAGGTGGACACTTTGGAGCTTTTCTGAAGTTCTCAGGATATGATGGAATCCTAATCAAGGGGCGATCAGAGAAACCAGTTACTTTGTATGTTGATAATGAAAAGCCTCAGCTTCTCTCTGCGGAAGACCTGTGGGGCAAAATGACTGGACCAACACAAGACTCATTGAAAGCCAGACTTGGACGGGTACAGATTTGCTGCATCGGTCCAGCTGGTGAGAATCTAGTAAAGTTTGCAAGTATAGTCACTGATGAACGGGTTTCAGCAAGATGCGGTCTTGGGGCTGTTATGGGGTCTAAGAACCTCAAAGCTATTGCAGTTGGAGGCAGAAACCGTGTGCCCTTACACACTCCTGAGGAATTTCGTGAGTTGGCACAATCATCGAGAAAGATAGTTGGTGAAGCGATGACTATGCTCACCGACCAAGGTACTGCTATGTATGTCGATATTGGTATGATGTTCAATGACGTGCCAATCAAATACTTCCAGGAGATAAAGTTTGAAGACGCTGATCTAATTAATGCAAAATCAATGGAGGAGATTCTCACGGGTCGCTCTGCTTGTTACTCATGTCCGATAGGTTGCGGACGAAAGGTAACGATTCCAGAGTACGAGTTGGTTGACGTAGGAGGTCCTGAGTATCAGACAATTGCATCATTTGGATCCAACCTATTGATTTCCGATTTAAAGAAAATAGCACTCATGAACAATCTGTGCAATCAATATGGCATGGACACAATCAGTTGTGGTAGTACCATTGCTTTTGCGACTCATCTATGTGATATTGGGAAAGCAGATTATGGGTTCACTTGGAACAACCCTGAACAGGTCATTAACACGCTCCACGAAATAGCAAAAAGAGAAGGTATTGGTGACATACTAGCCGAGGGCTCTGTTTCGGTTGCTAGAAGACACTCTGCAGAGGATATTGTGCTTCATGTTAGAGGAATGGAGATTCCAAATCATGACCCTCGAGCATTCTCCGGGATGACAACTGTCTACACCATAGCTTCTAGGGGAGCAACCCATATGGAAGGTGACATGTATAGTGTGGATGTCGGTGTAGAATGGAGAGAATTGGGAATTATATCCGGAGACCGCCTGGAGAATGATGGCAAGGGAATGATTGCAGCAAGAGCTCAGGACTTCAGAGCATTCTTCGATTCGGTAATAATGTGTCATTTTGCCATTGTTCCTCCTAAAACAATCGTTGAGCTACTGAACCTCGCAATTGGGTCATCATACCAACTTGAAGACATCTTGGAGATAGGTGCTCGTGCAGTTACCATGAAACGGCTCTTCAATCTGAAATGTGGTCTAAAGACTGAAGATGAGAAACTTCCTGCACCATTATTGATACCTCATGCTGAAAGTGTCACAGATGACTTTGTCCCTGATGTCGATGCTCAGTTAGATGAATACTACGACTACAGGAAATGGGATAGAAAAACAGGTCGCCCTTCTGATGAAGCATTCAAAGAATTAGGATTATCCGATCTCTAGTTCCTCATCCGTTAGTTTATTTCGTATGTTTTCACGAACCAGATATTGGTGGTAGCAATTCAGACAATCGAAGCTCTGATTTCACAGATAGTCCTTTTCTATGGGTTCATTGTTACTGGCTATCTGATCGCCCGATTATCTGGAAGGGGACAAATAGTCAACAAGTATCTTAACTCACTCCTCATCAATATCCTCGTTCCAATTCTTTTCTTCCATGCTCTTCTAACTTCAACCCCTTCTTCTTTGGTGGAAATTCCCATCTTTCTCGTGATTGCAATTGCCATTCATCTTATTGGACCTGCATTGATTTATCTCAGACTTCGAAGCGTAGAGATCAATTACCAAACCAAAGGGTCTCTCTACATCACCTCAACCTTCACTAACGCCCTATTCGTACCTCTTCCACTAGCCCTGATGCTCTTAGGTCCAGCTGCAGTACCCTTTGTGGTTATGTTCTCGCTTACACAGATGATTCTTCTTGTTACATTAGGGTCTGTTATGGGCGCAACTTTTGGTGGAAAAGAGGCTGGTTGGAAAAAGATAGCTAAAGATGCAGTCATATTCCCTCCATTTCTAGCTGCAATACTATCCATTGTCCTTCTGGGACTCAACATAGGACTTCCACCAGATGTGGCTACGATACTCTCCTACAACTCCCCCCTCACAACATATCTAGCACTTGTTTCGGTAGGTCTGGGTGTTGGAGTTAGGTTCTCTCTAACTGATGTAAGAACAGCTTTCAATGTTGTTGCAATACGTCAGCTGATTCTTCCTTTTCTCGTTCTACCGATTATCCTCTTCTCAACCCTTTCACAAATTCCTCTCCAGGTACTCATTTTGGAATCTCTCATGCCTCCTGCTATTTTGACCGTTGTCTACGCCTCTGGATTTGATCTAGATGTTGAAATTGCTTCAACAACCGTCACAGTGGGGACACTCCTACTACTACCATTAATCCCAATCCTTCCATTTGTCTTAGGATAGTCATTTATTGCGTAAACTGAACGCATATATCGAAAACAGCCACATGAACGAATAACGGTGAGCAACTTGAGCAAGCGTGAATCCGAGGAGTCCAAAAATCCAGAGGCCATAAAGAAATCACTTGATGACGTAGTCCAGAAACTCGATCAAGATATTGATGCAAGTAAGAGTTGGAGTAGCTCGATCACAGCAAACAAAGAGGAATGGGAGAATCTGAAAAAGAAGATACACGACCGTCAGAAAGCACTGAAACAACTTGTAAGTGATAAAAGGGCTGGAATAATTGGGGCGGATGAGTTCGAAGCCAAGTACAAGATTCTCCAAGACGAATTGACCGAATTGGAGTTCGCTGTGTATAATATGCGACTTGGTACAAAGGTTCAATGAGGCACTTTTATGTATCCACTCGAGCACGCAGAATCAAGAGTACTGACTCAATGGCGACGAAAACTCCAAGAACAACTGTCATTGCCATCAAACCAATGTTAACAGTATTATCCGTTGTATTTCCTGATCTTCCGTCTAATCCTGAAACCAGGGCTCCCAAGTTGTAACTCATCATCCAGAAGTAATCCGCTTCTGGAAAGTAGACTGTCCGCCACCAGATTAGAACACCTCCATAATCTGCTTGAATTTGGTACGCAAATTGTCCACCAGCTTGGAACTGAGCAACATCAGAACCAATGATTAGATCAATACTCCCATTACGAATTGCTTGCTGAACCTCCAACAGTTTAGGAGCAGAGATGGTAATTTCCTCAATTTGAAGGACCGCGTCACTTGTAATTCCAAACGCTTCCGCAACATATGCTTCAGCAGGAGCCACCACTACTGCATGCATCTCAGAAAAACTATACATGTCGTCAAAGGAATCGATTAACTCTTGAAGTTCATTAATGGATTCCACAAACATCTCGAAATTCAAAGTCCATTCATTAGCCAGAGTGCTGTTGAGCGTGCTCAGCGCTGCACGAGTAGCATTGGCGATTGCTAATGCGTTCTTAGGAAGTAACCAGAATCCGTGTGGGTTCCCTTCATGTTCATCTCCCTCTTCTATGTCGCCTCCAGGCATCGGGGAATACTCTGCACCATATGCCTCGTAATCCTCCAATGCATTATCATCATGGAATGAAATGAATGGTGTTGAAGTCAGATTAGCTAGTTCTTGCTCCCAGTGAAAATGTCCTGTAAAGACCAGTAAATCTGCCGCATCTGCAATAGCAATGATTTCAGGAGACACTGTGAATGTATGAGGATCTGTTTCCCGATCCAATAAGACTGTAACATTATAGTATGGGCTTCCTGCTTCCTGAACAATTCCTGCTAGAGCTGATACCGAAACTACGATTCTTCCTGTAGGAAGAATCTGCGCGTGTACTTCTAGTGTTATCCCACTCATAGCAAGTGGCAGTAAAAACAACAACAGCGGGACCAAGGACACTTTTCTCCGAAGCACAGTAATATCTCCTAAATATCATCTAGCCAAATCCTTAATAATAATTTTGAAATAGTTACTAATTAACGAATTGTCTTGAGTGTTAAAAATGCCGTTTGAACCCATTGCTGTTTCCATGACAGAGTCGGATCTTGAGGAATTAGAGTTTCTCCTGAAAGAGGGTGGATTCTCAAATCGGTCAGATGTGGTCCGCCATGCTGTCAAAGCGCTGATGTCGGAGCATCGTAATGTTGAGAATGCGAAGGGAGTAATAACCGCTGTATTCACAGCGCTCTACTACAAGAAAGGGCATGGTCAAAACATCAGCGCAGTTCAACATGAGTTTAAGGATACTATTACGGCAACCATCCACTCACATACCAGCGATGGCAGATGTGTAGAAGTAATGATTTTGACTGCAAAGGCCGATATTGTACGCGATTTTCTCAAGAAACTTCGGGCACAAAAAAAAGTCCTGAAGATTGAGGTCAGTCTAATAGGAGGGCGCACTTAATGGCTGCAGTCCCATTACTAGAAGCGTCTAATCTCGCAGTTCGTTATCCCAATGGTGCGATAGCACTCCATGATGTTTCCTTTCTTGTAGAATCTCCAAGCTTCATGGCAATCATTGGTCCAAATGGTTCGGGAAAATCCACATTGGTCAAGACTTTTCTGGGACTCATCAAACCATTCAAGGGGAGTATCAGAGTCAACGGTTACGATTCAGTGAAAAAAACAGGAAAGATTAGGAAACTGGTTAGATATGTGCCTCAACGAGACCGGATAGAACTTTCAGTACCAATGAAAGTGAAAGATATAGTCCTAATGGGTCGCCTTCTCAAGAAACTTCCGCCAAGGTTTGCTTCTTCAAAAGATATCAAAATAGCAAAAGATGCGCTAGAGCAAGTGGATCTGGCTGAATTATGGAATCATCCTTTTCCAGAACTCTCAGGAGGCCAAAGGCAGAGAGTCCTAGTCGCCAGAGCACTGGCCAGTGATGGGTCTATCTTGGTCCTTGATGAACCTCTTGCTGGTACAGATGTGGAGAGTCAGGACCTAATTGTAGAAGCACTTGGTAAGTATCACAAAGAGAATGATGTTAGTATAATAATGGTCACGCATGATCTCAACCCAATTCACACATTGGTTCAAGATGTTCTGCTTCTGAAGAATACGGTAATCGGAATTGGTGAGCCCTGTTCAATAATGGATCCTGAGCTGATGAAGAAAGTCTATGGTCCAACTGCAAGGATTGTAGAGCATTCAGGACATCGTTACTGTATGACCCATGATTCAGGAATTGATCGTCATGATTGAAATATTGCAGTTAATCCTTGACAGTCCATTCCTTCAGCGCGCCATCATTGCTGCAGTGCTGATAGCTATTATCGCAGCGGCTAGTGGAACATTTCTTGTCTTTCGTGGACTCTCCTTTATGGCATCTGGTGTAGCACATGCTGCCCTAGGTGGAACTGCCTTGGGTATCTTCCTACAGGACTCTGGTCTCGTTCCTTGGTTTGATCCAGTACTAGGGGCTCTTTTGTTTAGTGTGCTAGTAGCTGTCTTCACTGGCTATGCTGGTGAATCGGGAATCGCACAAAAAATGGAAGTAGCTGTGGGAGTTTCTTTTGCTCTCTCAATGAGTCTTGCAGTGTTTCTGATGTACTATATACCACCATACCGCATACCCCAAATATGGGGTTACCTAATCGGCGATATTCTACTATTGAACAATTTTGACGTCATTATGCTAGCGAGTACTGCGGCTCTACTAGGATTTATCACTCTGATGTTCAACAAGGAGTTTGTATACGTCAGTGTTGATATGGAGGGCTCAATCGCACATGGGATGAATGCACGTGCATATCACTACCTAATGCTCGTTGTTTCAGCTCTTGCTATCGCCATTGCCACGAAGGCGGTGGGAGCTATACTTGTCTATGCGATAATGGTTGCTCCTGCAGCCGCATCCAATGAACTAGTAAAATCAGTTCGTGGAGTAATTCTCTCTGTGTTCTTTATTGCCCTCATAGCAGAATTTGTAGGTTTAGCAATATCGTTTGCAGTCTTTGTTTCCCCAAGTGCAATTGCAGGCATTCTAGCCGCTCTCTCATATCTACTAGCCCTCCAAATAAAGCGAGTCCGTGAGAGAGTTCATGTAGAAATTGATGATATACAACCGAAGTCCGGAGATTTAGAGGAAGTCTTTGAACAAGCAACCGTTCATGAGCACAAAAAAGATCATGAACATTGAATGTTGTGAATAGTTCTCACGAAAGGCTTCTCTATATGATGGCTCTTGATTTTACAGTGGAACGAGTAGGATAGAATCAAAGCTTTTTGATTTACTTTGGAATTGGTGGCTGCGCAGTAATAGTGGCAGCTTTAATGGTATTCATTCGGAAGAGATAGTTCTGTGTCGGTATGTTTAAGAGTGAAACACAAATCCTCGATTTCCAAGGTCGGTGCGAAGAACAGTGAGCGATGAAATCCCCGAAAGAAGTGAAATGATACGGTCCATGATTATTACAGTACTACTCACTGCAGTGTTTCTAATCCTTGGACTTACCTTTTGGGCCTGGTCTTCACCAGAGGTCATTGATACAAGCCCTATTGGTGCAATAAACGACATGAACCCTGCTCTTACAGTTCTTATCGAAGTTCTAGTAATGGTTATGGTTTTCATATTCCTTTCTGTGACTGTCATCAACCTAAAACTAATGTTAACTAACTTTAGGGCTGGTTGGGTTGAGGTAATTGCTATTCTCATATTCATTGGATTCATCACAGTTGCAATGTTCGACCTTTTTGTTGGCGCTGCAACTTTGGTTCTCTCTCTTGGATTCGTAGTCTATCTTTACCTACTTCAGGAGTAAAGATTGAATGCCCTGCGAAGGGTTATCCTGTTCTGCAGGGAATGAGTGTACACCATAAGCTTTATGAGTATAGGTCTGGGTTTGCCAGTTAGAGCCTAGTGGTATGAATGCCCTTGGCTGGTAGCAAAGGAGTCTTTGCAACTCTTCGGAATTGTTGGATTGAATATCTTTGGAACTGTTCTGACTTCCGTAGTGTTCTGATGACTGCTTGGAGGAAGATACTGTGTTTGGGATCTCTGGCGCTGGGTACGATATGAGTACCAGCATCTTCAGTCCTGATGGACGAATATTCGCTGCTGAGTATGCAAAGAAAGCAGTCGAGCAGGGTGCGACGTCAATAGGCATTCTTGTAGAGGACGGAATCATTCTTCTTGCAGAGAAGAAAGTTCTGCCATTGCAAGAACCCGATAGTGTAGAGAAAATATCAAAGATAGATGAACACGTTGCTGTTGCTACATCTGGATTGATGGCTGATGCCCGAAAGTTAATAGCAGAAGCAAGAGTCAAAGCGCAGTCGTACTGGTTGACATACGAAGAACCTGTACCTGCAGAAGCTTTAGCAGAGCACATCTGCGACATAAAGGCACAATTCACTCAGGGAGGAGGTGCAAGACCATACGGTGTTGCCATGATAATTGGTTCGGTCGACCATGATGGATCGCCCAGATTATATGTCACAGACCCCGTTGGCACATATTGGGGCTTTTTAGCTTCAATCATTGGTAGGGGCGCCTCGCAAGCTAGTGAGTATCTTGAGAAGAGATATAATCGGAAAATGAGCTTGAACGCCGCTATTGAGCTTGCTATAGGTGCACTTCGTGAATCCAGTGAGAAGGACCTGAATGCTGATAATGTTGAGATTGCCAAAATCTCAGTAAAAACACGAACTTTCGAAAAATTATCGAGTTCTGATATTAAGAGCTTTCTTCAACCTACCAAGTCCACTATAGAATAGGAGTTGACCTACAAATGATGGGTGGAGGATCCGGCAAGAAGACAGGTGACAAATGGATTGAACTTGACGCAGTAGTCATTGGAATACAGAAAGGTCACCTTCGATTCGAACTGTTCGTAGATCCGGATCTTGCATTTGATTACAGGCGTGGGGAAGACGTTCCTCTTGAAGATATTCTAAAGTCATACGATGTCTATGAGGATGCTAAACGAGGTGAACGTGCAACTGACAGTCTCGTGAAAGATGCGTTTGGATCTGATGAAATCTTTGACATCGCCCCAGAGATTATCAAACAGGGTGAATTCAGATTAACACATGAACAGAGAGAGCAACTCGTTGAGGAGAAGACAGAGACCATTATTGATAACATTGCAAAACGAGCTATGAATCCCCAGACTGGTCATCCTCATCCACCTGATAGAATTCGACAGGCTATGGAAGAAGCGAAAGTGCGTGTTGACCCATTCATTAGTGTGGATGAACAGATTCCGACTGTTGTGAAGGCACTCCGTGTGATTATACCCCTCTCCTTTGAGAGTGTGAAATTACAAATCACCCTACCTGCCTCTTTCTCTGGAAAGGGGTACAACATGGTAGCAAAAGCGGGTGTAATAAAATCGCAATCATGGGGCCAAGATGGCTCATGGACTGGGCTTGTTGAGCTTCCTGCGCAGAAAAGACAGGAACTCTATGATGAACTCAATAAACTGACGAAGGGGCAAATCAGAATCGAAGTCATCAGATGAGCATGAATGAAGGATAAGTAATCAAAAGATTAGAAATATTACAAAATGAGGGAATAAATTATTGGCAGTATATTTCCAGAAACGAGAAGTAGTTGTCCCTGGTCAGTTACTTGCAGAGGGTAGGTATAGAGCCTCCTTCGGCACATATGATGAGGACGGCAAGATTTTCTCCTCACTAGTGGGTCTAGCAGAACTCAGAGGAAACACGGTAAAAGTGGTCGCTCTAGAGGGTGCCTACATCCCCAAGGAAGGAGATTTGGTAATTGGAACAATAACCATAGTAGCAGGTAACAATTGGAAGGTGGACATAGGTGGTCCCTATGGTGCATCTCTCCATGCAAATAATGCGTTAAGGAGGCCATATTCTGATGACATCTCAGAGTACATGAATATCGGAGATGTAATCGCTGCAGAAGTAATTGCTTTTGACAGAAGTAGTGGTCCGTTCCTTGGAATGAAGGGACGTGGTCTTAGGGTACTCCAAGGTGGGATGATCCTAGATGTGAGCCCTGCTAAAATACCAAGAATAATTGGTAGAAGAGGGTCTATGATCAACGTGATTCAAGATCACTTGAATATCGATACTATGGTGGGCCAGAATGGGCGAATTTGGTTGCAGGCTCCCAGCACGGAAGTTTTGAGGCTTGCGATTAAGGCCTTTAAAACCATCGAGGCTCAAGCACATACATCCAAACTCACAGACCGGATAAGTGAGATGCTTGCAGAAGAGATGGCTATTATCAAGGGTAGTAGTGCTTCAGAAAAAGAAGTTAATCCGGAAGAAGTCAGTGTTCAAGATGATAGTTCTGATATTAAATCCGAATCAGAATTGGAACCTGAGCCTGAGGTCGTGACAGAAGCTGAGGAAGAAAAACCAGTAGTGGTCGAGGCTGAGGCTGAAGTAGAAGAAGAAGAAGAAGATGAGAAGAAGACAGAGGAAGTGAGTGAATAATGAGTCCTGAAACAAAGCCCGATTTTCTAATCAGTCCTGAGGGCTTGAGAGTAGATGGTCGTAGACCTGATGAAATGCGACCAATTGAGCTAAAGGTTGGTGTACTCAAACAAGCTGATGGCTCAGCATCAATACGTCAAGGAAAGACCTACATCATCGCTGGTGTCTATGGTCCAAGAGAGCTACATCCAAGGCATTTGACATTGAATGATAGAGCATATCTACGAGTTGAATATCGAATGGCCACATTTTCTGTACCTGATAGAAAGAGACCAGCTCCATCTCGCAGAGAGAAAGAAATTTCCATGGTTATCGCAAATGCTTTGAAGCCTGTACTATTTCTTGAGGATTTTCCAAAAGCCGTAGTAGATATCTTCATCCAGGTGATACAAGCTGACGGAGGCACCCGATGTGCTGCAATAAATGCTGCTTCGCTAGCGCTAGCTGACGCAGGAATTCCGATGAGGAGCTTGATACCTGCTGTAGCTGTTGGTAAAGCTGATGGAAAACTCCTTGTAGACCTAGGTGATGAGGAAGACAAGTACGGTGAGGGTGATGTGCCAATGGCTATTATCCCCCAAACAGAAGAGATTACACTTTTGCAGCAAGACGGGTCATTCACTCGTGAGGAGCTCATGGAAGCAATGCAGATGGGAATAAACTCTTGCAAGTATCTTCATGAACTACAAAAGGAGGCTCTTCGACGAGAGTACGTCAAGAAGACACCCGATAACGGTGATGATGATGATGAGGATGATGGCTTCGAAGATGATATGGAAACAGATCTTGGCGAAGCAGAACTAATGGAGGATGAGTAGAATGGGTGATTATAGTACGGAAACAATTAGTCACATTGACCGTGAGTTCATTTCAGACCTTCTTCGGAAGGGTGAGCGAATTGATGGTAGAGCATTCAATCAGTATCGTGACCTTGAGATTGAAGTTAATGTAGTACCAGCGAAGGCTGAAGGTTCAGCTCTTGTTAGACTAGGTGACACATCCGTAGTTACAGGCGTTAAGGTTCTTGTTGGAGAGCCCTATCCGGATTCTCCTGATGAGGGAGTAACCATGGTTTCTGCTGAGATGTCTCCCATTGCATCACCACTGTTCGAGCTGGGGCCTCCCAAAGCGGAAGCTATCGAACTTGCTCGAATTGTCGATAGAGGAGTACGAGAGTCTGGAACCGTTGATGCAAAGAAGCTCTGTATCAAGGAAGGTAAGAAAGTCTACATGGTTTTTGCAGACATCTATCCCATGGAATACGATGGTAACCTTATCGATGCATCATCAATTGCTGTCAATGCAGCCCTACTCACTACAAAATATCCTGAGATGAAGGTGGAAGATAGTAAGGTTGTAGCTACAGGAGAACTATTGTCTTTACCAATAAACAATGTTGCTGTCGAGCACACGGTGGCCAAGATTGATGAAACTCTGATCATCGATACAATACTGAAAGAAGAGTTTGTCCAAGACTGTAGATTAACAATGGCAATTGATAAAGCTAGCAACTTTACCGCCATGCAGAAGGGCGGTGGATCCGGTCCAATATCCCTTGAGCAGGTAGACCAAGCTATGGAAATGGCTCTTGAAACATCCAAGGACATCCAGAAAGCAATCGAAGAAGCTGTAAAAACAGTAGAATAAGCACAATAAGGTGGTTAGGTATCATTCCTAACCATCTGTTTTATGCTTACGGATAGGAAAGATAATAAGAGAAACTGTTGGGCGACTGATAGGTTCCAGCAATCCGACTTCACCTCAAATGGGCGTGAAGTAATTAAAACTAGGAGACCAGAAAATGGCACGAACCAAGAAGGTTGGTAGCACAGGAAGATACGGATCAAGGTATGGTGCAAAGCTACGCCGCAGGGTCCTTGACATTGATAACCGGAGGAAGGAACCAACCCGTTGTCCCGCATGTGCCACAAAAGCACTGAAAAGGAAAGCTGTAGGACTTTGGGTGTGCAGCAAATGCGATTTGCTATTTGCTGGCGGAGCCTACGTTCCTTATACTGATGCTGGAAAGGCCGCTAAACGAGCCATTGCTCAACGTGTTTCAGGTGACTTTCTCGCACTTCGTGATGACGAAGACATCGAAGAAGCTGTTGATTTCCTCCCCAATGTTGAAAGAGAGGAAGTAGTCATTGATGCAGAAACAGTTACTACTGATGATACGGTAACTTCTACCAAAGAAGAGTGATTCCAGGCCGAATTATCTTGCCTAACTCTAGTCTATTAATCACAACTTCCCGGAAGACTTCCAATCGAGTGCGTTCCTTTGCACGTGATTTATGGACAGTTCTTCCTGGAACTGAGAGATTCAATCGTGGGGGAATGGGGCTTACTGAAATTACAGCCCGAGTCATGCAATCTGGTGCAAATGCTGCTTTAGTAATATCAATGTGGAAAGGGAATCCCCGATTACTTGTTTTCACAACCTCTACTGGACTTGAAGTCGTCAAGATAAAGATAGAAAGTGCTAAACTCCGACGTGAGGTCAATCCTGTCAAGAGTACAAGATTGATTGGCATATCTGGAGTCTTTATAAAATCTGGAAGTAGTGATCAAACAAGGGAGCTCGGAGTTGTTCTAGCTTCATTTCTCAATACCAAAATACAGGAGATTGCAGATCCTAAGGATGTACAGGTTGAATCAAATTGGTCATTGATTTGGTTAGAAGACCTGCCTTCTGAAAAGATACTTTGGACACATTATAACTCTGGAAATAGAATTGAAATCGGTCCGAGGATTAGAGTAACATCGATTAGGAGAATGGAGTAAGATGAGTTCAAACATTATTGGTGGAAAATCAGTGATTGAGATTCCGCTCGATTCCCAAAGGACTGCCGAAATACTACTAGCCGCTCTTTTGCCCGAAACGAAATCAGGACCCTCAGATAGAGCCACAACACAAGTTTCGTTGCGAGACACCGTTCTGATAATTACAGTTGAGGCTACAGACATTACCGCTTTACGAGCCGCAATGAACTCCTATATTGCATGGGTTTCTGCATGTATCAAATCAATCGAGCATGTTGGCTGATACAGACCAATCAAAACGCTTAAGTCCCAAATCATAGGGCGCAGTCTGAAACGAGTCTTATGTGAGAACAGGAGCGCATCAATTATGGCACAAAACATACCCCCGGAATTGGATTCTGACATTCGGAAGTTGTACAATCTGAAACGTCAACACGAAGCATTCACTAACATGGTTGAAACCTATGCGGAACGGGTCAAACAAATAAATGAAACACTTGAAAATCTAAAAAAACAACCTGATGACACAATTACCTACAAAGCTGTGGGGCAAGTCATGTTCAGAGTTGAAAAGATTGCTATGGTTGACGAGCTTGAAACTGAAGTAAAAGGCCTTGATAAAAGCATGGCACAAGCAAAGAAAAAGCTCGAAACGCTCACACCAGAACTCACACAACTTGAGAACAACATCCAGCTTGAGCTTTCCAAACGTAATCTTCGTCTTCAGTGAGAATGATGAGTCCTACACTTAGTATAGGGCTTCCTAATCTGTCTGAGGAAGTCCTTGAAAATCTAGCAGAAGAGTGCGAAGCACAAGTCAGTAAGTTCATTCTGACAAAGATTCCTGAGAAGAGTATTGATACTTTGTTCGTTAGCTGTACTTTGGAATATGTGGAGGATCAGCTAGACCTAGATGTCCAGCTTGAAATAGACCAACTGTTCGACACTGGCCATTCACTTGATGATTTATTGCAAGAAGCAGTAGACTTTGGAGTTGATTGGTTCGAAAATCAGCTAACGGAGATGAAGAAAAAGTGAATCTAGAACTTCTTCTGAAAGACTCTCGTAATCCCCTCATTCTTGGACACCAGAATGCCGATCCTGACGCTGTATGTTCAATGATTGCTTTTGCAAGACTCTACAAAATACTCAATCCTGATGGTGCCCCTCAACTAGTAGCTGATGATACCAGCCGTCTTTCGAATCAGGTTTTACAAGTATTCGAGCCAGATTTGAAGATTGCAAGAACTCCAGAACTGAGTCATGACTTGTTAGTTCTTCTTGATACAAATAGTAGATTCCAGCTAGGAACTACACTACAACATATACCAGAAAATCCCAGCAAGACCATAGTTATTGACCATCATGAACGAAATCCTGAGATTGACCTAATTGCAGAGCATCAAATATTGTCTGAAGACAAGTCTTCTACATGCGAGATTATGGTGAAGGTATATTCTGACCTAGATGTTCAGATTGATTCCAACACTGCTAACTTATTGTTGACGGGTATGATTTTTGACACCCGTCGTTTCTTTTATGCAGACTCGAAAACACTAGCGACAGCTATTGAGCTCATTGAAGCAGGTGCAAATTATGAAAAATGCGTGAGATCTCTGTTAATTAAACCTGATAGATCCGAAAGCATCGCTCGACTAAAAGCAGCAGGTAGAGTGAAAGTGCATCTCGTCGATGATTGGATCATAGCCTTATCTAAGATCAATGCATTTGAAGCAAGTGCGTGTCGTGGACTTATTGAACTAGGTGCAGACGTGGCCATTGTTGGTGGAAACCCTTCCAAGGATGTTGTTCGATTTAGTTCACGCAGTACAAGAGAATTCTTTGAAATGACAGGAGTCAGTTTAGGTTCTGATGTGATGGAACCCCTAGGACAACTTATAGAGGGCGAAGGAGGGGGTCACGCAAACGCTGCTGGTGCTAATGGAAAAAAGAACCTCGAGAAGGCAATGAAGCGTTCGGTAGAGCTCATTAGGGAGGCTGTTCAAGCAAAAAATGCCTCTGACGGGAGTTCAACATAGGAGATTGCTTAGAGTGCCCTTGATAGAGTTTATAGACTTCAGTTTCAAGTATCTAGGAGCTGACTCTCTAGCACTCCGGAAGGTAAATCTCAATATTTCAGATGGTGAGTACGTTGTTATCACTGGACCTAGTGGTTGTGGTAAGACAACTCTGTGTAGAGCTATCAATGGCCTAGTTCCTCAATTTCATCGTGGTTACATCGCCGGGAATGTAACAGTTGATGGAAAGAACACTAGGGCGCACAATGTTGCCGATTTTGCGCCAATCGCAGGATTAGTGTTTCAACAACCAGAGAATCAATTAGTGACATTGAATGTCGAGCGTGAGATTGCGTTCGGTCCCGAGAATCTGGGCGTTGAACCGACTGAAATACGTCGAAGAGTCGACGAACTCATTGATATGTTGGATCTTGAACATCTGCGGGAGAAACATCCCCATGAGATGTCTGGTGGTGAGCAACAGAGGGTAGCTATAGCAGCAACACTAGCCCTTAAACCAAAAGTGCTCGTTGCAGATGAACCCACCTCCAACCTTGACCCACAAAGTGCTGAAACGATTCTTGATTTGATTGCAGATTTGAATAGACGCGACCTGACAGTTGTGCTTGTTGAACATCGTTTAGATTTGGTGTCAAAGGATGCATCACGTGTTGTACTGATGGATCAGGGTTGCATTGTAGCAGATGGTGAGCCACGAGATGTGTTATCTATGGATATATGCCAGGAGATTGGAGTGGGAATTCCAAAAGCAACACAGCTCTACAAACGTCTGAAACAAAGAGGATTCAACCTCGACAAAGTTCCACTTACAGGTGCAGAACTAGCGATACTCGTACAGGAGGCGAAACAGAGATGATACTGCTCGAAGATGTACACTTCGCCTACGACGGATTGTATACAGCTCTACGTGGAGTATCTCTCCAAATCGATGAATGTGAAAGAATCGCAATAGTTGGGAGTAATGGTGCTGGAAAAACTACACTCGTGAAGCATCTCAATGGTCTGCTTCGTCCAGATCAGGGTCGAGTGATATTGGATGGTGTAGATACAAAACATTTCTCTGTTGCAGAACTAGCTCGTGAGATAGGGCTTGTTATGCAAAACCCTGATCATCAACTCTTCCTAGACAGTGTGGAACGAGAGGTTCTATTCAGTCTTGAGAACTTGGGGTATTCAAAAGAAGAATCTAAGGCACGCTGTAATCGCACACTCAATAATCTTGGTCTTGAGGGGCTCTCAGAACGATCCCCCTTCACACTATCAGGAGGAGAGCGAAAGCGAGTCGCACTTGCATCAGTCCTCGCCACCGAACCGAGAATCCTCTCCCTAGATGAACCAACAATTGGGCAAGATGCAAGGCAAAAAGAGAATCTCGCTAAGATGCTCGGTGAGTTGAATGAGAAAGGCAAAGCAGTGATTGTGGTCACTCACGACATCGAGTTTGTGATTGAAAATTTCCCTCGCACTATTGCTATGGCCAATGGCAGAATTATTGCAGATGGTCCTACAAACTCCGTTCTGAGTAATGATGATGTATTAGAGAGATGTTCTCTTACAAGACCACAGCTAACTGAAACCGCGCGATGTCTTCACAAGGTGTTCCCTGAAGTTACAGAGAGACTCACCTTGATAGACGATCTAGAAGCGGTCGTGGTGAAAGTGCTAGGAGGTGGGTGAGATCTCGTTCCTTGAGATTTTTCAATATACTCGCCAAGATTCTGTGATTCATCGACTGGATCCCAGAGCAAAATTGTTCATGAGTATTGTCTTAGCATTGGTATCATTACTGTTTCTTTCTATTATTCCTCTACTAATTATATTCTGTTGCTTAGTGCCAATTATTGGTGCTGCTAAATCGCTTCGTCGATGGTCCCGCAGTATGAAGGGTCTTTCCGTTTTACTCATCTTCATTATCATTTTCAATACATTACTATCGACACAACCCAATCCTTTCTCTCACTCAATTGCACTCACACTTAGACTCGTGGCATTAATGACCTCATTCTCAATATTCTTTCTGACAGTACATCCTGACGAGTTATCGCAATCTTTGATCCAGATGAGGGTTCGTTTTGAATTTGCATTTGCTATGAGCATGGCAATGAGGTATGTCCCAACTCTTGGACAAGAAGCATATGCAATAATGGATGCTCAAAAAGCCCGCGGAGTTGAGCTCGACAAAGGAAACCTACTCAAGCGGATTCGTAACATTGTCCCCATCATTGTACCACTGATAATTGTGTCAATCCGCCGCGCTCTTTCAATAGCTGAAAGTATGGAGTCCCGAGGGTTTGGTGCAAGTGCGCACCGGACTTATATGACTGTCCTAAAATTCAGGAAACGTGACTGGGCTGTCGTGATTATTTCATTTCTTGTTCTAGTCTTAGTTGTATACGTGCGTCTATTCATGTCATTGCCCACTTGGATGCTTTGGGAATTACCAATCTAGAAACCTAACTCTTCATTAAGGTCTCTTAAGAAAAGCAACCTGAATTGATTAGCCCAGACAGAATACGCCCTTTGAACAGTAAAGCAGCAAAGAATGGACAATATGTTCTTTATTGGACGCTGGCGTAGCTTGGTGTTTTGGAAAACATGACAGGGCCTGGAAAGAACGAGAAATTTTTGGCAAAGTAAGGTACATGAATGCTAATGGGCTGCGAAGAAAGTTCGATATTGAAGAATATGTTCGAAGAATTGATGAATGATCTGCTGGTTCATTTGAAAGCTACACGCTGAGTTAATTTATCAACTATTGTGACAATAAACTAGCCAACATAGGTGGGTGAATCTCAGTGCCTGCAAAATTACCAAAGAGAAAACAATACAAAGTAAAAGACCTCCTAAATGATTTGAAAAAGATTGATGCCACACCTAGTGTTCTCTATACAGTAGGATCTGAGCTTGTTTATCGTGAGCTAGATTGGTGCAATAAAACTCTTGGTGATGGTCATACTGTGACTCAAAACTTAGTTGCGTTAATGGAGTTCATGCAGTCTGATTATGAATCGCAATTGGTTTCTGGGAAACTTTGGAAAGTGAAGGACACACCAAGCTTTGCAATCAACACATTCATGCGAGATAGACCTGATGAATTCCTGAACCATCCAATCGGGATTCTAAGTGAACAAATACAAGAGGTGCTCAAGAAAGCTGAAGAATCTCGACGAATGGAGAAGAAACAATACAAAAAATTGGAATCGCGTGTGCGCTCTGAGATAAAAACAGACAAGAAAAATCCCGATCTCTGGAACAAACTACGTATTCTTCTATGGATTCTTGGGAAATATAATGAATCGAGTGAAGCGTTCAAAACCGCAAAGGAACTTGGCTGGTCCGTTGAGAATAGCACTCTCGTTGCGATATAGTTGGTCCTAGCCAGATGGTTTTGTCCGCCAGTTTTTAAAGTCAAACTTAGAAACCAATTGGTTCAATTGGATGAAGAAAGGCTTGGAACTCCAAAGCTCTGTCTTCTGGGTCTAGCGCGAAGAATTGATATATCTGGTACTTCTCATTCGTTGTGGGTTGTGAGGTCGCGATATGGCTTAGCATGCTATACATCGCGTCAACATCCTCCTTCGAAGAGTAGAAGAATGTAATCATGCCTTCAACCTCAGAAGGCTCACGTTGACAGAATCCTAGGAGGAGGTTGCCGTGACTAAGAATAATACAATCCTCTTGCTCTAACCACACATGCATACCAACATCACTCACATAGAATTCAACAATCTCTTGGAGCATCGTAGTTCTGAAGAACACAATCCCTGCCAATCCACACACCAAACCCTACTACCACGGGGTACCTGATATGTTTTGGGAGATTGTCCATATTTGAAGCGATTGCGCAAATCCGCATTACACACTTCGTTTTTTAGCTCCTAAATGACTCCTCCTGTAATTTTCACACCCATTGGTTTCACGCAAATAGATATTCTATCAAGATAATGCATGCACAACTGAAAAGATGTTGGAGGACTAACAGAATTGTCTATTAAAGCAGGAAGAACTCCCCGAAGCACGTTTACAATCTTAAGTACGTTAATTTGTGACGGACCAATGTGCCCAAAGGAGCTCAGTGCCAAATTAGATATGGCTCCTCGTACAGTGAGCTTTGCGCTCAAGAAACTGTTGCGTGAGCGGATTTTACGCAGGATTCCGAATCTGAGTGATATGCGTCGTCCAAAGTATCACGTGAATATCGAACAAGCAAGGACTCTGCTGGAAAAATACAAAGACACTCCTTACATGTCAAGTGTGTCACCTCTTGTATGGCGTAAAATAGTGTGAGTCATACCTTCTTCCAAATGGCAAAGAGCTGTATTGCTCTTTCAACCCTAGCAATGTGTGCCAGTGGAAGAATTTCTGAAACACTCAATGAGTCTAGATCATAGTTTCGAAGAGACATGTTCCTCGCCGCACTCAGTAGCTCAACAATGAAAGATTGGTCTGTCTGTTTGTTTTTTAGCAGTTGATGCAATGAACTCAAACCGATCATTGCATTGTCAATGAAGAACGCAAGTGCAAGTCCTCTCAGGAATACAACTTCAGTACCTTGAATCAATGGGTCAACAATTAGGTTAATGATTTTACATATCTTGGACCGGGTGTCTGATACGTGGTCAGCATTATATGTCCCTGAGATTGAGGAGTCAATCTGGTCCATCAGATTTGAGTAGAGCGAATCAACAAGATCAATCATTTGAGTGATAGGTTTGGTTTCTACCGTATCTTTTTGTGGAGTCCAGTCGACCAATTCCTGATTGAGGGAAAGAGTACTACCAGCTCCCAATACCGTATGTTGCTTTTCTTTAGGCCTAGCTAATCCCGCTAGAACTGCGAATAGGTCTTGGCCACAACAGTTGCAAATCACTGCACCTAACACAGTACGTTCTATGATTTTGAATGAATTAAGTGCATGCTCAGCTCCTCTAGCTCTCCGCATCCTCACCCTCCCATCTCTAAGGATGTGGACCTTGATTTCTTCCATATCTCCCCACGCGTAGGCAAGCTCCTTACTACACCTCATGTTTTCGTACCTTGAAGAAACACAATCCAATAACCAGCAGAGTATTGCAGGATCAAGCACACCAAACTTCATTGGTTCCCCTGGATTCACCCCATTGAAGATTCTCATCTCCGCCATTAGAAGGTCCGGAGAATCCATACAAGGTTTTGATAGGAGAACACCACCCTCTGGTTGTTCAGGGGCTGGTTTCTCAGTATTTCTTACTTCATTTGAAAGGGTTTCTAGCTCATTTCGCTGCTGAGTAAATTGCTTCAGGCTAAGAACTGGACAGGACGAAATCTTGGTATTACCCACAACAAATGACCGTGCGAAAGCTCCACAGGTAGTGAAACCACAGAGACCACAATCAATCTCGGGTGTGTTTTTTCTCGCTTTGGTCCAGACACTACTCACAGTCACTAACCTCTTTCTTTCATCAAGACAAGAACCTCTTGGCGAGTTCTATATATCCCTTAGCTGTCATCTCTAGTGTACGAATTGGTACTCTTTCATCAGTCCCATGGAACATACCGAGTAGTGTTGCAAGGTCAATAGTTCCATCATGGATGGCAAAACCATATGCCTGAGTATCCCAGACTTTTCTAAAGAAGCGACAATCAGTGGCTCCGGGTGATATCAATGGGACCATTGTGAATTCGGGTCCTCTAATCTCTTGGACGATTGAGCTTATCACCTCTACAAATGAAGAGTTTGCATCGCTCATCGATCCCGATGTGAATGTTCCTCCCTCATCAGAGGGCATTCTGCCAATCTCGACCTCTTTTGCTAAGGGTCCGAGTGCTTTTTTGAAGTGCTCTTGAACATACTCTTCATCTTGACCTGGGAGTACTCGAACGTCTATATCCAAATGAGCTGTTCCAGGTATTGTATTGGTCTTTGCACCACCTTGACATACATTGGGCGACCAAGTCATCTGACTGAGTGAATGGATAAATGCAGCATTCCCCTTCCCACTATTTGCTAACCGGTTAAGCACGAATCCCAATAGACGCGGTTGGTTCATCAAAGCTCGTGTGGTTATTCCTATTCCCATAGCCCTCAGGAAAGGTTTAGTGATTGTCGTATCTCGCGGGGGCTGATATTCTCTGATTCGCTGAATCACCTTTGCCATCGTTACAACTGCGTTATTTGACCTGAACGGAGCTGAGCCGTGCCCTTCCTCGCCTTTGAACCTCATTCTTGTCCATGCAGTTCCCTTCTCTCCATAAATGTATGATACCTTATTCGGACCCAAGGGGTCCCCCCCTGCTTCAGTTACAAGATAATCCACCTTGACCTTTTCTGGATGGTTTCGCACCATCCAATTTGCTCCTAGTTCCCCTCCCACTTCCTCGTCAGCAACTACCAGTAGTTTGAGGTCTCCTTTTGGGTTGAAACCTTCTGAATGCAGATGAGCAAAGACTACGGTCTGAGATGCAACAATATAGAGCATATCCAAAGAACCTCTTCCCCAGATACAACCATCTTGGATAACTCCATCAAACGGTGGAACAGTCCACTCATCCTCATTCTCAACAGGAACTACGTCTACATGCCCTGGGCCCAACATGAGACTTGGTTTCTCTCCAGACCCCTTTATGATAGCAAATAGATTTCCCCTATCAGGCGCAGATTCGAAAATCTCTGGCTCGACTCCAAATGATGAGAGATATCGCTCAATGGTACGAATTGATTTCATCTCACCACCGGGGGGATTCACGCAGCGGTTTCGTATCATTTCTTGCATGAGAGAAGTGATTTCATCAATCATGGTTGTTGACGACCTACCCCTCACAAACTTTCTACGTCCAAAAAAAGGCAACGTCTTCGGCCATTTTCATTACGACTCTTTTCGGAAGCTGTTGATTCAGAAAACTGCGATAGAGCTCAGTCAACTGCGAAGAAACCTGAACCTAGGACATGACGCTAATACATAGCCAAAGTGTGTTCTTCTTTTTATTGTGGTGAATACCTATGCTACCCTCAGTAAGACTACCAAAAAGTGCACTTCACATTCTGCAATTTCTGTCGAAAACAGGGCCTCAAACCCCAAGGGTGATCAGCAAGGAAGCTAATGTGCCTCTCCGGACCGTTACTTTTGCCTTGGACCGTTTAATAGACACAGATCTCTGTGCTAAAGTTCCAAATCTTGGTGATATGCGTCGAACCCTCTACGTGGTAAATCATGAGAGGGCAAGAGCAGTCTTTGCTTTGTATAATCAAGTGGTTAAGTAATCAGTTAGTAAGGAGTAGTACTATACAATGTTGACTTTCTCTGAGTTGAAATCCACGTGCGAACAGGCAATGATTAAACAAAACGCAATCAAAGACGAGGAGTCAATCTCAGTACTCTGTCAAAATGATTGGGTTCGAATTCTCTTAGTCTGCGATTCCGATACCAATGAGAAATGGAGGATTGAAGTAGAGGTCTCTCTTCCCTCGCAAAAAGATCCTGGTTCTGAAAATGAAGTGAAGAACGACATCCAATCTCTCATCAAACATCTGGAGTATCTTCTCCGTCTTGATGAAGAAGGGCTAACATTGGATGAAATGTCCAGAGATGGTTTATGGACTGCATATCTTGAGATTGATGACCCGCCTCCAGAAAGTTTGTTCAAAGCACTCATACCTCCTTCATTGTAATTAGTGCTAACTCTCCCAGTGAGTTTTTTATGCGGGGCTAGCTCATAATGAAACAGCACCTATGGATGTGTTTCCATGAGTTTCGATATTTCCAAGGCAATGACCATCAAGCTCTCATCAGATCTTCCTCCTGAACCTGTCTTTGATTCACGGTATCGCAGGGCTCCAAATCGAGGGTTTGACCTATCACCAGCTGACACTATTGTGGCTGTAAAGAACGCACTCCGTTATGTGCCTGAGAATCTTCATGAGATTCTTGCACCTGAATTTCTAGACGAACTCATGACAATGGGTCGTATCTACGGTTATCGATATCGTCCAGCTGGTCCTATCAAAGCCAAGCCTGTTAACGAGTACAAAGGCATCCTAGAAGCTCGAGCGCTCCAAGTAATGATTGACAATAATCTTGATTTTGATGTTGCTCTTTATCCATACGAGCTCGTGACGTATGGTGAAAGTGGGCAGACCTTCCAAAATTGGCTACAGTATTCACTAGTAAAGAAGTACTTGGAAACTATGACCAATGAACAGACGCTCATAGTCAGTTCCGGGCATCCAGTGGGACTCTTCCCGTCACATTCCAATGCGCCACGTGCAATTACCACAAACGGCCTCATGATTGGAATGTTCGATACACCTGACGGATTTCACCACGCAGCAGCTATGGGTGTGGCGAATTACGGCCAAATGACAGCTGGTGGTTGGATGTATATTGGCCCTCAAGGAATAGTTCATGGCA
>CAZPWM010000035.1:0-6208 GCA_964590575.1 uncultured archaeon
AATACTCCCGACAACTTTCTTTTGTCGATGAATTTGTGCCGCTCTATCATGGCTATTGTCACCATTGAGTCATGAACAGTATTTCAACAGTTCCTTGTTAAATTCTCTTGAAGTTTCCCATGTGCGGTGATTCTTACATGATTCGCTATTTTCTAATAGGGGGTTGCGAGTTTTGATTCAGTGAACTCAAACTAAAAGGTGCGATAATTTGGAATTCAAAGACAAAGTGGCTATCGTAACCGGTGCAGCACGAGGGATTGGGGCTGCCACAGCATGGGCGTTTGCAAAGAGAGGAGCTACGGCGGTTGTCGTCGATATCAATGGTAAAGGCGCCGAGAAAGTTGCTTCGGAAATTCAAGCGAAGGGATTCAAAGCGGTTGCGTTCAAAGTGGATGTTTCTGATGTACACGCTGTTGATGCCATGGTTGAAGAGGTGTTCAAAAAATACGGGCACATTGATGTCCTAGTGAATAATGCGTACATTTCAGGTGGATATGCACTAGTTACTGACACACCTCAAGAAACCTGGGATCAGGTCATTGCTGTAAACCTGACAGGTTCGTTCAATTTTGCTCGAGCTGTTGCGAAGAAGATGGTTCATCAAAAATCCGGTAAGATAGTTAACATATCCAGTGGCGCTGGAGTTAATGGAAGTCTTTCTTCGGGTGTACAGTATCCCGCAAGTAAAGCAGGTATTATTGGACTGACGAAAGGCCTTGCAGCTGACTTGGCACCCTTTGGTATCAATGTCAATTGCATCACTCCCGGGTTGATTAGAACTTGGGAACCTGAGGAGATGGCCGAGCAAGCAACAGGATGGACCCTGGAAAAGGTCAAGCGGTATATTGATGTAGAAGTTCCCTTGAAGCGCGTCGGAGAACCAGAAGACATCGCTGAAACCGTGGTTTTCTTGTCATCTGATGCAGCTAGCTATATCGTTGGCGAGGTCGTCAATGTCGATGGTGGAGGAATGCTTGATTCTGTTGCGAAGCGAGAATCATTGTTAGGGTTTTAGCATATAATGGTTCAAGACACCTTGCTTAACTTTTCAGCTGGTTATATCTAACAAACCAATTCATTGCTAAGTCAGATTCATTAAAAAATGATTTAAACTCTCAGAGATAAATTTCACTAGGAGCATGGGAGATGCAACAAGCAGATATTCCACCTCCACCTGGCCCGAATGAGCCGCTCCTAATTCTGATGGACGCGTTCATCATCTTTGTATTTATTGGAGCTATAATCTTCTGGCTCCATAACCACAAGAAACCTCACCAAGGCCTTGATATCAGTGATATGCGCATAAGTCCTACAACCATTACAGTAGTTATGTTAGTCATCGCTGTCTTGGGTCCAGCGGCCTTCAATATCTACATCGAATTTGGAAGTATCTATCTCATGGGAATGTGTTGGCAGATATCTAACCTGACAATGTCAGGTTTGACATTTACTGCAGCTTTCTTTCTCATTTCTATGCCCTTTATGTTCTTCAGACTGGTTTTTGTTTATCAGATTTACAAATACTATCGTTTATTGACTACAAAGAAACGTACAGTCATAGTGGGCATAATTGGGGAGATTCAGTTTCCAATTACTGGTCTTCTCGTAATCCCTTTTGCAATCAGTGATCCAAATCTAGCTGTTATATTTTCTATTCCTGTCCCTATCTTACTGGTTGTTGGTTTAGCAATACTTCATTATGTGAAAACACCTCGACCAGTTTATGGATGGGAGGAGCTTGATAAAACTCTAGATTGGTGGGACAAAGAACAACAGATCGAAACCGATAATTAATGGAATCATCAAACTTCACTCATAAATTCCGAGCAACGCTTACTAATCTCCATTTGAATGCACCTCGTCATTTGAGGATTCGCGATGAAGTATGGAATATGTATCCCAAACTTTGGTTGGTTTGGTGATATTGACACACTGGTTGAAATTGCAGTTGAGGCTGAAGATGCAGGATGGGATGGATTCTTCCTTTGGGACCACATGTTGGTTTTCAAACAGGATGACATGGTCCTTCCCTTCGTTGACCCTTGGATTGCTTTGGCGGCGATTGCATGCAAGACAAAGAAGATACGACTTGGGACTTTAGTCACTCCTCTACCAAGACGGAGACCCTGGAAGGTCGCAAGAGAGGCACTAACACTTGATCATCTCTCTAATGGTCGATTAATCCTTGGAGTCGGAATTGGTGCACCTCCAGATGTTGAGTTCGAGTATTTTAGTGAAGTGAGTGATATAAAGGAGCGTGCGCAGATGTTGGATGAGGGTCTCGACATCATCACCGGTCTCTGGTCAGGAGAACCCTTCTCCTTCAAAGGAATGCATTACCAACTCGAAGAGATGACATTCCTTCCCAAACCAAAACAGGAACCACGTATTCCTATCTGGGTTGGAGGGGGTGTTCCAAACAAAGCACCATTTAGAAGAGCTGCTCGCTATGATGGCGTTGCACCTGTTCACTCTAAGTGGCCAGAGCCAGTCACTCTACGGCTTCTTGAAGATGCTCTTGAGATAGTCAAATCTGTGCGAGGGGATCTGAAAGACTATGATGTAGTTGTATGTGGTGCCACCACTGGGACTGACAACTCAAAAGATAGTGCTATAGTTGAATCATGGTCTCAAGCTGGTGCGACATGGTTCCTAGAGGACATCAACGGTATGCGTACAGGAATCGATGAACTTCGGGAGAGGATAAGAGCAGGTCCACCTGTTGCATAGATGTTGCCTTTGCATAGTTTTTTATCAAAGTAGTCGATGTACTGCTCTGTGGTTCAGGAAAATGGGACGAATGGCCTCATTCTTTGGATTCAGCGAAGAAAACGAGCGTGTCCTTCGCATTGCTAAGATTCTGCTGAGCATAGTTCCAATTGTTGTCGCAACTGTTATGATGTCTAGTACGTTCTACATGATATTTGTGGCTGACACCTTGGGTGGAGGTCCAGGTATGTATCTGCAGGGTCTTACTCTCATTGGTGTTCTAGTAATGATCCAGTTAGGTGTTCAGACAGCACTTGATTATCCAACCGGCGCAATAGGGGACTGGATAGGTCAGCGGTGGATCATTTTCTCTGCCTATCTGTGCTATGCATTTGCATTCTTCTTGACATCATTCCTCACATCTACAACTCCGTTCGTGTTCTTTGTACTGATTTACCTTCTCTGGGCGATTGCAGCATCTCAAGAGAGTGGGGCTTGGATGGCCTGGTTTGATAACAACTACAGAGTTGCTGTACCTGACGACGACGATCGAAAATCATACGGAGTCTTCCTAGGACGAACTGGTATGGTCTTTCAGGTGTTTGCGACTGCAATCTTGATACCTGGAAGTATACTCGCAGTGATCTATGGTCGTGAATGGGTGTTTCAACTAGAAGGAGTCGTCTGTTTCTTCATTGCCTTTTTGGTCTTGAGATTAGTCAAAGACTTCCCAGAGGTGAGCGAAGCGAGAAAACGCCCAACCATGAGTGAGTACACAGAAATCTTGAAATCGGGTGTTAGTTTTCTCTTTTCTGACCCATTCGTCAAGTGGTTCATAATCGGAGGTACTTTAGCAACGAGTGCCATCATCGTCTGGGGGAATCTGCTTCTATTCCCCTTCTACTTCCTATATCTTATCACAGATGTTGGCGTATCGAGCTTTAGGACAATTCTGTTCATTCCAGGTGTCTTTGCAGAGGAACGATCAGGTATATGGTCTCGTAGATTTGAACCTCAGAAATGGATTCCCCGATTCCGGTTACTTCAGACGTGTGGATTTATGTTCTTTTTGCTCTTAGCTCTTGTGATGATCATTATTCCTCCGATTACTGAAGGCGCGATAATCATCGAGATACTACTTCCATTCACTGACATTGTTCTCATGGAGATACCTCAAAAATTCATACTTCCTATCGTATTGTTACTCTGTACTTTCATATTTACTGGTCTTTTTTCAGGTTTTGCGAACATTCTTACCCAGAGACAGCTCTTGGATGTGATACCCAATCGAATTCGAAACAGCGTCTATTCACTGATGCCTACTGTTGCTATGATACTAGCACTTCCTCAAATTGTCATTATTGGCTTCACAATAGAGCATTTTGGATTCCCGGTTTCTCTCATCATATGTGCTACTGTATCGTTTGTTGGAGTTCTCATGATACGTAAGGGTCTATCGTATCCTGTCCCAATTCCAGAAGAAGAAACCTGGGGAGCTCAAAAAGAAGAACCCGCCACTGGGTTTGAGGTTGTATTAGAACCCGACTTCGATGGCGATTCGGATATGGTCTAATGTCTTTATGGACAATTATGAATGACCACGTTGTATGCAAACTCAACAGATTGTGTCGATATAGTCGATGCCTTCACAATATAGTATGGATGTGTAATTGACATTGTCACAATACAGCTAGCTCCCGGGTGAGTTTCCATGATATGGACTGTAAGACCTGTTAATGAGGGTGTTATTCTTGTGATTTCTGCTACATACCCTCCGGTACCAAACTCCCCAAGGAAGACCGCGATTACAATTTCCTTGGTGAAATTCACATATGGGAGCTCCGGAGTACTTGTGCTTATGTTATGGATATCTGTCCACAGGGTTTCCCAAGTTTCCAGGTCATCAATTACGTAGTTGATTCTGGATTGGATGCCACAGGTTCCTCCTTGGTCAATCTCTTCAAAATACAAACTAGGTAGAACCTTAGGATCTAGCATGCTTTGGAGCGCGATAGATGAAACAAACAGTATAGAAACTAGGAGTACAACGATGCTAGTTCTCCTTAAAGCTCTCTCCAACTAAATACATCCTTCTCCTGTTTCTCATTTCAATATTGACTAATTCTTATAAAATTCTAATGTTGGAATTTAGAAATAGCCAAGTTCCTTCTTTCTAGCCTGTGCATCTCGAATTGTCTGAGCATATGCCTTTGCCTTCTCTGCCTTTGGATTTGACGAATCCGCCCTAGTGGCTCTATCGAAGGAGTATGCTGCTTTGATCTTGTACATATTTGCGCGTGTGTAATCTCCCTCAGCTTCAAGCTGAGTGCCAAACAGATTACACGCACTAGCCAAAGCCCACCATGCTTCGAATGATGAGGGAGATAGACTAGTTGTTTCATCAAACGCCTGAATTGCCTTCTCTAGCCTGCCTGACTCCATCTCTTGTCTTCCGCGTTCGAAGGTTTCGTTCGCGTTCATTAAAACTCAATAGAATTGGCTGTAGCTTTGGGTCATAAGCTTGGTGTTTGAACTTATTTGATTGCTGTGACGAAGAGGGCTTTGCGGTTGAATGGAACTCCACCATCTATTGTCAAACGACTTTGTATTGAATTGAACGCGTTATGCTTGATCTTGTCGTCAATCACATCACTATTCTTTCCATCAACCAACCAGTCATAATCCATCATTTCCTTCCACCAGAAATCGATGGAGTCGTAAGCATAGGAAACCGATCTAGTGTGGACTCGAATGTTCTGGAACCCTGCTTGCGACAGAATGACCCTCCACCCCTTTTCATTCTCAACATGATAGTTGCGTCTGCTCTTAATCGAGTGTGATGTCAAGAACTCGTACATCCAGTCAAGGTCTTCCTGCAAGAGCCAAGTACTCATTCCAAACTTTCCGCCCGGTTTCAAGAGTCGACAGATGGCACTCATCAGTTCATCCGGTTTCTTATACTCCAAGGTTGTGAAATCAAAATAGTCATCCCATCCGATAAATCCTGCAGTGACACAGTCGAAAGAATGGCTCTTGAAAATAGCCTTGCGAGCATCCATGAAATGAACTTCTGCATTCCTGATTCCGCATCTCTCGATTTCTGTGGAGGTTGCTTTTGCGCAATGGTCACAGGTTTCGACACCAATAACTCGTCCTGAATCTCCGACCCTTCTTGCTAGCGGATAGAGCACTGAACCTCCACCGGTACCAATATCGAAGACGCTCTCACCCTCTTGAATCTCAAGAAATTCGACGAGAACCTCTCCAAAGATGTCCCAAAAACCGCCCCAGGTCTTAGGTTTTAGTTCGCCTACTGAAGATAAATCTCCCAATGCACGCAACTCCATATCTATTTCGAGTTTGAATGATATTACAACTCGGTTCTGCGCAAGGTTCGTCGATTTTGTCAAAAAGCTGCGTTGAAACTCATCTTAAATACTGAAACTCGTATTGGCTATTGAATCATGAGCCTATCAAATAAACCCCAAATTATTGCAGT
>CAZPWM010000035.1:6308-30474 GCA_964590575.1 uncultured archaeon
CATTACAACAGCACATGTATCGATATGCTTCAGAAACCATCCACGGTTAATGTCTTTCCAAAGAATATGTCTGCTGAAATTGCCACCCACGATGGTGTAGGTGTCAATCCCCTTGACAGTGTTCAAGTCGGAAACATAAACATCACTGCTTTCTATATGTATACTGAGATTTGGATCGACGACGTTAGGTATGCAAGTCATCCCTCTGAAGCATACTGGACAAGTTACATTATTGATATCAATGGATTCAAAATTTTCCATGCTGGTGACTCGAAGAATATCACCGAGTATGAAATGATAACTGGTCAGATGGATGTGGTCCTACTACCACTGGGTCCAGGTTGTCAATCAATGGCCGATTTAGAGGTGGTTGACGCTATAAACGAATTACAACCTGGCTACTTCATTCCAATACACTTCGAGCATAACATCATTGCTGAGTTATGGGTCCTATCCTACTCTGATGAAATAGCAGCTTGCTCAGATTGCGTTCCGATATTTCTTGAGTACCTATCATCCTATACCTTTGAGCCTTGATTGGGGTTCACACCTAGGCAATGAGTTGGAGGTTTGTTTCCTTCAACTCTATCATTTTTTTGGGAATCCTTGAAAACCAATGAACAATTCCTAAGGATGTTGAATTCTGATTAAGGAAAAAAGAGGATGTGTGGTCGTGCATTACACACGACCAGTACAACTTGTTTAGTTATCTCTTTTGAGATGGATGACACAATGCTTACCTCTGGAAGGAAGTTCTATAAACTTCAGACCTTACTTGCGACTTTAGTTGCAGATGTTCCTTCATGTCTGGTTCAGCACTGGGTTTTCTCCTAAGTTTAGCGAATGCCATTGTTTAAACACCATGTATTGTGGAATCAAAATAGGATATCTATTGGCGTGTACAGATTGGTGTCATTTCTGACCTTGAGCCTACTATTTTCTGTAAAAATCTGAATTGCCTGGTTCTGATTAATGCACTTCAAGAATACTTTTCAAGAATACGAATTTCCACTCCCGTTTCGCTTTTCTAATCCCTACTAGAGTAGGAACTCCCGATATCCATAGAGGAACTGCCAACTTAGTAGTCAATACTAACATATCTCATCGGATCATCGGTCGAGGTAACGCCTCACGTTTGTGCATAGATTGTTTCATGAGCTGCATGACCTTCTCCACCTTTTCCTCTTCAATCCCCCACTCAACAATATCCTTGTCAGTCAGTCCTTTCTCAAGAGTGAGATAGAGGATGCTATCTAACTCATGATATGTGATACCCAGTTCACCCTCATCTGTTTGACCCGGCCACAAACCTGCTGATGGTGTCTTCTTCACGATTCTTTCAGGGATTCCAATGTGGTTGGACAAATCCCAGACATTCGTCTTGTAGAGTTCACCAATAGGAAGTATATCTGAACCCCCATCTCCATATTTTGTGAAATATCCCACCATAAGTTCGCTCTTATTACCCGTCCCTAGTACGATTCTATTCTCCTGATTTGCTCTCGCATACCATGTCACCATCCTAAGTCTTGCAGTTAAGTTACCAAGCGCGACTCTATCAAGTGATAGAGGGTCAAAAGCAGCTACTGCTTTTTTCAGTTCAAACAACTCGTGTCTAATACCAAGAGTTTTTGCTAGATGTTTCGCATCATCAACGTTGGTTGCATCCCTTTCTGTATCGACCGGCATCATGATGCCTAGCACTTTCTCAGGTCCGATGGCTTCGCATGCAAGTGTAGTAACAAGGCTTGAATCGATTCCTCCACTCAGACCAAGGACCACACCATCGAAACCTGCTTGATTGACATAGTTCCTGATGAAGTTAACAATGATCTTTCGTGGTTTCTCGTAGTCATCCAATCTGAGTCCATCTGGGAGTTCCATTAAGATCCCTCAGCTTTGCTACTTATTTTGTCCTTTTGTAGCTTACTTGAGCGGCAACGCCTGCCATCTATAAGAGATTTGGTCAAAATGCTTTACTATGCTCCAAGAAGTAAGGTTTCTATCAGGAAGAAGAAGAAGGAAGCATTTCCAATGTAGAGAATCATCACTGTGAAAGCGCCAATAATCTTCAACCAGATGACGCGCTCCCTGACAAGATTGAAGCAAATGAATGTTGAGAGACCAAGAAGCAACTCTGGGATAATGATATACCAAGCAAGATTTTCCGTCATTCCAATGACCGTGGCATTCCAAGATGGCAAAGCAACAAGAGTGATTTCAGCCAAGACAAATATCATTACTGAGAGAATTGACACCACCGTATAGGCCAGATTCAGGGATTTCCGTTCTTGAGTCTCATTTCCAACAAACAGGATAATGAAAAATGGTATTGACCAGAGTCCTGCCATGTAGATTGGAATCGCTCCTCCAATCATCGGAAAACCATCAACTGGGAACTGCAGCGCGCTCAAGGTTTCTGCAAGATACCAATCCGGAAAGACCATGAGAAGGCTCAGCATGAAAGCAAAAATCCAGATACTCTTCCACTCATCGTATCCTTTCCCATAGAATTCTACTATGATTAGACCATTGTAGATCATCACCAATACGAGCATTTTACCACTGATGGTGGCTGTTGGGATTGGAACTAAAAGAGTGACAGCTGCAAGCACAGCAAAGATGACTTGAATTAACAAGAAATCTCTGATCGGTTTTTCACTGAAAATCTGCATGATTTCTCTTTTACGAATGGAAACCTATAAAATGTGGGGCAAAGAACATATTAAGACTTATCTTCGCTCACGAAGGGAACTCGCCGGGGCTATGGTTCTTAATTTTTTTAGTGAAACCAATAGCATGCTACTAAGAGGAGATTAAAATTGTCAGAAAAAATAGGACAGCTGGATCTAGTCTTTGTTGTTGATAACACTGGATCTATGGGTCCTTACATCAACACAGTCAAGACAAAGATTCTAGAGATCATTCGCACAATCAAGAAGGAGGAGCTGTGTCATAGACTCAGGGTCGGACTGGTATCGTATCGAGACCATCCTCCAGAAGAGACCACTTATGTTACTCAGAAATACGAGTTTTCACCAGACACTTCTAAGATTGAAAGCTATGTTATGCAAATGAACGCCTCCGGAGGAGGAGATGGTCCTGAGGCAGTATCAACCGCACTTCAGGTCATGAATAAGATGGAATTTCTCAACGAGTCAGCCAAGATTGCTGTACTGATAGGTGATGCTCCTCCACACGGGGTCGAGTCTGGAGACCGTTGGCCACAAGGTACGCCTGATGGAGCAAAATGGGACTTAGAAGCAAAGAGATCTTTTGAGAAGGGAATCGTTGTCCACACTGTCGGATGCTTCCCCGAAATCGCAGGATATCAAAATGCTGTGAAAATATACGAACAGATAGCTGCCAATTCTCAGGGAAGGTTTTTCCCATTAGAGAAGGCTGATCTTCTTGTCAATATCATCACAGGAATTGCAGTAGAAGAGATTGACAAACTAGCAATCCAGAAGTCAATCCTTGAAGACCTCGGTGTAAGCATGGAGGAGTTTCCTGCTGACGAAGAGTTCACTGAGGATAAAATCTCAGAGATTGTTGCAAAGGTCCAAGCAAAAGGCGTCAAGAAACGTGCAATGGCTGCCAGACCTTCCAGTGCTCCTGCTGCAGCAAGTGAAGATCTGAGGATGGAAGAACAGGAGATAGACGAAGCCGACATCCGCGAGGCTGTGCGACAGCTGAAGTTCAAGTCACGAAAATAGCCTCTTTTGGTGCTGCGTAAAGCGGCACCACTTTCTCTCTTAAATCGGTCAATTTTCCATTATTGAGTTCACAATTAGGACTCAAGGACTATTCACTTTCTTCGACATCACTACTCTTCGATCCCATCTCTTCGAGTTCTACTAGAGCTTCAATTTGATCCTTGGAGAGCTTTTTGAGTTCAGCGAAGCCAACTGATTCTTTCACCTTTTCAGGGAGAAGCTCGATTAACTCTTTCTTTGTAAGACCTCTGCTTGCTTTTGGTTCTCCGATTTCCTCTTCTGGTTCGGATTCATCGTCCACAGAAGGCATCACAATCTCTTCAGACTCGATCTTCGTTTCTGGTCCATAATATGGTCCAACATCAAAGGAAGTACCAGTATCAATCGGCTCATCTGCAATTTCACTTAGGGCTTTGTCTTCACCAACTCCATCACGTCTACTACGAGAAACTTTAGTTATACTCCTAGCCATCTTGGAGGACAAATATGGGACCACCACCAAGAATACCACGGGCATAAGTACAATGACACCAAGAGAATAGCTCTTCAAGAAATCCATTGTCAGTACAGATGTACCAGCTAGGACCACAAGGAACATGAAGAATTTTGTACGGATTGACGATCCGAGCTTTTCAACTAAATCCACACATTCCTGTTCCACTACAATGGGAGGTGTACCAAGTACAGCCATCTCCCCAATTCTATAAAGTCCCTTGCTTATCTCTCTGTAAAGATTGACAACAACTATCACAATAGATGAGATATAGGCGGCAAATATTGTCATCATTATGGTCGGAACTTCTAGTTCTCCAAGATGGAATACATTCTGCAGTACATAGAAATCGAGCCATTCAATACTGCGACCCCAATCAAATAGCTGCATGATGACAAATGGGACAAATATCAGGTGCCATAGGCCAAGAAACATCCTTCTCCTGCTAACGGCTTGCGATTGGAGAATTGCCGATGTGGCATCTCTGTAGAGCCATATACCATAAAGGATTAGCGAAATTCCGAGTAAGAGCACACTTTCCAGAACCGCGAGATCATAGTTACCAGCTCCTGCGGACATATATGAATGAACAACGGTCAATCCAGCAATCCCAACAACACCCAGATAGAGGTAATCTAACCTTCGTATCCCTCGAGTTAACTGCGCTTGGGATCCTCTTGTGATGGATAGTCCAGATGAAATCTTAAAGTATAGAAGCAGACCAATGAAGCTAATCAGGAATGAACCCAGAACCAGGATCCCAAAGTTCTCCATGTCCATTGAGAGCTGCGGTGCAGGTACAATGACCTCTGCAGTTACACTTCCTACTCCAGCTATGCATGTTGTACCTTCTGCGCTGACTACGATATTGTCCTCGCCAAAGCCCGCTCCTGTCACAATGAAACTGACAAAATAGGTTCCTTTCTGGGATGTTTCTATTGCTATTTCAGTGTGATTACGAAATGTAACATAAACAGAAAGACCAGACATCGGATTTCCATATTTGTCTGAAACTTCGATTGTGATGTTTACATATTCTCCCTTTACTGGTCTTTCAGGATAGTATTCTATTTTGAAACTCAGCTCTGCAAGTATCTCTACTGAACCTCGAAAAGTAGCATCTTGCGAGAGGAAGCTATGTTCGACCATCAGAGTGTAGTTGTACACCCCAGCAGCCCACCCGTCTGTTGAAACCAAAATAGAGTATGTGCCATTGACAAGATCAGTCAAAATGTAGAACGAATCATGAATGAGAACTGAAACAGAACCCCCAATCATAACATTGCCAAGCATGTCTTCCAAATTCAAGGTGAAGAGAATATCTTCGGTTCCTTGGATGAATTGATCCTCGTTCAGTGGGGATAGTACAGACGCAATTGTGTCACTCGTCACTTGGATGTTGAAAATTCGGGTTTCTGATGGAAAATGTATTCCCGCAATGGTAATGTTGAGGGCATATGTTCCTGGCACGACCTCTGGAAGTATTGTCCAAGATTTGAGGGAGGCTGTTGATATACCTGATATACTATATATGCCACCAAAATCAAAAATGTAACTGAAGGTGTAGATTGGATTGTCCCATTGATCAAACACACTAATGTCAAATGTCACATTCTGGTAGTTTAACACAGTTGTTGGATTGGTTACTACTGTGATATGAGCACTCCCAGTAATCGAGAAGTGTACATAGGCTGTATAGGTGTCCATGAATCCTTGGGAGGCTGTAATCTTTGCTGTGTATTCTCCAAGCGGCAGCTGCGTGGTAGCTAATGTCACCATGTAGATGCCCTGAGATGTTTCTGTTAATGCGAAAGTGCTACCTAGTAGGTCTAGCTCAACATCTGCTCCTGTTATGTTGAAGAATAGCTCATCCTGTACATGTACTGTGAACTGAATTGGAGTTCCCTGTGAAAACGCGGAATAGTCCGTTGGTGTAAGAATAGTAGCAGAAACCACTCCTTGAACATCAATGCTGAAGCTGAACATCGAATATAACAGATAAGTTCCATTCAGCGTCATATTCAGTAAGTACTTACCTGGTGTGAAACTTGGATCGACTGTCCAAGACAGCCGATAGGATGATGAAGTTCCTGTCAGGTTATATACTCCTGCAAAGTCCAAGGTATAATTGAAACCTGATAATGGATTTCCATATTGATCGGTCACAGTGAAATTGAATGTAACATCGTTCTTGTTTTGCACTGGGAACGGTGAATATGATAGCTTGACATCAGCGAACCCCTCAAGTGATAGATCCATGGAAACCTCTTGAGAGTCTAGATACGTGTGAATAACTCTGATTATTGCATTATACTGACCTAGTGGGAATCCAGCTGTTGGTATGTTTCTAGAGTAAAAACCTGGAATGCCCTCGGTTAACGTATAACTGCTCCCATGGATTGTGACACTTACTTGGCAACCCGCTATATCATAACCACTCAAGTCTTCCACGTGGACTGTGAAGTTTATTTGATCGCCCTGTGAAATGACTGAGCCATTTAATGGTGATACGACACTTGCATTCGGAGTTCCCCTCACATCTACCCAGATTGTGTATTCATAATGAGCAATGAAGTTGCCATCAATTACAATATCAAGAGGATAAGATGCGGGGTAGAGATCTGGCAGGAATTCCCAACTCAGTTCATACCAATCTGATGTCCCTGACTTGGAGTAGGTTCCAGCGAAGGTAAGTGTGTAATCGAAGTTCGAAAGTGGGTTTCCATAAATATCAATGACAGCGAAATACATAGTCACATTTTGATGGTTCCAGACAAGTTCCAGTATCTCTGCATCAACCACAGCCTGACCGTTAACTGTCAGAGTATGATGAAAGTCTGCTTCAATCAAGTAGGGATGGTCTGCATATACAATCAGGGAGTAATTACCTGGGGAATATCCGTTTGTGTCCAATGTCACTGAATAGGTTCCATCCCAGTTGTCAATAAAGGCTAGGCTGCCGGGACTTAACATTGTAACAGTTGCACCAGTAATTGGATTTCCATCCCAGTCTGTTAGTGTGAGGGTCAGAAATGTCGAGTTTCCCTGACTTAGAATCCACCCAAGTGAAGAGTCAAGATCCATACTAGCCAATGAGTATACAAAGAGGTCGTGATAATCTGACCTTGGGCTACCAAAATCAGACCCAACATATACTACAAAGCTCTGATGTCCAATAGCCAATGACGCATTTAATTCAACACTGAATTCAGCACCTGAAATATATTGGGCTGTGAAGTTGCTTCCATCCAGTTCCACAACTGCCCACGCACCATCAGGGAATGCACCATATGAATCATAGATGAATATAGAAACAGTGAAGTTTTCCCCTCCATTAACAGTAGATACATAATTAATTACAGGATAGAGGTTTCCTGTGACTACCATATAGAATTCGCCGAAGTTCCTTCCTTCAACATAAGGATGTTCCACAGTGATTTTCGCTGTGTAATTACCAACAGGCAATGCAGCTGCAGTATTTAACCGATATTTTCCTGACTGAATTTCGCTAAGTGGAAACTCATTTCCATCAAAGCTAATTCTCACATCAGCGCCACTGATAGAATTACCGTATGTATCAGTAATGTTAAGCCAAATTACGAAATACTGGTCTTGAGTCACTTGACTAGGGGCGCTTCTTGCTATATTCAGCGTATTTGTGAAGATGGAAACAGAGCTTGCTAGATTCTTGACACTTGTTGCATAGCTATGGTTTGCAGAAACCAGTAGAGCATAGCTCCCGGGCGCCTTCGTTACACTTGGTATCAATATCCAATAGAATTGCCCAACATGAGTTGCTACATACTCAGTAGCATCAAAGGTCAATGTTACATCTGCATTTACGACCTTACCGCCTAGGCTGTCAGTAACAGTAATGTTGACTTGAAGATCATTACCTTGTAGTAGCTCGGGCTCACGAATGATAGAGATGGCCAAAGGCGACTCCACCCTCAATGCATCTGCTTCGAATTGAGTAAATGGGTCATAGTAATCATGATTTACATTGAGAGTTAGATTTACCATACCCATTGGCCAATTAGGAGTAATAATGGTTGTATAAAGATGCATGATTTCATCATAGACTAATCCAAGTGTTTGTTGGGATGTCCCGCCTCCAAACTCGTACTCAAACTTCAGTGAAACCACTGAATCAGAAACTGGTTCATTATAGGCATTTAGGACTGTGGCATTAGCCCAGATATTGCTGCCCTGAAGAGTTGTGCTTGATTCTAATACAAAAGTTGTATTCAGAATGTATAGGAGATCAATGTTACGAATTGTCGCTAGACTATATCGAGCACGAAGTACAGGGAATGCTGCAATGTCTTCACCTACACCAGCATCGACACTAGTCACTTTGACCATATTGAATATCATTCCAACTTGAGCTTGATATTCAACAACACCCTGGAAATTGATAGCTGTAAGCATGTCATCTGATGTTGAAATCAGAAACTCATCTGCGCCATCTCCATCATAATCCAATGTAACTACACTGGTTGGGAATGCCTCACTAACAAACACAGACCACTGTCTGGGTGTTGCATCCGCTAAATCACATAGCGAAATGTTTCCTGATTCCTCGAAGACAAATAATTCGTCAATCTCATCAGAGTCTACATCATAGGGGAATACTCCTTTAATGTGATCCCCTAGCAACTCCGTATATGGGGCATCTCCCACTTGTAATGTTTGATAATCAATCAAGCACAAGTAAATCGTAGGAGTGTCGCCCGACCAGCCACTATATGCAACAAGGAATTGCTCACTTACGTGTGTTGAGTTCTTGTATGGAGCAATTCCAAGAGGCATGTCTCCTAATGTTAAACCCGGTGAAGAATAATCCAAAGTTTTCAGTTTTGTAAGGTTGTAAGCCTGATAGATATCTACTCTACTATTATCTCTTAGAATTGCTATCTGAGGTCTTGCACCTACAATCGTAGCATATGCCATTCCCACTACATCGTTGTTATCCAAAAGCGCATCAGTGATTGCAATTGAAAAATCATGTTCTATCCTTCTGATAGAGCGAGTGGAGTAGTTACCCTCAACATAGTGAATCTCATCAAATCCGTCCTGATCATCATCAAATACAAATATTGGGTTCTCATTGATTACTGGAACCTCTTTGTAAGCCACATTCTTCCAGGAAGTCAAATCAATTCCATGAAACACATAGAATATTGTGTGAGTTGAGTTGTACCTGACGACAACCGGATCCAAAATTGCATCACCATCATGCATACCAGAATAGACCTCGAAGCTATCGTATGGTTTCGTGCTTCCGATAATGACATCTGAAATAGCAGTTCCATTAGGTGCGAAAGTTCGTAGTGTTGCCGTCCTTGCAGTTGAATCAATGGTGATTATGTGAATTAGCTCGTCGCCAATGGTATTATTGCCTTGAGCAAGAACATGACCCATTGCATGGTCGATTGTCGCATTGAAATAGAAACCATCTGCAAAGTGGTCCTCAACGTTGAGTGTTTCTGGATTTGTTTCATTTCCATAAGCGAACGAGTTTAGATATGCATCGATAATCTCGATGTAGTAGAGGTACTCTCCTGCCTGTAAGTCTGTAGTGATGTAGATGTATTTGTCATTAGGAGCTCTAATCATCTCGTTTGCGATGAATGCTGTAACTGGTCCCCCAGTAGCTGTTTTAATATAAATCGTAGCACGTTCAACATGGATGTTGTCTGTAGCTGTGAGTTCAATTTTCATATAGGTGTCATAAATAGTTGGATGTGCAGGGTACAACGGATCTAGGATAACATTAGGTGTTTCTGTATCACTCAAAAGAATAGACACTGTATCCATTAATGTGATGATGTCCTCTCTTCCATCTTCATTGATATCAAATGAAATGACCTGATAGAATGGTCCTGGAAGCCGATTTTCTTCATATCCAATCGCTCCATTACTTCCCCTTATCAGTGTCAGCTGCCCTCGTGGACCTTCCATAGCCAAATCCGTATATGAGTCTGAATCTAAAACTGCCGCGGCAAACCCTCGATACCAGTAACAGGAAACCGCTTCCTGTGAGTGTCTGATTAATGTACCAGAATATCCATCGAAGAACCATGCTATATGCCACATTGTTGGTACAACTACAAGATCATCTATGGAGTCATCATTGAAAGAGCCCGTTTTGACATAGATATCTCCGTAATAATCAGGAATCTTTCTAACAAAGCTAGCCGTCAGATTATTACCATAAATTCCTACTAGTTCACTAGTTCCTAACTCTTGATTCATTAGTGTGATAGCTAGATCATCCAGTTCGCTGCGTCTAGAATGAAGTGTCATGTCACTAGCAGTAGACATGCTTGGGTACTCACTCCACTGCACAGGCGTCCCATCACCTGCTATGGTTTCAACATTCACTTTTTGCAACCCCCAATCAGTACTGAGAATTGCAATCTCATCCTGCGAAGATACTGAGAAATTCCCTGCAATAGCTCTTTTTATCTCTGGCATGGGATTATAGACTCCAATTTGGCTTCCATCATTCAGATCAATCATTAGGATGAAATCCGTGTTGTAGATGGCAGCATCTGTCAGACTATCCGCGGTGAAGTTTCCAAAAATAATCTCAGTGGGTCCTGGAACAGGACAGTTATAGTATGTGACGGAACTTGCATCAAAATCAGCAATAACTAGCTGCTCATTTGCTGTTGTTTCATTGAACATAATGAAGAGAAATTCGGTATAACCATCACCATCTATGTCAGCTCCTGTAAGCGTTTCGTGAAACACTCCACCGGGTCCGATTAAAAGCGAGTCATTTAGTTGGTTGATCGGATCTTTGAAGCGAATAGTTTCTTCATGAACATACGCGAATCCGGACCCTATAGGGATTGTACCTAGAGCAATCGAATACACCTGATATGGTAGCTTAACTCTAATGAAGTTGGATGCTGTGGAGTAGCCAGTTTCGATAGGAATGACATCTCCTTTTACTACGGGCTGCACCATGCCCATATCTGAAGATGGGGTCAATAAGAAGAGTATCGTGATGAATAACACACTCCACTTCAACAGATACGAGTGTCTTCCTGAATATTCTCTTGTAGTTGGTCTAAATCTTGATGAGGATGATGTCATCTTTAGCAATCTCCTTTTGATTCTTAAGCATCCTTAATTTGGTGCACTATGCATGGTATAGCCTCAATACAGCCAACCAATCATTATGATATTCATAGTATGTGTATTTAGAATTCCTCGCATGTAATAATACGAAAAATAGGGATTTGTTTAGACTTCAGATAAAATTGTTAGGTTTCAAATTCTCCAGGAATAGAATAAGGTTGGTGGCAAGCGCCGACAAGGCAAATGGTAGGAGGGGGGAGTTATGAGGGCATGTTACAGAAAATGTTGCCCTATCAGCCGCCTGTCCACCATTCCTCCATTGAACGAGGTTCCTAATAAGCCTCACCATCCTGAGGTTCAAGAGGAAAAATGGTTGATTCCGGTAGCAAAAGGCTATTCAATGAGCGCAATCAGCCAATAATTATGTCCGATAGCCAAGACGCGCATAGATATGACATGAACAGCAACTGGGTGAGAGACAAAATCGTCACCATAGAGATTGAAGGTAAGCCAGATTTTCAGGTTGCCACACCTCCTGATTTTTGGCCTGACAGTCCAAAAGATATCATCTCTCCTGAAGACCTCTTTGTAGCATCCGCTCTCTCTTGTTATGGTGTGTCCCTGTCGGGTGTAGCAAAACGATTTCATGGAGAATTCAAGGACTTTCATCTATCTGCAACAGGCACCCTACAAAAAGGGGAATTTGGCTGGGAGTTTGAACAGATCACAATCAATGCTAAGATCATGGTTGAAACTGAGAAAGACCGAAAAAGAATGACAAAGGCAGCTGAGAGGGCTCATCAATATTGTCTTGTAACCAACTCAATGAAATGCCCTATTCATCTCAACTTTGAAATAGCCATTGAGTGATACGACAATCGGGCATAAGACCTGCCCTATTGGAAATTCATTGCTAGCCATAGTAATTGTGGAGTCAGAAATTATCATTGGTTAATCATTCATTCAATAGGGAGTTGAGGCAAAGGAATCTCTGCTGTATATTCCGTACCGCACTCACAATTCAGGTTTACTGACCATCGCTTTGGTACTGGAACATTGAAATTCTTGATATGATTGGAAAGACTATCTCGCACTCCGGTTAGTAGTTTCACGTAAGCATCAGACAGAGTTATGATTTCTGCTGGGAAGTCCAGATCAGATAGAAAATACCTGAATGCTTTCTGACACTCAGGACATGCTGTATGTAGTAAGTGTGTAACATCGCCACAGTTGGCACACTTTATCTCATCCCGATTGAGTTTTGGTGCAATTGGTACCTCCAATTTCAAGTCATTCTGGTGACCACAAACATAGCAGTAATATCGAAGTGGAAGCTCTGGCATTGTTACATCCTCATCTCGTCGTTGAACTGACCTTTATGCATCTTTCGCTAAAAGTATAGTGTGTATATTTGGAAACTCAATACCAATGTATCCGTACTTGATTCTCTTTTTTGAAAATTCCGCAAGATTTACAGAAATTATCTTTCCTTGTATCTCATCATTAATATATTAACAATAGTTAATTAACCGTATAAAGATATGGGTTGTTGATAAACCTAGTCGCTAGTCTCTCGAAGGTCTTTCTTATACATCTCAATACTTTCAACATAATCATCCAAATAGATGTCTATCGCTTTTCTTGCTTCACCAGTTGGGTCTAAATCCCGCATATATTTCGCTGGAACTCCTGCGTAGATTTTGTTTGGTTCAGTTTGGGTCTTGTTGTGGAGAAGTGCAGAGTTGGCAATCATTGCTCCCTTGGCTACTTTGCTGCCAAGCATTAGAACTGCACCCATCCCAATAGCTGCATTATCGTCAATAGATTCTGCATGGATTGTAGCGTTGTGACCTATATTCACCCGTCGTCCTATTCTAGTCACGAAACTGGGATCGGAGTGGATGACCGCTCCATCTTGAACATTTGTTTCGTCTCCAATTTCGATTCTTCCACGGTCTCCACGAATAGACGCCATGGGTGCAACAAAGACCCGTTCTCCTATTTTCACATCTCCAATTACTGAAGCCTGTGGATGAACATATGCTGTTGGTGCTATTTCTGGTTTCTTATCTCCAAGCTCATAGATTGTCATGATGTTCAACTCTTTTTCAGAATTCCAACGTATTGTGATTGGTCATCTATTTGTAACAGTTTCTCTACCTGCCATCCTCCCTTTTCTGCAAGCATCTCCATCTCACTCCACGGGTCGGACATGCATTTAGCACTGATACACTTACGGAAAAGGGAATCGGTTTTTTGGACTAATGTGAGGAACTGTTTAATCAAATTGTATGCAATGGAACCCATTACGCGATGGGAGAATGAAGCACTTGAATGAGCAAGAACCAACTATGGTGATATCTGTCTATGGTGGCAAAAAAGCTGATGTCAAGGAGTCGATTGAAAGAAATCTGGAACTCACCGATGAAAGTTTCTATCAGACTTGGCTAAGCGTAAATGTGATGAAGCAACTTGGCTTCTTGTTCGAAGGAGGCGTTGAGAGCTCTGGTGGTATCGTGGAGATGATCGTTATGTTCATCTTTGTCGTAATTATCCTCGCAGCTTTTGCTTTCTGGCAGGTAGTTATCTTCATCATTGTGATACTTGTTCTTGCTATCTTCAGTGGTGGAGCATCATTCAAGTTCATCAGGGGTACTTTCATTGAGGCCGATCACACCAAGATTGACTTAGCAAAGCTTGAGCTTTTTGTGAAGGAGCAGGTTGAGAGAGGCCGCTTTGTTAAAGTGGAATCTAAGGTTGTAGAAGACAGTCTCAGCGATTTTACCAGACAGTCCACAAAAGCCACCAGAATGTTTCGAAATGGTATCAAGCTTTCACTAATCATTTCCACCATCTTCTTGATTGTGGAGGTTGCATATCGTATCTTGACGAATCATTGGCTCTCAGGTCTGAATCCCGTTACAGGGACTCTCGAGCTCTGGGTTTTGTTCGGTTTTGGTCTTGTATTTCTGATTGGAATACTCGCGATGGATATTGGTATATTGATGCGGAGACGCTTGATCAAATCCCTCGCTTAAATCACACAACATCAAAAACAATTGCCCAGAACTCGCGTTCGGTGACCCCGGTTCTAAGGTCTTTCAGCTCACCCTTTATCTTATCGAAGGCAACCTTGGACTGTGTCTTCTTGTGCTCTTCATGAGTCCGCTTCACACGCTCAGTAATTTCCCGTGCTTGTTTAGGAGTGGCTTTCACTCCGCCCATCTTCAAGAGATATTCGACAAAGTGTCTGCCTACGAACTTACCAAGATGGAATTCTCTTCTTCTACCAACAAGAGTCGGACTGATGGGCTCATAGGTCATTGAATGTGTAAGTTGCCCGTGAGAGTGGATTCCACTTGAGTGTGTGAACGCATTATCGCCGCTGATTGCTTTATGGAGTGGTAGTGGTACAACAAAATGGCGTTCAACTAGTTTGGAGAGACCGTAGAGTTTCTCTGTTTCAACACCTGTGTCTATCCCGTAGAGCTCTTCCAAAGCCATCACAATCTCTTCATAGGCTGCATTACCGGCACGTTCTCCGTAGGCATTAACACAAACTTGTGGGTGTGTCACTCCTTCTTCGATAGCCGCCAGAGTGTTTGCTGTAGCTAAACCAAAATCATCATGGCAATGAGCTGACATGGGCACCTTGTATTTTGACTTACTCCAGAGACGTTCCTTGATCTGGCGAACAATGTGTTTCATCACTTCTGGACGTACGAATCCAACTGTATCAGCTATACATATCTTGTCAGCCCCTGCATCAATAGCTGTCCTGTAAGCTTCACATAGGAACTCCATATCACTTCGAGTGGCATCCTCTGCAATGTAGTCAATTGTGAGACCATGTTCTTTTCCAAACTCAATACAATCAGAGAGTCGTTCAAGCATCTCTTCTCGAGTCATTCTAAGCTGATACTTTAGTCTGAAGTCAGATGTAGCGATAAATATTGGGACTTCTTTCACACCAGCTTCGATGCATGCTTCAATATCTGTGATTACTGCGCGTGCGGGTGCTGCAACTCTCGCTCTACTGAGACCTTCCTTTGCAATTGCTGTGACCGCTTTCTTTTCTTCCTGACTGACTGCTGGGAATCCAACTGCAACAATCGCTGTACCGACCTCATCAAGTTTCTTGGCAATCTCTATCTTCTCATCAATAGTGAGGGCAACACCCGGAGTTTGCTCTCCATCCCGTAGAGTTTCATCCCAGATGTAGACTCTTTTGGGTAGCGACTTTGACTTAGTATCTGGTACTTTGTTGTAGTTAACGGCAAGTCCTGCTTTCTCTAGGTTTTCCATTATTCTTGCCTACCTGTTGGGATTCTATCTACTTGAAGTGGTAACGACCAAGTGTTGGTGCATTCTCTATACCCTGATCCAGCATAACTATTTCCTTATCATACTCTTCCTTTGTTATCTGGCCTTTCTCTAGAGCGGCTTTTACTTTTCCCTTCTTGTATTGGAATTTCGCACTCTCAATGTGTGCTAGTCTTAACGATGATTCCATCTCTGGTTTTGCACCTGTCTTCTCTCCAATGCCTTCAAGCATTGGCATCCAGCAGATCTCTTCAACGTGGAATGCGAACTCTAGACCTCTTTCAAGAATTCGGTTCCAGACTGGGCATTTCTTTACTAGAATTGTCTTTTCATCCACTACAACATCAAGACCAATGGCACCGAATAACTGCCCTGCAATTGCGGCAGCAGTGAGTGCTCCATTTCCTCCAGCTTTCTCGGCGATTTCGAGACCCATTTGTTTGAAACCTCGAGCATATCCTTCGTACATCGACAGTGGTCCTGTATTGTCTCTTAGTCCCCACCACATTCCATCAAGAAGCGCAACAAAACTTGTGCGGAGTGTTTCCAATTCGTTCATTTCTTGACCCCCTTGAAAGAGTTCCCCCATTTGTTCAGGAATGCTATCTCCTCTGGTTGTTGCCTGGGAGGCCCAAGTGTTCTCTCGCTCAATGCATATCCAAGAGTCAGACATAGGATTGGTACCCAGTGAGGATATGGAATGTCTAGTTTTTCTGAGATTGCCCCCACATCATCGAAATGGTCCAGTTGGACTGATGAGACACAGCTTCCCAGTCCAAGAGATGATGCGGCAAGAGTCATGTTCTCCATCATCATTGAACCCGCGATTACTGCATGCCTGGGCGATGACCATCCGTACACTCCACCTGTTCCTCGGAGTGTTGCTTGTGAGTTTCCTACGTGAGTCTGATCGACAGCTAGTACAAGAAGTACAGGCGCACCATTAGTTTCAGGCTTGCCCTTGATATATTCAAAACGTTCTCCGGATATGAGAATGTCAATTGTTCGCTCAAGACTTGCCTTTGACTTGATGTAGCTCAGTCGACGTTCCAATTCTTCTCTTGGTGTTGCACGACCAAAAAGTTCGATTGTCCTGTCAACAGCTCTCTGACCAATGAATTCTTGCAGTTTCTTGTTTCGGACAACTATGATTCGCCAAGGCTGCTGATTCTCTGCACTGGGGGCATATCCGCCCGCCTCAATCACTTGGTACACGAGTTCATCTGGCACATCTCTGGATGTGTCGTAATCTCTTATCGCACGGCGAGTCTTGATTGTCCGTATCGTTTCATTTTCGCCCAAGGTAGTAATACTCCAGTCAGTGATGGTTTGGCCGGAGTAAATCTCGCTTAAGTAAGTAACTCATGGACTTGCTTTAAAAACAGAAAGATAATGGGGGACCGTGCAAAGAATACACGGTCTGATTAGCCTTACATTAAAGGTGCATCTTGCCCATCGTATTTGAAACGGAAACCCGTGTCAAGGTTGACACTTTCCTTGAGGATTGCATTTCCAGCCACTAACCGCTGAACTTCATTAGTACCCTCATATATTTGGAGAAGTTTCGCATCTCTCATTAACTTCTCCGCAGGATACTCTTCAATGTAACCATAGCCTCCCATGATTTGAACACATTCGATTGCATTCTGCATTGCTGTGTCAGATGCGAAGAATTTGGCAAATGCAGAATCTTTGGAATTTGGTAAACCCTGATCTGCTAACCACGCAGCATAACGTGTTTGCCACCTTGCAGCAGCTGTTTTAGCTCCCATGTCTGCAAGTTTGAAGCTGATACCTTGGAACTTACCGATGGCTTGTCCGAACTGATGACGTATATTAGCAAATTTTGCTGCCTCGTCTACAGCACGTTGGGCTACCCCAGTAGCAATCGCAGCAATTCCCGCTCTTGTCTTATCTAGAGTCATCATGGCAATCTTGAACCCATCTCCTTCTTTCCCAACAAGACAATCTTTAGGGACTCGTGCATCTTCGAAGATTACCTCACATTGGATAGAGTTGAGTTGACCTACTTTGTTCTCAATATGTCCAACTTTCACATTCTTGCTTTTTGGTACCATGAAGACTGAAATTCCTTTATGTTTTAGTTCTGGCTGAGTTGATGCAAATACTGTGAAAAGTGATGCAACGGACCCATTGGTGCTCCAGCATTTCATACCATTTAGCACATATTCGTCCCCATCGCGAACTGCTTTTGTAGCAACCGCGGCTGCATCAGAACCTGCTTTTCTCTCCGTTAAACAAAATGATCCGAATTTGGCGTCTTTTCCTGTAATTAACGGTTCAACATATTTCTTTAGTTGTTCTGTAGTTGCGCCAATAACTAGAGGAGCGAATGCAAGATTATTGCACATTATTGATGTTGCAATTCCTGCACCGCCGTACCCTGTTGCTTCGGAAACCAAGGTTTCTGCAAGTAGCGACAGACCTGGTCCACCTGCATCAGTTGGAATGTGTAGGTTCATCAAACCAGCTTCATATGCTTTTTGAACCACATCTCTAGGAAATTCATTCTTCTTCTCCAGCTCACGAGCTCGAGGAGTTATATGTTCATGAGTGAAAGATTTTGCTCTCTCCCATAACTTTTGTTCTTTTTCAGATAGTGAGAAGTCCATCGTCAATCGAATTTGGATGTCCGTATCCTCTTTTTATGTCTTGGGAGCTACCACGTATCACTCCCTTTCTTGAAAAGCTCTCATGCCCCTACATTTTTGTACTAGTAATATTCGTGGCGGAGTGTAATTTATAGAGGTGAAATCACTAGTTGCCACTAAAGAACACGAACATTGTTAGTGCAGCCCAGACGAAATTTGGAGCTCTTGAGGGTGTGACCCTCAGAGAGATGTTTTCTGAGGCTGTTGATAAAGCAACAATAGAGGCTGGTATCCCTAAGAAGGACATCCAAGCAGCTTTCATTGGAAGCTTCATTCCTGAGATGCTGGTCCATCAAGGACACACTGCCCCTCTGCTTCTTGACTTTGCTGGAATGAAAGGACTGCCCGCAACACGTCATGAAGCTGCGTGCGCTTCTGGTGCCACCGCACTACGAGCGGCAGTGATGGCGATTGAATCTGGAATATATGACACGGTTCTGGTTGCAGGTGTTGAAAAGATGACGTCCGTGTCAACAAGTGGTGCTACAGAAGCTTTGGCAGCTGCAGCAGATGACCAGTTTGAATCTAGTATTGGTCTGACATTCCCGGGTGTATTTGGGATTGCTGCGGTCGCTCACATGCAAAAATACGGCACAACTGAAGAGGATCTAGCAAGGGTTGCTGTTAAAGCTCATAAGAATGCTTCCACAAATCCCTTGGCTCAGTTCCAGAAAGAGATCACACTAGAAAAGGCGCTAACTCCCCGTTATATTGCTTGGCCATTGAAACTCTTTGATTGCTCTCCAATATCGGATGGAGCGGCAGCACTTGTAGTGACATCTAATGAGAAGGCAAAGAAGTATACAGATCTCCCGGTGAAGATTGCTGGAACTGGTCAGGCTTCAGCGTCAATGAATCTATGTGACCGTTCTGACCTAACATCATTCAGTGCCTCTGTTGACGCGAGTAGAGAGGCCTACAAGATGGCAAGACTAGAGGCCAAGGACATGGATTTTGCAATAGTCCATGACTGCTTTACAATCGCTGAGATTATTGCCAGTGAGGACATTGGTTTCTTCAAACCCGGTGAAGCAGCAAAAGCTGTCCGTGATGGTGTGACTGCACTAGACGGTGACCGACCAATCAATCCTATGGGTGGATTGAAAGCGGTTGGCCATCCAGTTGGTGCAACTGGTGTGAAACAAGCTGTGGTTGCCTATAGAGAACTCATTGGTGATGCAGGACCCAATCAGGTTGCCAAGCACGATACTGCTGTTGTCCATAATTTTGGAGGTACAGGAGCCTCTTGTGTGGTCACTGTAATGAGGAGGGGTGACGCATGAGTGAGAAACCGACAGTAGAACAATATCTGAAGAACATTGAGGAAGGAATGTTCAAGGCTTATCGATGTGTGGATTGTGGGATGGTAATTGCTCCCCCATCAGGGACCTGCTATGGTTGTGGAAGCAGTAACATGGAATGGACTGAAGTCAGCGGAAAGGGCAAGCTTGTGTCCTTCACTGTCATCCATGTTGCACCGGATGAGTTTGCTGAAGAAATACCATACTACATCGCTATTGTTGAGCTAGAAGAGGGAACTCGAGTGAGTGCTAGACTTCTTGGATTTGATCCACTCAAACCAGAAGAGATTGTTCTCGGGATTCCTGTCATCCTCGATTACGAGAAGGGCAAGTCTGGGAAGACATACTTGGCTTTCAAACCAGCATGATTATGATTGGGGTTTCATATTTAGAAACCCCCATCCTCTTCTTTTTGCAGAAGCTCTATAATGTCCCACGTATCATTCAGAGAAGAGGTCAGAGCTAGTTGGTTGAGAAAAAGTTCACTGACAAACTGCGAGTCAAAGTCCCTCTACATAAGATTAGATTCGATGAGCATGAATTTGGCATCTCAGCTGAGTTCGACAAACATCTACTTAAGAAACACTTACCACGGACTCAAGGAATTGTCAAAGGTGACAGAATCCTTGCCGACACACTCAGCACGGTGATGCCTGATGCAACTCGTGAGGCGCTTCGTGAAACTGAGTTTGTAGGAGTCTTTGGTCGAGTAGTGAAACAGAAGGGTTCCGGAGGTGGAGTTTGTCTTCAGTACTTCTATGTGTGGGACTATCAGGCTGTGCCTGCACATGAGGCTGATTATGAACCCATTTTCATTTACTTAGATGGACCTCGTAAGTATGCTATCTATGACCTAGTGCATTACTGCTCGCGTCGTGTCAATCTTGAATCAGACATGTCATTCCGAATGATACCCGGATGGCACTCTTTCCTTCCAGCTAACCTGAAAGATTCCGAGATTGATAAGGGACTAGAGGTTCAACCACTCTCAGATGCGCATCTCCGGTCTTGGTGGTCTATTCAAGATGAGGAAGCCCGTCTGAAAGTAGAGGGATTCATTCGTGATCCATTCATGTTAGAGGCGCCAGGACATTTCATGGACATGCCCGATGAAAATGCTCAAACAATATGTTGCTCATTCCTGCAGATTGAAAGAGCACTGAATGAATTTGAAGACCCTCGCAAAGGTATTGTTGAAGGAGTCAAACGAGCTTTTTCCAATTGCGTAGGATTGCTAGCACTCTATCGCTTAGGGGCATACCTCCAGTTACTTGGTGAGATGAATGACATTGGAATGGTTAACTTTCCAGTTTCACTCAGTTCTATTAATATAGCAACAATCGGGAAGATACTGCAAGATGGTTTTGTCTCACTGACAAAAGCGGGAAAGAAGATCTTAGATGGGGCTCACACATCTGACTCTTAAGACAATGATTACGCTTCAATACTGTCTTTTGAAACTAGAGAGTTCCAATCAATTCTAACAAGCGCGTATATAGCAACAATCACCAGCAGAACGCTTGATACCTCGACAATTCGGGAGAGAATGCTCAAAGGATTCGTGCTTCCTAGAATGGAACCCACAAAATCAAGACCTATCCTTCCAGACCAGGAGATTCCTATCAAGAACATCGTTTTTCCAATTAATTGTGCTAATGCAACTTTCCACCATGAATAGCGTGCAGCTCCCAAAGGGACAACCAATACATCATCAGGTATAGGTGTAGCTGCAAGAAACCAAACGACAAATGGAGTTGCTTTCGGATGCAAGTCAACAAATTCCTTGAATGCATTGGTTTGACTCTTGTCGATCAGTTTCCCTCCTCCGTATCCTATGAAGTACCCTGTCATCTCACCAATCATAGCGCCAATGCCTGCAACGACACCAATTAACCAAGGGTCGAAAACAAATGCCATCGTTATCTCATCCCTGAGACCTCCAAGTATGAAAGCTACTCCTATGTATGGAAAGGGAACTAGTATTGTTGCATTTCCTACGAATGATATGAAAAATGCACCTAGGTACCCAAGAAGAAGTGAAAAATCTAACAACCAGTTGTAGATTACACCAAAGGGACTAACAAGATCGGGAAGCATTATACTTAGGACTAGGTAGACTAGAATAATGATCACTGACAGTAATAACAATCTGTCCGAATTTCTCATCGCGTTCCAATCCACTACTTTAGACCTTTCCTAGTCAGGATAAGAACATTGCCACAAGAAGGCTGGTAACTTTAAGTGGTGGGTATAGCACAACAATTCAGGTCGAAATAGAATGAGAGTTCACCTGCGATATGGAGATAGGTCTCTTCCGCTCGAGTTGAGTGAAAGGTACTCCATAGAGCAGGTCGTTGCTCAGTCTGTTACCAAGCATCCCAATATACCTTCGGAGTTGCTCAGAGTCATTGAATCTCCCATCGATTCAATCCCCTTCTCGCAGAAGGTATCTGAGGTCGACTCAATTGTAATCGTCGTTAACCGAATAGAACATCATGAACTTATGGAGGAACTTTTGCATTCGCTGCTTAACAGTGTCGAGACTTTCTCCTTCAATCCTGACAACGTATCAATCATCTATCCGCTCTTCTCCGAAGAACGAATTGCGAAGACGGAGGTGGATGATTTCCTTGGCAATCCAGAATCTAGAGGCCATTTACTCATCCTTCACAATCCAGATGCCAGAGCAAATCACAAAATAGTTGGTGAAACACCTAGCTACTCAACGCCAGTTCATGTAAACGAGCTATTCCTCTATGCAGATATGAAGATTGGCTTGGGCGAGATCCGACCTGATGTTTTCTATGGTGCAACCGGTGGACGGATGTCAGTTATGCCAAGTGTTTCAGGAACACGGACCATAACTCGAAACGCAAAACTGCGAGTCACTGATGATATTGGTCATTTTAAGTTAGATACGCCTTCATGTATCGATATGAAGGAGATCTCACAACTTGCTGGTTTAGATTTCATTGTCAACTCGGTGTCAGACTGGCAAGGAAATCTGGCTCATATTGTTGCTGGAAATCCGTTCACTTCTTGGCAATCAGGTGTAAACTCTGCTATAAGTCTGGCAAGAGCAGAATATAGTAAGCATGCAGACATTGCGATAGTGAGTGCAGGCGGCACGCCTCATGACGCAACTCTTTATGATGCAATTGACAGTCTCTATCCAGCTTGCGAAGTCACCGAACACGGAGGGTCTATTGTCCTACTAGCTGAGTGCGGTAGTGGGGTCGGTCCCAATGGGTTTATCCGTGGCATGTCAGAGTTTTCATCAGAAGAAGAAGTTCTAAACGCCGCAGATCTTCATTTTGAGATTGGTCTTGAAAAGGCTCGTTTCTTCTGGAACGTGTTGAATTCGAGAAAAGTTGTGATTTGTTGTAGACTTCGTGAGTCATTGGTAGAAGAAAAATTGCATTGTACTGCTGTGAAAGATCCGCAAGAAGGTTTCGAGGCGGCTCAAAGCATGCTTGCCTCAAGCAAGAAAGTTGCTATTTTAAACGATGGTCTGCGTACTACCCCTAAATTGTCCTATCATTAAACTATGGACTGTCAAATAGTGCATCAACTGCGTCCATTGCACCTTTGGCTTCATCTACACTGAATTCGGGAAGATCTCCAATCTTGGCTATCTTGATTGTGACCACTGCATCCTCATTGCGTGGCTCCATCTCCCATGACATGTCTATCCCTGGTTGCTCTGTAATAAACTGCCCGAGCATATTTACCCAGGCTTCTTTGACATCATCTATTTTCAGATAGATGAACTCCATGAGCGGAACTGTGATTTCCACCTTTAGGATGCGCCCGTCAATCATATTGTAATTCTCAATGTTCCATGGCATCGCTGAGCACACCGTCAAACCAATCTGTGAAGTAGATAAGTGTTCTTGGCTCGAAGGATTGTCAAATTGCTGAGGACTAGTCTTCTGTCTCCTCGTCTTCCGCAATCTTCTCTCTCAATTCTTTCACAAATTCGTCCAATTCACCGTCTTCTTCCTTATCCTCATCGGCTCTCGCAACAAGAAGCGATTCAACATCTTGAACAAAAGCTTCCATTGGATCCGGTTCGGGCTCTGGTTCTTCTACAATTTCTTTGTGAGGCTCATCAATTACTTCTTCAGTAAGTTCTTCGAATTCGAGTTCTTCAGCCATTTCAGGAGGGGCTTTTTCAGGTTCAGTTTCATCTTGAGGTTTTAGTTGATCAACCTTGATTGAGGGCCCAGCCCTAGAGTCATCGGAACCATTCACAAGAGTTAGTCCTTGACGTTGAAGAATTGTCTGAATGCCAATAGGTATGATGATTCCCCTATCTTGGAGAACGAGAAGCCGGTCAAGTACTTCTGCTTCACTCTTGTCTAACATCTCAGCTAGAGGTGATAGTAAATTCTTGATGTAGAACTCACTCTTTTCATCTCGTACTGCGCCAATATAGTCTAGAATCCTAGCATCCATTTTGTTTACTTTCTGCGTGGGTCCAAATCTATGTGGCAGGTGCCATGCATAATTGAATGCGGAATTCAATGTTGCTACAACCCATTCGGGGTCAAAACAATCAATAAGTCC
>CAZPWM010000036.1:0-27730 GCA_964590575.1 uncultured archaeon
AGTACTTCTACGAGGTTCTAACATACCTGAAGTATATGCATCTTCCATCATAGGAAACGTTCATACATCTGGACAAGCATGCCCACGGATTGTTCATACGGTTTTCCCCATGGACGAAAACCAAACTTTTTCATGAGTTTCTCCCCTGCCTCTTGCCCAACGAGAATATTGCAATAGTTCCTCTTGCATCCGTGCGCCCGACCATAATCTGCAAACTGAATGTACATGGCTGAAGCTAATCCTGTAGCTCTGCATTCTGGACGCACTGTCTGATGTTCGCCGTAGAGACCCTTATCGGTGATCTTTGCTTTGTAGAGACCAACAATCCGCCCTTGAAGTCGACTTCCAAAATAGTGGTAACCGTTCTTCATCTCCTCAATTATTTGCTCAGGAGTGTATATTCTCTGATTTCGCCAGTGTTCAGGATAATCCGTGGCAAGTGGCCAGACCTGTCTGAAGAGCTCTGAGATTTCCTCAGCGTCTTCTTGGCTAAATTCAATAATGCGAATCTCTTCAGCTGGATACTCTTCCATGATTCTCAACAAAACAAGAAGATTTCAGGGCTATAACTGCTAGGTTTGAGTCTATCTCTGTGTTTGAGCGGCCCAATCATACGCTTCCTGGTTAGGTGTGCATCCACCACATTTGTGGCACCCAGCAACAGTATTTTCTGGGTTCAAGTCATTGTTATAGAGAATCGTTCCAATCCTCTTGTAGAATCCAATCGAGGTGTCTAAATCACCGACATATGCAGGAATATAATTTGCAAGTTGACTACCATGAGACGGTCGAACCGGAGCCACAACGGGTAAGACGCCAACCTCAGCTAATTCCTCAACCAAAGCAAGTGTCTTAGAAGTATCCTCTCCGAGACCATATAGTAAGAATGTGCTGACATTCCCTCTACCAAAGTAGTCAAGGGCATACTGCCAGCTTCTATGATACAATTCAAGAGAGCCGTACTGAAATTTTCCTGGGCACATCTCTTCTCGGGTCGATTCGTCAGCGCTTTCAATGTGTATGCCAACAGCATTTGCACCTGCATTAGCTACATCGCGAATCATACCAATTTCCATTGGAGGTTCAAACTGAACCCCTATTGGAATATTACTGACTTGTCGTATGGCTTCAATAATTCTGCGTAGGGGTTCTAAACTAGCATCAGGAGTTTCAGGTGTTCCTGTCGTTAGCAGCATGTCTTCAACAACACCCTCACGCTCTGCTGCAAGCAGGACTTCAACAAGTTGATCGGGAGTCTTTTCAAGAACACTATCATCTGACAAATGCGATATAGGAATTGTGCAGAATTTGCACTGGGTTCCATTACTCCAATACCTACATGCTTGATAGATTGTCGTTGCAAGGGTTTGAGTTCCATGCAATAAGGCAATTTTGTAATACGGGACCCCCTCATTGGTAGTTAAATCGTAGAACTTGGGTCTCGGAACCATCTTCAATTCAATTTCATTATCGTATATCCATGTGCTTGAATCATCCGTTGGTTCAAGAGATGCAGAATCGTACTTCTTAGCAATCTCTCCTTGCCTTATAGGGACTCCACATGGTTTGCCATTTGGAAGAACAAAGTACCGAGCCCCTACTGGTCCAGCTCCCCCTTTTCGACCTTTCCACTGATCGTCTGGAAGACTAGCACCTTCTGTTAGAAGTCTCACCTTCAGGCGAAGTATATCTTCTGCGTCCATGACAGTCACAATTTCCTATTTTCGAATCCTAATCTGCTTTCACATCGCGGCCCTTACTACCTCGCATTACGAACTCAGGCAAGTCAAGAACCGTTATGGTTTCGCCTGATTGTGAATCTAACATTTCCTTACAAAATGGACACGATGTCACAAGATAACGTGCATCAATATTTTTGGCCTGACGTATTCTTTCCGCTCCTATCTTCTTTGCATGCTCTGGAAATAGGGTTCTAAGCCCTGCACCATTGCCACAGCACATCGCATTATCCCTATTCCGTTCCATCTCAACAACAGCTGTTCCAGATACTCGTTCAATCACATCTCGTGGTGCGTCATAGATACCGGAATGGCGTCCAAGATGACAAGGATCATGAAATGAAACGGATCCATTGAAATCTGCGGTTGGTAGCTTATCCAAGGATTTAGACAGGAATTCACTGATGTGTCGTACAGGTTTGTTGAGTTCGTGTCCATTTTTAGTGTAGTCAGAAGTGAGTGCCCGATAGCAACCAGGGCATGTTACTACAATCTCCTCAGCATCTATGCTATTTAATGCCTCAACATTGTGAGCTGCCAGATCCAGAGCAGACTTTAAATCTCCAGTCCGAAATAGTGGACTTCCACAGCACCACTCATCAGGTGTGATCTTAACCGAATATCCAAGTTGTTCAAGAAGGGATACCGTATCTTGAGCAGAGGTTTTCTCACGATACGCGGCTGTGCAACCTGTGAAGTACAGGATTTTTGGACCCTTTGAGTCACCAGTCTTTATCCAATCATTCCGTTTTGTGTGATTTTCGCCAAATGGGTTGTGGGTTTCTTTGACAAGGCTTGCAAGTCGAGATATACCCGCAGGCTGCCGGTTTGTCCTCACCAATTCCAGTCGTTTGTTTTCGACAAGAGCAGCTATGTCAATTTCCGGTTTGCACCATATGAGACAGTGACTACATTCAAGACACTGATATAGCACTTCCACTCCACGTTCATCTATCGCACGAGTGCCAATGAGTTCCTGATGTAATAGTAGTGCACGTCCGTGAGGTGTAGGTGAGTCTGATCTCCAGGCAAAAAAGGTTGGACACACATGCCGGCACATCTTTGGACACGCAGCACACATCCTCACTTGTTCTGCAATCATATCTGGTTCCATCAATCACGTGCCCCCAGTCCAAGTTTTCCAGGATTCATAATTCCATTGGGATCCAAGACGTCTTTGATCTTCTTTAAAACCAAAAAACCGGACCCGAGTTCATCAGCTATATATGTGCTACGAGAGAGACCAACCCCATGTTGATGACTCATTGTACCACCTTCGCGAAGACAAGCAGCTACTCCAACATCCCAGATTCTCTTGTACGTCGCCCAAGCTGTTTCTGCATCAGGTTGTGAAGTAAAGAAGATCATGTAGATGCTGCCGCCATTCGGATACATATGTGAAAAATGAGACATTACTACTGCATCTTCTGCTTCCATAACCTCCTTCATGGCATGGTATACATTTTCCAGCTTATCATAGGTAGCAACAATGTCGATTGTGTCTCCTATTGCATACCCACCAGTAGTCAGGCGGGTCGGATAGTACATATCATACCGATGTTCCCACCACCGTTTCGATGGACCTTCTCCTCGGTCAGTCCCACCCTCCTCTAGACATATTTTATTCGACTGCAGCTCGTCTATTTCGACTTTCTTTAAAGCCCCATCAAAAGCTAGAAGAAGCATACAGTGGCCTTCTTCGAATTCAAAGTGCAGTGAGAAGCTCAAAGCAGCATCCTCAGGATCGTAAAGTCGCACCACAGATGGGAAAATGCCTGCTCTGAAGATCTTTCGAATAGCCTCAAGTCCGCTGTGCACATCAGGAAAACTAATACTTCTAAATCTGCGTTCTTCGGGGATTGGAAATAGCCTCAGTGTTGCACTTGTGATAATTCCAAGAGTTCCCTCGGACCCAATGAAGATTTGACGAAGATCAGGACCGACAGAATGTCGTGGAACGGCTTTTGTTTCAATTATAGACCCATCGGGAAGGACAACTTGGAGTCCCAATGTTAGGTCCTCGATTTTACCATAGAGAGAGGACATTGAGCCTCCTGATCTGGTCGCAATGAAACCCCCAATGTTAGATGCTCGAAGCGAAGTTGGTGTGTGTCCGGTGGTGTATCCAACCCGATTGACCTCTTCCTCAAGATCGATTCCAACAACTCCGGCTTGGACTCGAACGAGCATGGAAACATGGTCAATTTCTAGAATTTTATCTAGACGCTTAAGGTCTAATTGAATCCCACCATAAATTGGAAGTGTTCCACCACATGTACCTGCTCCACCACCGACAGGGGTCACAGGGATTTTCAACTTGTTTGCTACAACTAATATTTTGGAAACCTCATCAACAGTTCCGGGAAATACAATAAGGTCAGCAAGAGGTAGTATCTCGCCAGCTCGGATTTTTGCTTCACTAAGAGGCCATGCATCGTGGGCATTTAGAATTTGGTCAGTTTTGTGTTTGGTTACATGTTCGGAACCAACGATTTTTGCTATTTGCCCAAAGGCATCCTGCTTCGTTTTTTCATCAAGCATATACCGCTCACTCCTTCTTAGGTAGTCTTTGGGCAATGAACACCGTCAAATCATCTACTTCAACGGAACTCCCAGCCTTGAAGAGATTACTCTCTATTTGCGCTGTGCACAAGGGACATGGAGTTACTATTCTATCGGCTCCAGTCTTCTTAATTGCCTCTAGATTCTCCTTGACGACGGCATTGGATACAGTACTGGAATGGTATGACACCATACCGCCTCCACCACAGCAAGAGTCATACGCTTCTGATTCAGAAACCCTTACACCAGGCAACTCTTTGAGAATATTTAGTGCATGATCCATAATCTGCCGAGATGTGTGTCTTATGAGGTGGCAAGGGTCATGAACGGTAACATGAACTTTTGATATCTCTGGAGATTTCTTCAAAACAGTTCTCAATTTTTCTAATCCTATGTCCTCAACAATGAATTCCAAGATATGAACAGTTGGAACACCCCATTCATTGTGATGTGAAATATCCGATAGATTAGATGTGCAACCAGCGCAGGTGGTAACAACTTTCTTGACTCCTAGAACCTTGACTTTCTCTTTAAGCCTTTTAGCTAAGGATTTTGCTGTTTCATCATCCCCCATTAATCGAGCTGGTAGTCCGCAACATGACATCTCATCTAGTAGCGTATAGTCAATATCAAAATAGTCTAAGATGACTTTAGCCGCCTCTCGTACTTCTTGAGCCCGTTCTTCAGCCTGACAACCGGGATAGAACAAAACTTCAGCCCTGTCAACAATCCGGTCCTCTATGAATGGCAGACGAAGCCGTTCGAGTCTCATGTCCCTGCTCTCAGCCTTCTCGGTCTTGTCCTCCCATGGCTCGAATGCCAGCGAATGTTCGCTGAGAAGTTCTAGAACAATGTGGAATCCCTTAGGGACAAGATCAGGACGATACTCAAAGATTCTAGCACGAATGAGATTGACTACCTCGGGGATATCGACATTCTTTGGGCAGACTTCACGACAGGTTCCACATCCAGTACACAAGTACACTATGTCTGCAGTGGACCAGTACTCTGGGGGTGAACGACTCAATTCAACTGCGATACTTCTCGGTCCACTGAATCGGTCAACACCTACTGCAGCAACAACGGGACAATGATTTATACAAAGACCACAGTTTATGCATCTCTCTACGGATCTGATGATTTCAATCTCATTCCGATGATAAGGAGTTATTCGCTCTTTCTTGAGCGTAGTTTTAATGTAATCATAGGCTTCTTCTTCATCCACTTCAGGCAACCCCCTTGATTGCGTCAATTGCATTCTTTACGGCTGAGTACCCTGTTGTGGCTGCGACACCCAACCCACTCTTTTCAGTGGAATAATCATATCCTGCTAGGATTGAGCCAGCAGCGAACAGATTTCTAGCCCATTCTACTCCATCCTCCCTTACTGGTCGAAAGTGTGGGTCAACTGTCAAACCACAGGAAAATACAGGTTGCCCTTCTGGACTGATTGAAACACGATTTGTGTAGCGAGAGGGTATAACATCATTTGCTGAATGATATGCTCCCGTAACTGTCATCTGATTAAAAACGGGTTCTCGGATTCCATTTTGGTCCCCCTGTAATCCACCTCCTATGAATTTTCCAGAGGCTAGAATCACTGCCTTCGTGTTTATTGTCAGCTCTCTACGTGGAGCCTTAGCTATAACTTGGGTCACCTGATTTTCCTTCATAGTGTAGGATATTGCTTCGTGACCGACCATTAGCTTCCCGCCACTCTTTTTGAATAATCCTTCCAGAGCCAATTGAAGTCTCATACCAGGAACGGATGGTGGAAAACCTAGTAACTCAAAGACCTCCACGCCAAGTGACTTCTCCAATATGTTCTTGTTCTCAATTGCGAACTTCAGTCCTAGTACTGGTGGAAATGCCACATGAGTAGCTCCGAATTGGTCAACTTGTTTCTTCAGCTGTTCTATTATATCCTCAATAGAGTCTTTATGATCAAAATGTCGAGCGATCTCAATAGACGAGAGGTTGTATGTTTTTCCAAAGGGAGCTAACTGAAGTACGCATCCTCCCACTTTTCGGGGTGAGGCACCGATTGCTATGCGATCCTCGAGGTAGGTTTTTGCTGCGATTGATGAACTGAAATCAGGATACCCAGTAAATCCAGCAAAGAGGAGAACACTGTCTTGATTTTGCTCAAGGGTCTCTGAATACATTGTTTTTTGGACCAGACATGTTGGCTTTGTTGTGCCAAGTATTGTGATTGGATGAATATTTGATTCAAATGAGCCAATCAATGGGGCAATTGTTTCACTAAGACTAGTCATAAGCCAGAGGAGGGATTCTCTTGCCCGACCTATAATCGCATTTGCTACTTCATCGGGTTTGACGTCCTCACCATAACCGATTATACTGTATGGATGAAGAGGAAGCAGTCCAGCGACTGCTGTAAGTCCCTCTTCTGGTGATGAAAATGGCTCGGTAGCTTCGGGAAGGTAGCCCATAACATCTATGGCTCCGGAGGAGTACGCAGTTGCACTCTGACCCTTTCGTAACAAGATTGTGGAGAAACCATTCTTTGAAGCGATAGTACCTGCAACTAGACCAGCCATTCCCCCACCAATCACAATGATATCGCATTCCATGTCCATCTAATTCCCCTCCTCCCATGGCTTTGGATCATAGTCAACATCAGATTGGTCGAGGTTTCCAACACAGGAATACATGCCTTGAGCAAGCTCTTCTTGAGCAAGTTGCTCTCCTCTCATTGATGGACGAATGCCCTTCCATCTCTCTGCTCGGAAGTCCAGAATGTCAACAAGAAAGTCATCACCTTCGAGGTCTAGTTCCTCAGATAAAATTGCAGCTGCTTTGAAAGTGCAAAAAGTGCCTTGGCATGGTCCCGTGCCTAATCGTAATCTTCTACGAAGGTCATTCAGCGTTTGTGGAAACTCATTTCTTATTGCATATCGAATTTCAGCCTCGATGATGGGTTCACATATACAAATTGTAGTCTTCCAATCAGGATTGTCTTTTGTTAATTCAAGAACCTTGACCATCTCAGTCCCACGGCGTGCTCGCATTCGCTCTAGAGAATGCATACTGATACCATATTGAGCAGAGAGCGCTTCAATGTCCACATCATCCTCATTACCAGGTAGAGGTACTTCATGCGTCGTGCATTTAGCATCAATCCCTAATTTCCTAACGACAATATTAGTGGCTGCTTCCGCCATATGCCGGCACATCACAAGCTTACCACCTGTGAAGCTGATCATTCCATTTTCATGATCTATCACCTGGTATCCACGAGTCACCTTGTCCTCAGGAACATTCCATTCTGGTACCAGAGGACGGACACCAACCATTGTACGGATAATACGCGCCTCACGAATGGATGGTATTATCGACTCAATGCTCTGAAGCAGATACTCAATCTCATCATACGTAGCAACCAATGTATCAGGATTTTCCCATGTATCCAACGCAGTAGTACCAAGGAGGGTTGTATTCTCGTGAGGGAAGAGATACACCCATCGTCCATCAATTGCCTTTACGGTGATTCCAACATTCACAACTCTACGGTCTAGGATTACATGAGTACCTTTGTTGAGTCGAAGATCTAGGTTTGCGCCACTAGTTCGGGCAATCTTGTGAGCCCATGGTCCAGCTGCATTCACCACAAGTTTTGTACTAACCGTTTCTGTTTGGCCAGAAACTCGATTATAGAATATCACCCCTCGGATTTCATCTGTAGCCTTTTCAAAACCAATGACCTCACAATAGGTTTTGATTTCAGCCCCATGATTTCTTGCATCGAGCGCCTGAAGGAGACATAAACGAAAAGGGTCAATGAAGAATTCTTCATAGTACACACTGGCGATTACATCAGGATGAATCAATGGCTCAATTTCCAAGGTTGCTTCAGGTGTTATGAACATCATCGCAGGAACATCTCGCTCCTCTGCATGCTCAGAATAAGCGTCAATATAATCACCGTCACTGGCTGCAACACTCAAGTCAAGGAGAGGGACAAGAGTAGGATTCTTCATGATAATATGACGAGCAATTCGGTTTAGATGCACGACTTCCGAAGAGCACATCTTCATTATCTCAGGTTCTCCTCTGTACTTGAGCCCTGAGGATATCATTCCAGCACAAGTGCCTACTGTAGCGGAAGCTATGTCATCACGTTCCAATAGCAGAGTTCTCAGACCCCGCATTGCACAGTCGCGAACTACAGCAGTACCAGTACTTCCTCCACCAATTACGACAACATCGAATTTAGAGTCGCTCATGCATATCTTTTCCTGAGAGATTGCTTCTAGGATTAAGCTGAACGTTGATAACGTACGTACAATACTAAGGTTTCGGATTGACTAAGAAACCTGAAAAGAACAAACAATAACCAAGATTACGTTAAAAGGAGAAATTCTGGGATTTGTTTGGTGAATATTAATTGCCTAACTATGACCTTGGTACATTAGTAGTCGACAGCCATGACGTGAAAAAACTCACACAAGCCCTTGACATTCCTGATCACCGTTTTGAAGACATTGTAAACCTTGCTAGACAGGCTTGGGAGCATGAGGATACAATCAGTGAGTCGATCGAGTATATTGCTCAGAATGCAAGTGGATCAGAACTGGTATTAGCACTCGTATTCTTTGGTCGAATCTGGGAAGACAATCATGAAGATGAAGAATAATTCTATGATATTGCTTCTAGTATATTTCCAATCTCTGAGTTCATGAGTTTGTTAAAAATCGGAAATTGTTTCTTGTATACTTCTACGTTTTCAGGAATAGGCTCTCGCCGTTCCTCGATATGAAACATGTTGTCAACAGCCTCAGAATAGCCCCCATAAATTCCAGTTCCGATGGTACCAAGAATGGCTGCACCAATTACAGTGGAGTCTCGAACTTTGGGTAGAACAATAGGTCTGTTAATGCAGTCAGCCTGTATCTGGCGCCATAATGGAGAGTTTGCTCCACCACCGCTGATACGGAGCTCATTGAACTCAATATCAAGCATCCCTTCCATCATTTCAAGGTACATAGAAATGATATACCCATTGGCCTCGAGGATCGCTCTCGCAACATGAGCCTTCGTATGCCCGAAACCTAAATGGTAGAATATTCCCAAATTGTATGCCATGAATGGGAACATCACAAGACCGTCGCTACCAGCAGGCACTGATGCTGCCGAGGATTCGATGATCTGGTAGACATCTTTCTCAGTCTGAGCTGCAAGAGCCATCTCCGGTTCGCAGTATTGGTCTCTATACCACTTATAGGTGAGTCCAGTTCCAGGGGTAACTCCTTCAAGAATCCACTTTCCCGGCATTGCTGATGGATTGCAATACATCACATATGGCTCTTCCATGAATTCATCGAGATGAGTTATTACGAAGGTACCAGTGCCTGTTGTGGCTTTTACTATACCAGATTCAATGACCCCCATACCCAAGGCGGAGCACTGTTGATCTCCACTTCCCAGAATAACCGGGGTCCCTCTTCTCAGAGATGTGGCTTTCGAAGCCTCAGAATTAATCTCGCCTATGGTGGAACCTGAGTTCTTGATTTCAGCCAGTTTGTCAATTGGTATTCCGGTGGCTTCACATAGATCTTCAGACCACTGAAGTGTTTCATGGTCAATCGGACCAAACCTGGCATCAGCAGGTGAACTAACCATAGCGCCACAGAGCCGGTTGTTGATGAAAGCATCAAGCTGCAGCCATTTCCATGTCTTCTTGAAGAAATCGGGGCGATTCTCAATGAACCACATTAGTTTTCTGACGCTACCTCGTGGACCAATCTCAGCAGCCATCTCTTTGCTTTTTACAGTTGATCGGTTATCTATCCAAGTTACAGTAGGAGCCAAAGCATTACCATCCCTATCTATAGGAGTCATTGAGTCTCTGGTCGTTGAAACAACAACACCAACGATAGCATCTGGTCCATGCTTGCAACCAGCAAGGGCTCTCTGCATTGTGTTCGCTGACGTGCGCCAAAATGTGTCTGCTACCTGTTCATGTATCTTTACATCCTGTGGTTTGGGAGGATATTCCTCATAGGCTTTACTGACCTCACGCCCTTCTTCATCCACAATAACAGAACGTGTTCCTGTTGTTCCAATATCAAATATCGCAAAGAGACGGTCACTCATAGGTATCACTATCAATATTAGAATTGTACAGAGGGGCATATAGATTGTCCTACCATGAGAGTTATCTTGTGTTTTGGTAACCGGATAGATAATGTCAGACTATCCAGCACATATTGAGATTGAACCACGTGTACATCTCATCAGAGGACAAAATGAAGCTCGATTTCCAGAGGCAAACACACTCTTAATAGACGATGAGATACTCACTCTTGTAGACGCAGGTTCAAATCCAGAACAGGTCTTCTTGACTCTTCGAGACCTAGGTCATCAACCAGAAGACCTCGAACGTATAGTGCTAACGCATTATCATGCGGATCACAAGGGCTATGCTGCTCATCTGCGACAACTATCCGGTTGCGAAGTGTTGTGTCATCCACTAGCAAAGGATGGAGTTGAACATTTCCAGACTATGATGAAATACATAGGTATTAACAATCCAGAAACCAAAGCGCACTGGTTGAACCTGCTAAACTCCAGATTACCACATGTACGATATGACTACATAGTGGATGGTGTATTCCGTGATGATAGACCCATTGATTGTGGCGAAGTTCAACTCATTCCTCTTCATTCACCGGGTCACACACATGACCATACTTGTTTTGGCATCAATGGTTTAGAAAAAATACTTCTTGTCGATATAGACCTCACAGAGTTTGGACCTTGGTATGGGAATGTTGTGAGTGACATAGGGCATTTCAAGAGGTCTATCGAACAGATTATCGATTTACAACCAAAAATGGGTATTAGCAGTCACCTTCTAGATCCCGTGACGAACGGACTTGAAGAGCAACTTAGAAGTTACTTAGCATACTTCCAGAAACGCGATGAAGAAATTCTACGCCATATCGCTGAAGGAATTGACACTGTGAAGGAGCTTGCCAAAATACCTATTATATATCCTCGAATTCCGCATCCGGTCTATCTCGTTTTTGAGGAATTTATGATTGACAAGCATATTGAACTTCTGTCCAAGAATGACCTTGTTCTTCTTGAGGATGGACACCTTCAGGTTCTGAGGACCTAGTTCACCTGTGTTTGAATTCAGGTTTGCGTTTCTCAAGGAAAGCTGCTACACCTTCTTCCTTATCATCTGTGTCAAAGGTCTGGCAAAATGCGTCAAGCTCGAAAGCTAGGTGTTCGTCGAGTGTGAGTTGCCAAGCGTTCTGGGTAGACTGTTTTGCCAAATCGAGAGCGACTCCCGGCATTTGGGATAGCTTCGCAGCAAGTTCCAAAACTCCCTCTCTGAGTTCGTCCTGGGAATTGAAGACTTTGTTCACAAGACCAATTCTGAAGGCTTCCTCAGCATCCACCCGACCGCCAGTTAGAATGAGTTCTTTTGCAATTCCTAGTCCAACAAGCCTAGCAAGTCTTACAGTTCCTCCATTTCCAGGGATTGTACCAAGATTTATCTCTGGAAGACCGAATTGTGCGTTGCTAGATGCATAACGTATATCGCATGCTAGTGCTAACTCACAACCTCCACCAAGTGCATATCCATTGATAGCTGCAATAATCGGCTTGGTCATCGATGTCATGTACTCAGCAATATCTCGACTGGGATCAACAACAGAGTGGATAGTTTTTGAGTCGCGTCCCACAAAATCAGTGATATCACTTCCAGATATGAAAGCCTTTTCACCAGCGCCAGTGATGACGATTACGCGGATAGAAGGATCTTCCTCAGCCCGTTTGAGCATGTCAAGTAGTATTTCTTTCACTTTAAGGTTGAACGCATTATATTTCTCAATACGGTTTATTGTGATTGTAGCTATCGCATCCTCTACATCAAAGAGAACCGAATCTTCTGTCATGGTAGTTTCACATCCACTGTCACTGAAGCGTTTTGGGAAGGCTATAGCAATCTCCAAATTCTTGCTGAAGTTTTTTCAACTCCTCTCTAACCACATCGAGGCCAAGCCGTTCAATAGTTTCAAAGGGCCCTTCCTTATAGTTAGAACCCAGTTTCATGGCCTTGTCAATATCCTCCTTTGATGCAATCCCGGTCTCGAATTCAATCATAGCCTCTCTCAGATAGGGCATGATGATTCTGTTGACCAACCAATCTGGATCTGCACCTTTTGGTTCTTCAAGCGACCGTTTCTGGCCATCTTCATAAGCATAGAAACCCTTGCCAGCTTTCCTACCAATTCTTCCTTCCTCTACATACTTCTTGAGTATTTCAGGAACTTTGTAACAATCTCCCAATTCTCTCTCAAGAGTACTCCCGGTGCCAAGTGATACATCCAAACCAACAAAGTCAGTCAGTTCCAATGATCCCATTGGTGTACCGAACTTCTCTTTCATGGCTGTGTCAATCTCTTCAGCACTTGCTAAGCCTTGTTCATTGATCTGTAATACTGCTCTCGAAATCTGCGCACGGAGCCTGTTTACAATGAATCCTGGGCTGTCTATTGCCTTCACGGTAATCTTTCTTTGCTTCTCACCAACTTCTAAAGCAGTCTGAATAGTATCGTTGTTTGTTTCTTTTCCTATGATAACCTCTAGAAGCTTCATAGCAGGTACTGGAGAGAAGTAGTGCATCCCAATTACCTTGGCCGGTCGATTTGTGACCTTTCCAAGCTCGGTTATACTAAGAGAAGATGTGTTGGAGGCAAGGATCGTGTGAGGCTTTGCAGCATGGTCCATCTCTTTGAACAGTTTCTTCTTGACCTCCATATTCTCGAAGACAGCCTCTATGACCAAATCTACATCGCTGACTGCTTCACTCAGATATGTTGTAGTCGCTAGCCGACTGATGATATTCTCACCATCTTCAGGTGATAACTTCCCTCGTTTGACTCCTGATTCCACATAATTCTTAACCCTTGACAAACCTCGATTAATCGCGTTTTCATCCAAATCTGTCATTATCACATCATATCCGGAGGCTCGTGAAACATATGAGATTCCAGCCCCCATTAGACCGGCACCAACAACGGCTATCTTGTTGACCTTCATTTCTTTAACTCCTTTTTTCTGAAAGCTAATCTCTCGTATTGTTTCCCCCAACGCTCATCATACAATAATCCCTCAAGTGGTGGTCGACTGGGTCCTAGGTGTCTTGATTTCATTGGAATTCCGATGCAAAATGCTGTCAATGGAGTCCATATCGGTGGAATTCCAATCCTATCACGAATTAACTGAGTGTGTCGTGAGTCTGAGCATATCAGAGCCTCGTAGCCGCAGCCATAACCCATTGCTGTTGCGACCATCCACATATTCTGGATAGCCATGCCTGCAACAACAGAACCGAAAAGTTCGTTGGGATACAATTTTGTGGCATCATGCCATGCAGGACACGCGCACACAATAATAACAGTGTCACTCTTCTCCGGGTAGCGAAAGAGGTCTCCTTCTCGAAGTCGAGAAAATACAGCGGCTCGAAACTCATCCTCTATGTACCAATTTCTACCACTTGTGAGCTCGAAAGGAGCTGATCCAAAAACTGTCTGCGCGTTTTCCTGTGCGATATCTGCTAGGTATTCCTTTGTATCTTGATCATCTCGAATCACGGTTAATCGAATCATCAACATGTTTTCTGGACTTGGTGCATGTCGCGCAGCCTCTAATATCAATTCAATATGTTCATCAGGGATCCTTCCACCAGTAAATTCACGGATAGAGCGTCGAGACCTAATATGCTTCATAACCTGTAAACCTGAAGCAATCTTTGTGTCTTCTACCTCTCTGCCGCTAACATCCAAACTTCCTTTGGTATCTGTTGTCATCATATCACCTCAAGATAGTTTCTTGAAATACTTCAACAGCAATTCCTATGGGTCTGTATTTGAACCTGAATCGGTTTCCTATTTGTGTTTGAATTCTGCTTTGCGCTTCTCAAGGAAAGCCGCTACACCTTCTTCTTTATCCTCAGTATCGAAGGTTTGACAAAACGAATCAAGCTCAAATGCAAGATTATCAGTAAGAGTCTGCTGCCAAGCATTATTCAGTGATTGTTTTGCCAGTTTGAGTGCCACACCAGGTTTTCCAACCAACTTGGTTGCGAGTTCCTTCGTACCTTCATGGAGAGCTTCAATTGACTCAAACACTCTGTTTACTAGACCAATACGTAATGCTTCATCTGCCTTGATCTGATCTCCGGTGTATACAAGCTCTTTGGCCATTCCGAGACCGACAAGTCGTGGGAGTCTAACTGTACCACCGTATCCTGGAATGATACCTAGAAGGATCTCAGGTTGACCAAATCTTGCATTTGCAGAAGCATACCGAATGTCGCAGGCCATGGCAAGCTCACAGCCCCCTCCCAGTGCGAAACCGTTTATTGCGGCAATCACTGGTTTACTCATCGACTCAATATATACACTGAGTTCTTGTCCTTGCAGCGCAGCTGGACGTACTTCTTTTGAGTTCACACCCGGGAACCCTGTGATATCAGCTCCTGCAGCAAATGCTTTCTCTCCAGCACCGGTCAAGATAACAACCCTCACCGCATCATCCTTCTCAGCTTTCTTGAAGAAATCACTCATAGCTGCTCTCACTGTCGTGTTCAATGCATTATATTTTTCAGGTCGATTAATCGTGATGGTAGCAATTCCATCAGCCACTTCGTAGAGAACTTCTTGTTCAGACACATCTCTTCCTCCTGACTATTGCTCGCTCAGGGGCAGTTGTGAGTAATAAGCCTTCGCGCGTATGACACAGGGCTCACTTAATGTTTAATTACTTGTTTGCAACAATGTAACAAGTACCACCCGGAGATGGTGCAATGGTTAGCTCGGAAAAGAGAGATGTATGGAGTGAGAGTCTCAGCAAAATGAAGGCATCTCTTGAAAGCACATATGATTTCAAGACAATAGTCCAAGAAGAGAAACGACTTCTTGACGGCTTGAAAGATGACGCCAGAGATTATGTGGTCTTCTCGAGCTACAGAAGGAACGCGGGAAAACGTAGACTCAATGATATCAAGAATGTGATCGATGCTGCTCTTGAGAAGTTAGATTGCTGTGATTCGTATGAAGCATCCAGAATCTACCTTGAAACTCTGAAAACTGTAACGATGCAAACTCGTTGGGCGTCAGTATTAGAAACGCTTTCAGAATATACCCACTCATGAAATGATTGGATAGCATTCTATGTCACTAAACTATCATTCATATTGCGATTCCATTTGGATGTGCTAAATCAAACAGGTGATTTATCATCCCAACGATACTGGACGAGAACTGCTGCGATAGCTGCGGAACATGTGTGAAAACCTGCAGGTACGGAGTTTATGAGATAGTTGACGAGAAACCGCAAGTGGCTCATGTTCAGTATTGCAAGGACTGCGGAAATTGCATTGAAGAGTGTCCTAATAGGTGTATAACTTTTCGTAGCAGCGCTCAGAAAAATAAAGCTGAAAATAAATAGAAAGGGGAGCCCGAAGGCTCAACCTTAACTATACTAGCCACTTGTATGTAGTCATTTTATCTTGGTTTTCAAAAGCAAGTTTGAGAGGCATACCAACTGTTGGTGGACCCATTGGATTTGTTATATGGGCAGTTAACCGTAGGCCTGATGGGAACTCTCCAATGGCAACAATATATGGCTGCTTTGCTGACAGACTTGCTGGAGCAAAGTCTACAATGACATAAGAGTAGAGTTTTGCTTCACGTTCGGTGAATTCTGTAAGTTCACAATCACTCATGTCTTTCTGGCAGTGCTGTCTGGGAGGTAGATATTCAGCTCCACACTTTGTACACTTGCTCTTCATGAGCTTTCCCTGTTCAAGTGCCTCCAAAAACTTCTGGAAGAAGGGTGTCACAGCCTTGTCAGTGGAGTAACCAAGATAGATCTCTTTATGTTCTGCCATTCTTTACCAACCCCTCTCAAAGATGAACACGTTGACGAACTGACCGGATTGCCCGACATTGTGTGCAAGACCATATTTGACATCCTTAATTTGTCGGGACTTATACTCGGACTCTCCTCTCATCTGTTTCATAATCTCGTAAGTCATTGAAAGACCAGTCGCACCAAGTGGATGACCTTTGCTCTTAAGACCACCATCGCAGTTCACAGGAATTCGACCATCGTGATAGACTTCTTTGTTTTCTATGAGTTCTCGACCTTTTCCTGGTTCTGCAAAACCTATGTCTTCATATGCAACCATCTCAGCTATACTGAAACAGTCGTGTACTTCAGCCATGTTCATATCATCAGGTTTGAGCCCAGCCATATTAAAAGCAGCTTTTGCAGCGCGTTTTGCACCAGGTATTGACGTAAGTGATTCTCTATCTTGAATCATCATTGCTGAAGCTCCTGCACCAATGCCTCTAATCCACATTGGTCTATCTGTGAATTCTTTTACGCGATCTTCAGCTGCAATTACAACCCCTGCTGCACCATCTGTAATAAGACTGCAATCATAGAGATTTAGTGGCCTACATATTGGTACAGCGTTATTGGCTTCCTCCAGAGAAACCTCTCTTGGAAGATGCGCCTTAGGATTTTGTGCACCATAATGATGAGATTTTACAGAAATCATTGAAAGAACTTCATGAGGAAGATTATACTCATGCATATACCTTGATGCCATGAGAGCATAGAACGCGGGGAAACTGATTCCGTATGGATATTCCCATCGCATGTCCCCAGCCTGCGACATATATTCAGTTGCAACTGCTGATGAAACCCTGTTCATTTGCTCAACTCCAAGAACCAACATAACATCATAAAGTCCTGCCGCCACCATTCCCCACGCTGCTCTTAGACTTGCAGTACCTGTAGTACACGCTGATTCAACTCTTAGGTGAGGTTTGTTTTGAAGTCCTAGATAGTCTGCAATTAGAGCTGAACCAGCTCCTTGACCTGTGAATTGTGACGCGGCGTATGAGAGAACTGATGCCTCAATTTTGTCTTGCGTTAATCCGTCATCATAGATTGGTTTGTACGCTTCTGCACAGAGCTCTCGCATTGTTGCATCGTAACGTTTTCCGAATTTGCTGTGTCCCGCTGCGACAACAGCAACTTTTCTTGCCATTTCATTTCCTCCATGGAGAGAGCCAGTCCTGTGGGTCCAGCAATTGGCTCATATCATTTACAGTATGAAACTTCTCCTATAACACCTAGTCTTAAGGTTGACGATTAACCATAAAAAGAGAAGAAAGACCCCGCAGAGTCCGGGGTCTTGAAAAAATCAACTATTCTCCAGTAAACTTACCACGTCGCTTCTCAAAGACTGAAGAGATTCCCTCACCGAGATCCTTAGTGTTGAAACACTCCATTCCAGCCTCAGTTTGAAATGCAAAGTTACCCTTGTAGTCTTGTTCAAAAGCCATGTGTGTTGCTTGTTTGGCTAGTTTCAGAGCAACTGGTGCATTGCCGCCCAATTTTGCTCCATACCACATTGCCTGACTCAGCAACTCGTCCTTGCTGACAACCTTACTTACAAGGCCCATATCAAGAGCCTCTTGAGCTGTGACCTGACCACCAGTTAGAATTATTTCCATTGCTTTCCCAAGCCCAACAATTCTTGGAAGTCTTACACATCCACCCCAAGCAGGAATAAGACCCAAACTGACTTCAGGTGTTCCGATTTTTGCTTCAGTTTCGCAAATTCGGATGTCACACGCGAGAGCAATTTCAGTTCCACCTCCAAGACAGAGGCCATTGATAGCAGCTATCACAGGTTTTGTCGATTTTGCAATGGCATCCACTGCCTGCTGACCATCCTCTAGGAGAGGTTTGACTTCAGCGGGTTTGCCGAGGAACCCTTGTGCTGTCTTAAGGTCTGCACCAGTACAGTAGACTTTTTCATGTGCAGAAGCAATAACAATTGACCTGATCTCAGGGTCATTTTCAGCCTCTTGTAGAGCAGCAGTGAGGTCATTTAGAAATTGATCGTTAATACTGTTCAAAGAATCAAGGCGATTCATCTTGATAACGGCTACATTCTTTGCAGGCGAAAGGAAAGAGCCCTCTTTTGAGTATAGCATTGTTTCGTATTCTGGCATTTTTTCCACCTTTTCGGAAACTTTACTATTTCGGAGGTAGTGACCGACTTATAAACCCCATTTATCCTGTCTAGAGAATGACCAACCTTCGATAACAATTCATAAAATAAGAAATAGGCAGGGATTACTACCCTGCCAGTGTACTCTAATCTAGATACTTTGGTACGGAGTAACAGTCCCCTAATTCTTCATGCAGTTTCTTGATGAAATCACGAACTTTTTCAACACCAAATTGGTCGAGCATTTCGAATGGACCCATTGGCCAGCTTGCACCGAGCTTCATAGCCATGTTGATGTCTTCTACAGACGCAATACCGTCATCCACAAGAAGCATTGCCTCTCGTATAGCGGGAATGTTGATACGCTCTACAATCCAATTCGCATCTGCACCTTTTGGAGCTTCGGGCTCGACTTCCTCAGCGCCATAGGAGTAAAAGCCCTTCTTGGACTTCATGCCTATATCACCAGCATCCACGAGGTTCTTGAGGGTTTCAGGAGGTTTGAAGCAATCTCCAATTTCCCTATAGAGCGTTGACATAGCATTGAATGTAATATCCAAACCAACAAAGTCACCCAGTGTGAAGGGTCCTGCGGGAGCCTTGCCAACACTGGTCATTGCTAAGTCAATCTCTTCCTTTGTCGCTTCACCACGCTCCAGCATTAGAAGTGCTTCGCGCATTGCAGGCATAAGAAGACGATTGACAATGAAACCAGGACTGTTCTTGGCAATCACTGTTTTCTTGTTTTGAGTCTTACCAACAGATTCAGCTGCTGTAATGGTTTCATCACTTGTCTTAACTCCAATGACAAGCTCTAAGAGCTTCATTGCCGGGACTGGTGAGAAATAGTGCATCCCGATGAATTTGTCGGGTCTCTTTGTAGAATCTGCTAATTCATCAATGCTTAAAGATGAGGTGTTTGTTGCCAGGATACAATGAGCTGGTGCGGCAGCATCTAGCTTGGCAAAGACTTCCTTCTTGATATCCATATTCTCAAAGATAGCCTCAATGACTAAGTCAGCGTCTTTGACAGCCTCTTCAAGATTAACTGTAGCTTTTAGTCTACTCATCAGACCTTCAGCATCATTCATGGAGATTTTTCCTTTGTCTATGCCAGTCATAACATCAGTACGAATACGCTCCATACCTGCGTCAACGAACTCCTGCTTAGTGTCAACAACGGTCACGTTGAACCCATTCCATGCTGAAACATAGGCAATACCCGCGCCCATTAATCCAGCGCCGATAACTGCAATCTTATTGACCACATTCATGACCTCCTACATTGCGCCCATCATTACTTGGAGAATTAGATTTGCTAGGGGATCACTTTCATTAGCGTTCCCAATTACAACAAGATCTCCTTTCTTCATAGTGTCCTTGAATGGAACTTCACCAGTGAAGATTCCAAGTAACGTTTTAGCATTTGATTTGTAGATGACATCAGGACTGGGATAGATTCCATCGAATAGCTCAATCTTGTCCTTTGTCACCACCATGTAACTGTCACCTTCCTCGGTGTGAACCTGAAGGATTTTACCATGGTATGGACCAACCCAAGCCGCGAGCTGTTGTTTGAGGTCATCCTTGCTGTTGCATTGTGTCATAAGGAATTTGAAAAATTCTTGTAGTTGTGACATTGTTTCAGTCCTCCTTAATTATCCAGTCGTCCACAGCCTCTTGCATGGCAGCGTCAACAGAACTAGCCCAGAAATTACCTTTTTTCGATTTCACTTTATCGAGAAAGTTATCATATTTGTCCCCATCCATGAGCACTACAATGCGCCCCTTTCGGTCGTTGATGAAGGATTGATGAATCATCTTCTTAGAGGTCCAATATTCAGCCTCGATATCACCAACTTTCAGTCGCGGGTAAAAAGGCCATGATCCACTTGGATGAGGTCTGAAAGATTTGCCTCCAGACTTCCACTTCTTCACTTTATCGCCCTCGGCTTCCTTAAATCCGGGTCGGAAAGGCCATTGTGGTACATAACGAAAGCCCTTTTCGCCATCAACTACACCGCCTGACCAACGACCAGTATACACACGTCCACCCGTGTTGTCACAGAACTGCTCCATAACAACTTCGATGAAGCCTTCAGGAGTAAGACCAGCTTCTTCGGCCATCTTCTTCATGTTCTCAAAAGTTTCGCCTTCAAAATTGACGTCCATATCACTTACCCTCCTTCCTGAATGCTAGCCTTGTGTATGGCTTGCCCCAACGTTCCTCATACATGAGCCCTTCGAGAGGGGCTCTGCTGGGACCTAACGCTCTTGGGGATACACGTTTGCCAATACAAAACGCTGTCAGCGGTTCCCAGATTGGTGGAATTCCAAATCGGTCTCTGATGAGTTGAGCATGTCGAGGATCTGAAGCGACAAGAGCTTCATATCCGCAACCATATCCAAGTTCAGTGGCTACCAGCCACATATTCATTATTGCCATTCCACAAACTACAGATCCGAATAGTGAATTGGGGTAAAGATATCCAGCATCATGCCAAGCTTCACTTGCACAAACAATAATCGCAGTGTCACTTTTCTCAGGATATCTGAATAGCTCTCCATCCCTCAGTCGGGCATAAACTGCCGCTCTGTAAGGATCAGTGATAAACCAGTTTCTTCCACTTGTAAGTTCAAATGGAGCTCCTCCAAAAGCCGTCTGAGCCATTTCCTGAGCTATATCCGCCAGGAATTCCTTACTCTCTTGATCATCGCGTATGACAACAAAACGCATCATTAACATATTCTCAGGACTCGGCGCATGTCGTGCCGATTCCAATATCAACTCGATGTGTTCATCGGGTATTTTTTCGCCAGTGAATTCTCTGATAGAGCGTCTTTCTCGAATCCATTTCAGGGATTCAAGCTCTTGTGTTGTTTTCACTCCATCTTCAGATTCACCAGCAGCTTTACTCTCTGCATCTGAAGCCATTTATATACCTCAACTTATTGTTGAACGACCTTCGTAGTTATCAGCCTGCATAAATGTATTCCGAGAGGCTGAAATAGAACAAAAATGAAGCTCTAGAAGCTATATTCTGTAATATCGTATCAATACCATAACAAACGATACCCTGAGCAGTTCTCCATCATACTCTGATTAATGACCCAGTATTGGCAGCACTATACAAGCTGACTTATGATTCATCCTCAATTCAGTCTCTGAGCGCATATTGCTCCTCCCGGCGTATATGCGTTCCTTTCTTTTATGAATCGGGAGCTGGCATGCTCCCTCCTAATGCTTCTTAGTCTGCTTTAGGATTGCATCCAAATCAAGAACTTCGCTCACAATATTCTCTACAATTGCTAGCTTTTCTTTGTTATCTACAGTGACTGTCCCAATCAATCCATCCACAATATGGCCGGTCCCATATGTGTCATGTGCTGTAACCATAATTGGAACACCTCGTTCACGGGCACGAGCGACAGTACCAACATCAGGACCCAGTCCACCTGTAAGAATAAGCAAGTTGGTGTCTGTTTCTAGAGCTGTGAGACAAATATCAGTTCTATCCCCGCTAGTAATGACAGCTTTATCACGTACGCGTCGAAACCACCTGAGTGCATTTTCTGGAGCCATGCTTCCAACCATGAATTGATCTATGAGTAGATCCATCTTGTCAGTGTCACCAATAATCTCACCATCAAGAGCTCTTTGAATTTCTCGGACTGTAGGACTGAATAACTCGCTATTTAGATAAATAACGCCAACTAAACCTATAGACCGCCCTTCTAGAAACGGACCTATTTGTTCTATGACAGTTTTCTTGAGCATTGGTGGAACCATATTAAGAACAATCTTTACATTTTCGATTCCCTGTGTTCTGAAGAGCTCAATCTGGAGAAGGATATCATCAATCGCAGTGATATCGGGAAAGTTGACCAGACATATCACTGTTGCATTGAGTTCCTTGGCTATCTGTGGTGTTGAGAGGTCCACGTGCATAAGATGCCAGGATGCCTTTGTTCCTTCAACAATCATGTAGTCTAATCCTTCTGAGACCTTTGAGTAGCTTTCTTTAATCAGTTTCAACAGTTCATCATGACCAATGAGAATCAGTTCATCATAGCTTGAGTTTGTTCGAACAATAGGACAGAGACATGAAAGAGGGTGGTCCAGTCCGAGAAGCTCTTTCATAATAGCTGCATCTTCATCGATGTCCTCTGAATTTGTACTATAATCATAACTCTTGGATCCTACAGGTTTGAAGTACCCGACAGATTTGCCCTTCTCCTTAAGCTTGGCTGCAAGACCGATAGCAACCATAGTCTTTCCAGTAAGTGTGTCTCCACTTATTACAATATTTTCTACCATTTTATCACCCTCCAATAGTTATCTTAACATCAACTGCTGATACGCCTTTTCCTTTTTCATAAGCAAAAGCAGGATTGATATCAAGTTCAACTATATCCTCAAAATCAGTGACTAGTTGACCTATTCTAAGAATTGTATCTTCAATAGCAACAATATCGCTAGGAGCCTCGCCTCGTACGCCTTTCAAAAGAGCGCCCATTTTTGTTTCCATGACTAACTCAGTAGCGTCACTACGGCTCATGGGGGCAAGTCTAAATGATATGTCTTTGAGATAATTAACAAATATCCCGCCAGCTCCGAACATCACGAGTGGACCAAACTGCACATCTCTAGAACAACCAATGATCAGTTCTTTCCCCTTCTCAGCCATCTCTTGTACATCAACCCCGTAGATAATTGCTCTCGGCATGTGAGTTTTCGCATTCTCCAAAATCTGAAGGAATGCCGCTTCAACTTGCTCAGGTGTTTCCAGTCCGACACGAATTCCCCCAATGTCACTTTTATGAATGATGTCAGGGCTGGCTATCTTTAGAACAACGGGATATCCAAGCTCTTCCGCAAGAATCTTAGCTTCCTCAGAACTGGTAGCTAATCTAATCCTTGCAACAGGAATACCATAAGCCTCAGCGATCGCGTGAGCCTCGCTTCCAAGTAAGACACTCCGGTTATCTTTTCGAACGCTTTCGAAAATTTCCGCAACCCTCTTTTTGTCTACTTTAAAGATAGGTATAGATCTATCCTTCAAGCTGTCTCGGTTTACCGTGTAATGATAAAGCTCTGCAATTGCATGAACCGCACGCTCTGGAAAATCAAAGACAGGAATTCGGCCCTCCGTTAACACAATTCGGGGGTATACCATTGAGTTGCCACCCATGAAAACTGCAATCAATGGTTTATCGGGGTACTTTTTATGGGATTCAACTAAAATCTGTGCCGTTTCTGTTTCCTGAGTCATTGCCTGCGGAGTAAGAAGTACAAGAACTGAGTCTACGTTCTCATCGCGCAGCGAAGCCTCGACGCATAATGCGTAATCTTCAGGTTGTGCGGTTCCAAGAGCGTCAATGGGATTGTAAACAGAAGCAGCTGGAGGCAGATTCTCTTTCAGATATGCTATAGTTTCTGAGGTCAATTGGGCAATCTGTAGCCCGCTAGCTTCACAAGCATCAGTCGTAAGAATTCCTGGGCCTCCGGCATTTGTTACTATCGCTACTCGGTTTCCAGAGGGGAGATACATATCATCAAAGACTGCGGCAATATCGAAGAGAGAAGCCATGTTGTTGGCACGCCTTACTCCACATTGCTTGAATGCAACATCATAAGCTGTATCGCTTCCTGCTAAAGATCCTGTATGAGAAGATGCAGCCCGCGCTCCAGCTGCACTTACTCCAGACTTCACAACAAAGATTGGCTTGGTTGGAACAACTTTGCGACAGGCCTCCATGAATTTACGACCATCAACAACAGATTCGATATAGAGCAGGATAAATGTAGAATCGGGGTCTCTGCCAAAAGCCTCAATAAAATCAGCCTCGTCCAAATGTGCCTTATTGCCCAAACTAACGAATTTCGAGAATCCAATCTTTTCCATTAAACTCCAGTCGAGAATTCCAGTCATCAGGGCACCAGACTGAGACGCGAATGCAATCTTACCCTTTCCAGGAGTCCCTGCAGAAAACGATGCATTGTATGGAGCACTTGTGTTAATTATACCTAGACAGTTTGGGCCTTGTACAACCATTTCATATTTTTCCGCAAGCTCAACGAGCTTCTTCTCGGCTTCTTGGCCTTCGTGTCCTATTTCTTTGAAACCAGCAGTTATGATGACAAGTGCCTTTACGCCTTTTTTGCCACATTCTTCAACAGTAAGTAATACGTATTTTGCTGGAATAACGATGATTGCAACATCCACTTCATTTGGGATATCAGAAACAGAGCGATGTGTTTTCAAACCAAGTATTTTGCCACCACGTGGATTCACTGGATAGATTCTGCCTTCAAAACCGCTTTCAATCAGATTCCGAAGAACATCGTTACCCAGTTTACCCTTTGTTTCGGAGGCGCCAATCACTGCAATTGAACGCGGATTGAATAGTTCATCAATACCTTTCTGACGATCCACTTTGTACACGACCCAAGATTGGTCTGAGTCGGTCGTCAACGACAGCTAGTTATAAGATATCGCTTGCAGGATAACGTTCATTGGCAATTAGTTTTCGCTGATCGTCGAATATCGTTACGAGTCTACAAGATTTGAATACCGACCTAGTATTACTTACAATCATATTCAGGTATGACACAGAACATACTCAGGTGATTATCGAGATGAAGCTCGTTACATTACACATTCCGGAAACATATGTCGATGGACTCGAGAAGCTTGTAGAAAGTAATCTCTATCCAAATAGATCCGAAGCTATCCGAATTGCCATTCGCGACTTGCTTAAAAGAGAGTTGTGGGGTTGATTCTATAATGGAGCCCCACAAGCTCCATTTTTTTTACAACCATCCTAGATTCATTCAAATGTGAACTACATGTCAGCGGATTGTTAGCAGGTCTCCTGTGTTGGGGGGAGCTAACTGTAGAAGAAACTTTGATATTATTTCATATTCATGAATATGTGATAATTAATCAATTCCTGATTACAACTAGGAGTATCACCAAAATCCATCCAGAGGCGTCTTGAGTGAATATAGATCCAAGCGTATTATCAGATTCTTCAGATGTTCCTAGTCGTCTTGTTAGAGGCTGCCCATGTTATCGTGAATTTGGCAATGAGAAAGTCTGTTTAAATAATGACAATGTCTTTCCGATCAATGCAATCTCCGTAGACCCGAGTTTCTTCAATCAACTCGATTCTCGTCATCATCTAAAGGAATTTGGCAGCGATAACAATAGTATGTGCTACCTCCTGATCTTTCTCGATAGAGAGGGAGGGTTGTGTTACTGTGTGAGTCAGAATCAGCGAATTCGTATTAATGATAAAGATGTTAAAGTGTCTGAGATTGATAGCGCTTTGCAGTTCGTTACTTCCTCTGAAAAGAGCAGAGATGGTGTTCTTTGTTCTGATTGTCTGTATAGGTATCTCCGGACTTTAGGTGAGAGTTCAGAAGGTTTTCTGACAGACGATGAAAGACAAGAAATCATCGCGAAATACGTTCGCGAATTAGCAACAAATATGGCGATACAACTTAGTGGGTTCAAAGTAAGTGAAGACCCCTCTGATTTCAATGACCACTTATGGAGATACCTCAGAGAAATTAACAGAAGCCGCTCTCACTGGACATCGATGCTTCTCAACTTGAAGAGAGCTGGAGTAGAGGAAGATCTGATTGAGTTGATAGACGCCTATACTACTCTTGCACGTCTGGAGTCCGTATTCCTGTTTCAAGTCTTATCTCTTGATGATCCATCCGATGAAACAGATCCACTCAGTATTCTTCGGTTCATGGTAGGAGTTTCTGAGAAAGTCGTCACTGTTAACGATTTAATTCGTGAAAAAACCAACAGTCTCACTGAGCGAGATGCTTTGCCAGCAAACATCAGAGAGATGCTTTCTCAGCATTCAGAAGCCAGAAAAACAACAGAATACAAGTTCAGTAATCTTGTATCTGCACTTCACAATATTGATACACATACTGTATAATAACTACTAAATGGCCACTTGTAATAATCAGGAGCTATCCTGTCGAGCGTTTTGAGAGAACGCAAGCTTGAGTTGGAGAAAAGGAACATGTTTGGCACCAGCAAGCCGGAGCAAGCATCAAGTATCAAGCTCGTTAGAGGGTGTCCGTGCTACAAAGTGTTTGGTGCAGGTTCCAATTCAGAGAAACTCTGTGTTAACAATGACAGTGTTCTAGAGATTGAGGCAATCGAAATAGATCCATCTATTTTCTCCTTCCACTACGACAAGGACAGTATGGAGGAAGAACAGGCATCTGAGGGTAATGTATGCTATGCATCAATCTACATCAACTATCCAAACAATAAGGTCTATTGTATCTCTCAGGGATGGGTTTTGAGGATACATGGCAAAGATGTGCCAGGAAACGACCTAGAGGATGCAATGCAGTTTTTGTCAACAAAGGAAATCTCAAGTAGTGCAGAGATATGTTCGGAATGCCTCTATAAATTCATTTTGACATTAGGCGACACTTTTGCTGATGCACTAACAGAGAGAGAAAAAACTGAAGAAGTGAAGAGATACGTAGACAAGTTCTCTCTTATGATTGCAGTGAAGCACAGTCAGACTGACCAAATGATGGAACCTATCGGTACAGAAGAGGATATCGAGGACGGTGTCGATCATTTTCAGTTCCTTCGAAACTACTTGGTTCAGCTTCTCGATCAACAAAACTATTGGAATAGACTCGTTCAAGAACTGAAAGAGGAAAATGCGAACGACTGGATCCTAAATCTAATTTCAATGAGGGAAAAGTTAGCTAGGTTGGAGTTCCAATTCTATAGCCAAACTCTACAACTAAGAGATATCAATGAGTTCCATATGCTCATAAAGGTGCTTCAATATGTTCTGAAATCATCAGATGAGATAATTGGACTAAATGAGTTAATTCATTCAGAAATAAGATCAGAAAGATTCCGCCAGCTCATTGAGTTGGATGACAGATTGGATCCCCTTGCAGGATATGCTGAAAAGAGTCGGACTATTGAACATAATTTTGGGAACATCTTGCAGATTCTAACCAAGTTGTAGACCAATTAAACGATAAATCTTTGATCCGAGAGAATAGTATCTATTAGACGTTTGACAGTGGGATTTTCTTCACCCTTATTCCATTCTTCTGCAAAATCCTTGTATGATGCAACCGCTTCCAATACAGCATCAGCTAATTCTTTCAAATCCGAGAGATCAATACCAGGTCCACTTCCAAGACCCGGACAGATTTCTCTTCTGGCGCTGAGCCCCCACGTCTTCTCGTTTCCAACCTCCCAGAATACAAATGGAAAAGACATACACACCATCGGTCGAATTGTATGAATCATACAGAGATTGTCTTTCAAGAATATACAATCTCCAT
>CAZPWM010000037.1:0-27332 GCA_964590575.1 uncultured archaeon
ATTGGAGATTGTCTGGAGTTTATCAAAAGTAAAAAGCCAATTGCCTCTGAGGCAATTATGGCATCTGGAGCTATCCTAATTCTAACACTCTCAATCCGTGTAGGTGTGGATTTGTTCTCTTACAATTATGTTCTCATTCCATTCATACTCTATCCATTTATCTTGTTGCTTGCAGTATTGATTGCATTCCAGGTCGAAACTTCCAGATTGAAGATTCGTGAAAGGAAACTCATGGTTGAAGGAGAATTGTCCAAAGGGAAGGGACATGAAATAACAAGACTTGAAGTACCCAATAACAAGCAGAGAACGACTAGAAAGACCAATTATCTAGGAAATTGAAAGTTGCTCAAGTTTATTTGCATTCACGAGTATTGCTACTCAAGTAGCCAGAAGTACGGTCTACATTTCATTCAAGGGAGTCAATCGAAGGAAGATGCAGGATCTAGTGGCAATTGCAGCATTTTTGAGAGAAGTATCCTTTGGTATTCTCATTGCTGGTTTATTCTACACCTTTGGAATGTTTGCCCTCGGTAGGATTTTCGCTGCAATATCTGAGCACGGCGATGTAGACCATGACGTTGACCATGATGTCGATCATGATGTAGACCATGATGTCGGACATGAAGTTGAACACGACATTGACCACGATATCGGGCACGAAGTTGAACACGACATTGACCACGATATCGGGCACGAAGTTGAACACGATATTGATCATGGGTATGATGTCGACCATGGAGTGGTTGAACATGATTTAGATCATGATCTAGATCATGACTTGGACCACGGAGAGATTGACCATGAAATTGAGCATGACCTTGACCATGATGTTGAACATGATGTTGACCACCACGTAGAGCATGACCACGACATCAGTGTTGATCACGATATTCCTCACGACAAATCGGGATTCTTTGAAACAGAGAGAGGCGCACCAATGGGAGTCACTATAGGCACTTCACTTGTCACTTTTGGTTTTCTGGGGTCTCTTCTTTATTATGAAGGAATAATGTTTCCCTTCTTAGGCAAGATTGCTATTCATGTTCTGGGAGCGGTAGCGATGGTCTATGGCGTTAGAACTATCCTTCGAAAAGCTTTCGTCGAGTCAGGATTCATGCTTGAACCTAGACATATCGTTGGAAGAGAAGTTGAAGCGGTTTCAACAATCAATGATGGATTTGGTGAAGTACGGTTAGAAACTGAGATGGGCTTACGTCGGTTTCGTGCCAGACCATTTCAAAGGGGAGTTGTTTTTCAAAAAGGTACGGACCTCTTCATTGTTTCAGCAGATGACAAATTCGTGTATGTCGATCCAAGAAAAGATGTGGTCAGGTGGATGCAAGAGCAGAGTAAGAAGGAAGAATCACACTCCAAGAAGTAGGTTTCTCTGCGCAGATTTATATCCCCTCAAACCAAAGAGTACACAGGTGCGTTCGTAGGAAGGCTACCAACTGCTCTGAGAGAGACACGTTGAGAGTGGAGGTCACTGACACTGAGTCGGTGAAACGAAGCAAAAGGTGTCGAACTCACATAGCAGAAGGTGAAACAGACGAGGGCACAATCACAGATACATGTGTGAGAAGGAAAGCAGATGCAAGCAAGTATAATGGACTGGTTCGCGAATAACTTCGCACTCTCCATAGGTTTATTGTTCATAATAATCATACTTCTACTGATTATCTATGTTAGAAAGTATGTGCGGATTTTTGACCCAAACATCTTCTATGTCCACTTGAGGCGCGGTAAGGCCATCAAGCAAGGTGAGGGTGGTATGGTCATTCGAATACCGTTCTTCGATCGCATTCTCGCAGTTGATAGGACTGTGCAGCAGTTGAACATCTCAGCTGAGTCAGTACTCTCAAAAGAGAAACAGAAGATTCGATTGAGCGCCGTTCTTCAGTGGCAAGCAGAAAATGCTATTGCTACTATTAACAATGTAACTTGGAAAGAGATACCAAATAGACTGACAGCTATCATCGAGTCGGTAATACGAACAGCGTGTGCACAATTATCGGTTGAAGAGATTCTAGAAGAACGTCAATTGATCATTGAAGCGGTCAAGAAAGAGCTAATAGATATTGTTTCAGAATGGGGTCTGAAGGTTGTTACAGTAGAACTGGTCGACGTCTCAGTAGTAAACGAGTCATTCTTGAGAGATATGTCCAAACCTCGTGAGGCAGAGATGCATCGTCTGGCGCAGATTGCGTTGATTGAGGCAGACCAGTCAACTGGTACTAGAGATATCGAAAGAAGTAAAGTTCTCCGTGAGCAAGAGATTGTTCGAGACAAGCTTGTTGGTGTGCAGGAGCAATCGCAGCTTCGTGACATTCAAGAGGCTGAGAAGCAACGTGAACAGAGTGTTCTTGAGATAGCACTTCAAAAGGACCTGATGCAGAAGAAATACGAGAAGCAAAATGCGGAGGTCGAGGCTGCAAGAGACCTAGAAGTTGCAAAATTAGGAGCTGAAGCCCAGAAACAGCGAAAGATTAAGGAAGAGGTCGAAGTCCAGGCGCAGCGGATTTTGCAGGAGGCTCGGGCTGAATCTGAAAAAATCACTATGGTTGCTGAAGCTGAGGCAGGTCAAATTCTGAAAGTCACGAGTGCTCAAGCTGAAGGTATCAAAAAGACGCTCGAAGCAGCTCGCGATTATACACCACAAGCCTTCGCAAGAGACTTCCTACAGATACTACCTGAAATCTACAAGCAGATAGACATCGGCGATGTCACACTCTTTGGTGGTGGCGGTGGTGCTGGGGGAACAGGTCTAGAAGGCGAGGAAGGTGGTGGTGGAGCCCAAGCATTCCAGGTATTTGGTAACGTGCTGATTCCAATGATGCTCATGGCCCGAATGATGGGTTTTGACTTCAAGGGCCTCATGAAAGATGCTCTGGGAGATATGGCTACTACTGACGAACCTAAGAAATTAAAATAGAACTAGTCGGCGGGATGACTATCTCGCCGGCTGAAAATCCACGGGGCTTCCAATCGGGAGCTCCATAGACAAATGCAACTCGTTACTTTACACGCTTGATGTACCAAACGAGTCTATCGCTTTCTTCAACAAGCTCAAGGATTTCATTGCCGGTCCGAGAGGACCAAGCAGGGAAGTCCTTTTTTGTGCCTACGTCGGTAGCAATTACCTTCAAGATCTCACCTATGTTGATTTCTTGAATGGCTTTCTTTGTTTTAAGAATCGGCATGGGGCATCTTAGCCCACTTGCATCGAATTCCTTTGCAACTTGATGCTCTGTCATAGTTCAATCGCCTCTGATTCGAATAATGTACGGTTTTATGCGTTTCTATCTCACGGTCATGATTGGAAACGGGCATGTCAATAGTCCGCTGGTTACAATCTATAACCATGAGTAAGAGTGTTTGTTCCTTTTCAGACATATTTATAAATTACTCTAAAGGGAATTAAAATAATAATAGGTGAACAAAATGGCACTGTTCCAACTAATTCTGTTCATCCTTTTCGCGTTAAACGTGAGCGTGATGTTTTCAGGCTTCATGTTGGCTAGGAGGATGGGCTATTACCTAATGAACCAGGTCATGATGCTAATGCTCGGTATGTTTGTCGCCATTGGCATTCTATTGGTGGGACTTTTCTTCCCTCCAGTCCCAGCAATGTTTGACTTGCTTCACATATTGATACTCGTAGACTTTGTACTAATACTATTGGCCACACTACTGCAATTTGCAACAGTTGTTCCAATACTAATGAAGACGATGCAGGGCGGTCCATTCCACAGCTCACACATTACCAACCTACTGGTCACATTGTTCTTACTGCTTGGACTCGTTCTCTACTACGTGGATCTCGCAATACTATAGGAGATGAAAAGATATGCCTAGTCTATACATAATTGGTCAGTGGGGTCCTGAGGCGGCTGAACGTTGTTACGGTCCGTTCGTCACTGGTACTACCGCGCAAGCACAGGATGTTGATGCTAACATCTTCCTGATGATGGATGGTGTTATGCTAATGAAGAAAGGAATGGCTGAAAAAGTCAAAGCTCCGGGATTTCCTCCCCTTCCTGATTTGATCGATGCTTTCCTTGAGGCAGGCGGTAAGATTCAGGTCTGCTCAAACTCAGCTGAGTTCCGAGGCCTTGGTGAGAAAGACCTACGAGACCCCAGAATCGAGATTGCTGGCGCTGCCACCATGATCGATGAAACACTCAAGCATGACAAAGTCATGTTCTTCTAGAACTGTATGTATTGAGGGGTTCGCCCCTCACATCTCTTCTTTTTCTGATATTTTTGGGGACTATGCAAAGTCAGGATAACATTTGGTCATAAGAAGATTCGTGACAGAACTTCGAATTGCACTCTCAGAAATGAACCCGGCCAGTTCCTTGTCGCAAATCTTGATGAAAGGTAGCATTGGAAGATCTTCAACTGCTATATCGACACCAGGATCATCAACGTTGATATATTCAACCATGCTCTGCGGCACGCCCAATGAATCAAGAACTGATGTTAGTATTTTCATTGCAGGGTCACAAAAAACACAGTGATTGGATTTGTAGAAAGTGATACAAGTATTTCGTCCACAGTCCAGTTCTGCTTTTTCGATCCACTGAGGGAGCATCAAGACAAAACAGGCTCCTTGAGAGTGGTCGTTCTTTATTCTATCCTCGACCCGAATCATACCTCCGATGTTCCTAACAATCCTATCAACAAGAGTAAGTCCGAGTCCACGGCCAACTATCTGGTCATCAGGACTTCCAGTTCTTCTGAAGATAAATTCCTTAGCGCTATCAGGTACCCCTGGCCCTCGATCAATGAACTCTACACGAACCATCTTCACAGCGTCAACAATCTCTGCTTTAATCTCAAGCATCACTGTGTCGCTTTCATCAAAGGTCATCGCATTATGAAGAATGTTGAAACACACTTGTTCAAGATAATCGTGTCCTGCTACCTCGAACATTCCTTTCTCAATGTTCGTAGTCAATTCTAGTGTTTTCCATGGGAAGTCTCCTCGAACCATTGTTAGTGAAGAATCGAGATAATCATAGAAGTCAACCTTGGTTCTGGTTGGAGGGTCATTCGCTAGTCTGAATAAAGATCTGAGATTAGCAACCATTCTAGCAGCTCGTCGGACATTCCAACTTGACTCATGCAGTAATGGATGAAATTGTTCTGGTAGTTCGTTAGAACTTTCTAAAAGCCCAATGGAGAAGAGGAGACTCTGATTTACATTGTTAAGGTCATGAGTCATTACCTCCAAGTAGAGGTTTGCCCTATCGCGTTCATTCTGTTCTCTAGCTTCTGCGTTCTTTCGTCGGTCAATGTCAAGTGCCATTAAAGCAATGGTAGAGGATTGGTCAGGATACTGAAGTAGATTCGCTGTCACACTAACCCAAGTTAATCGACCATCAGCAGTCTTCATCTGCATCTCGAAACCTTCTACAATCTTACCATTAGCGGCTTCTGAGATCATCTGTCCAATGATATCTTTTCCAATCCCATTTGGGAGAAAAGAAGAGAAGTTCCTACGCAGAAGATCATCTTCCTCATATCCTAATAATCGAGTTGCAGCCTTGTTTACTTGCAGAATGTTACCCATCAAACTCAATGAGAAGTATGAGATGGGGGATGAGTCGAATAATGCTCTGTATCTACTCTCAGAAGAGTCTATAGCCGCCTCAAGCTCAACCTGCCGAGTGACATTCCTCACGATTCCCATAACAGCAGGCTTTCGAGAAAAGATGAAATCGGATGTGCTAATCTCAACATGGACCACGTTTCCATCTTTCTTCAGGAAGCGTGCTCTGAATGCGGGCTTCCCACTTTGCCCCCAGTTAAAACCATCTTGACCCTCTGAGAATTGATGAGCAGTTGTAGGGTCCAGTAAATCGGTTATCAACCGACCCTCTAGATTTGCAAAGTCATACGCCATCATTTCAAGGAATGCAGGATTTGCCATGACAATTCTACCATCCTGTAGGATGATAATCCCATCATTCGCCAACATGACCATTCCGAAGTACTCATCTTGGACCTTGGTGGTGTTCCCGTTATTTTGACCCTGCAAATCGTTTTCCACCTGGGTAGTTCCAGCGTCACCGAATCTTTTCTTATACTGAACTCTACTTCAGTATTAGACACATATAGGTTACTTGTGTAAATTAACAGAATGAAGAGTCGTGTATCCGGACCCGAATCTTTATATTTGAATATTTGAACAATCGTTCAAGTGTTGTGTGATGGAATGGCTGTAACAAAAGGTTCGTACCGAGAAATTAAATTCAAGGAAGAGGAGTTAGACGAAGTTATTACCATTTTCAAAACTCTCTCAGATCCATCGAGAGTAAGAATCCTATCAACACTTACGAAACAAGAGAGTCTATCTGTGGGGGACCTAGCAAATCAGTTAGACATGGAGATTAGCAGCGTAAGCCATCAATTGAGTACGTTAAAGCAACTAGGTTTCGTGAAAAGGCAAAGAGTTGGTCGGAATATATTCTATAGTCTAGACGACGACTGTATTACTGATATCATGAAGAGGGCAAGAGACCATGTCGCAGGAAAATGAAACCACGTGTACAACCTGCGCAGCCTTAGCAGGCTCTGAAACTCATAAGCCGAAAAGGTACAAGTACAGAATGGCGGGGCTTTCTGCTTCAATGCTTCTTCTTGGAATTATCTCACAATTCGCAGGCATCAATCTCCTAATTGTTTATGGAGTGTTTCTTACATCCATGCTCTCTGCTGGACAGTTCATCATTCCTCGGGGAGTACGAGGTCTCATGATGATGCGACTCGATATGCATTTCCTAATGTCATCAGCATCAATTGGAGCTTTCATTATTGGAGCACCTGCAGAAGGTGCTGCTGTCATGTTTCTCTTTTTCATTTCCATGCTCCTTGAAGAGAGAGCTGAGGATCAGGTTAAGAAAGAACTGCGAGAACTTATAGAGCTGGAACCTCCATCCGCGACTATCAAAATGAGTAAGGGTGCTGAAGCCCTCATTCCAACATCAGAGGTCAGGCGAGGAGATATCCTTGTCATCCGACCCGGTTCTAAGATTGGGCTTGATGGTTTAGTTGTAAATGGCGAAACCTCAATCGATCAGGCACCAATCACTGGAGAATCACTTCCAGTCCCAAAGACAGTGGGAGACTCAGTTTATGCTGGGACTATCAACCAAGAGGGATACATCGAGGTTGAGGTCACGTCTGAATCAAGCGAAACAGTGCTCTCAAGAATAGTAGAATTGGTTGAGGAGGCTAAGAGTAAGAAGGCTCCAACGGAGCAGTTGATTTCACGATTCTCTCGAAGATATACACCAATAATGCTAGTGCTTACTATCTTGCTTGGAGTTGGTTCTTTGTATCTTGGCGCATCCATTACGGAAGCAACTTACCATGCATTAACCCTACTTGTAATTAGTTGTCCATGTGCATTTGTTGTATCAATTCCAGTAAGTATGGTTTCCTCTATCGCGGGTCTAGCAAGAGATGGAGTTCTTGTAAAAGGTGGAATCTATATCGAACAGGTCAGTAAAACAAAATCTGTAGCATTCGATAAAACCGGTACTCTTACAGAGGGAGTACTATCTGTCAAGGAAGTATGTCTTCATAATGGTTATTCAAGAGCAGATGTACTAATTCCAGCCGCCACCCTCGAACAGATGTCTGAACATCCTATTGCTAGAGCTGTGGTTGCAGCAACAGAAAAAGAGAATTTCCAACTTCGGGAAGCAGAAGCATTCCTGATAGTCCCAGGGCAGGGAGTTGGAGGTCAAATCGGAGATACAAAATATCTTGTCGGGAATCGAAGACTCCTAGCGGACCAACGCATTGCGCTGGACAGTCCCACTGAGCACAGTTGCGGAGTAGGAACAATGGTATATGTTGCCCAAAAACATGAACACCTTGGAACGATTATTTTATCAGATTCACTCAGACCGGGCGCAATTGAAGCAGTTCGCGAACTCAGGAAGATGGGTATTGATACAATAATGCTCACAGGAGATAGTGAGACTGTGGCAAGAGAAGTTGCAGAAGAGGTGGGTGTTGACCGATACCTTGCAGAGCTTCTCCCTGAAGAGAAAGTCACAGTAATCGAAGAACTGTCCAGAAAAGGGTCAACTATTATGATTGGTGACGGAATAAATGATGCGCCAGCCTTAGCTGCAGCAAATGTAGGGATAGCTATGGGAGCCGTATCTTCGGATACTGCACTTGAAACATCAGACATCGCTCTTATGCAACAGGATTTGAGAAATGTACCAACCTTGATTAAGAAAGCAAGAAAGACCATGTCAATTGTCCGTCAAAACATTGCTACTTCAATATCCGTCAAGCTCTTTGTAGGAGTTCTGGCAGCTTTTGGCCTAGTGAACCTGTGGGTTGCGATAGGTATTGGAGATATGGGTCTTACTTTCCTAGTTATTGCAAATGCCCTTAGGCTTGTCCGAAAAGGGTAACATGAGTTATTTGTATGTATTAAGTGCACGAATTGATAACGCCAAAAAGAAGTAGACTAGCGATAGTGTGTAAAGGGGAAGAATCACTAGGACAAAGGTACTGTCAGAGAGAACCGCGACAAGGTACACCATAATCGCGCCCAGCCCGAGATTAATAATCGGAAAAGAAAATGCCAATGGAACTGGAAGAGTCTTCGGATCATTTGTCATGACTGGAACGTATGCTCCAATAGCACTCCCAGTTGCAGCAAACAGAATTGTAAGGGGGGCTATCAGAGTGATAATAGCTAAATATCCTTCAATGTGAATGAAGTAAATCAAAAACCCGCACGCAGGAATCACGGTTATCGCAATCTCGAACAAACTCAATAAGAACTTCGATAGGATGATGTCTTTAGATTGGAATGGAGAGGCTTTTAGCAAGTATATGTTATCTCGCTCGTCAACAAAGCTTAGCATTGATGTTACACTACCCATCTGGACAAATAGTATCATCATAAGGATAAAAGCAGGAACTAAGGCAAATGCGAGACTTGTCGGCACAATGACTGCAGGAAACCACAGAGGTTTCACTATATTCAGATAGAGAACGAAAACAGTACCAACAACTGCGTAGATATACTTCCATATTTGCATGGGTGACCTAAGACGACTCCAAAAGTCCTTAATCATAATCCAAATCATAGGGTCAGCGAACCGCGAACCGGAGAAGTCAATTTCACCTCGGATAATCCGACTAAATCTTCCTTCGGTCTGTTCCTTTCCCTTACTAGCTGAAAAGAGCTCATAGTATTCATAGCCAGTGATATTGGCTGCGGTAAGCAAGCAGATAGCAAATCCTATCATTATGAGGATTACACCATAGAGAGGGTTAATTCCTTGTGTGAATATTCCAGTAGATTCTGTAAGAAAGAGCGCAAAAGCATTAGAGGGTGCTATGTAGAATGCAGTAATGTTAGACAAAACCCACTGATGTGCTGGAAGGAGTGTGAGAGTTCCTAATACAACAACCATTAGGTGACGCAAACGATGTTGAGTCCTTCGTGTTAACCATATTCGAACAAAGGAACTTATCGCTCCTAGAAGGTAATTAATCTCCAGGAAAATGATAACAACAATTAGTAGAGAAATCGCCGCAAAGAAAAGTAAACTAGCAGAAATTAGAAGGGGTAGGACTGCTAGGACACCAATTATAATGAATGAAATCTTTCGGATTATTCTTCTTATATAGCGGCTCAAAAAAATCTGATGTGGTTTTATTGGAGCGGACATCATTAAACTTTCATCCTCTGCAGTCAGAATTGCAGCAGGACCGAGACCGAAGTAACCGCTCACTACTGAAGACGCAGTCAGAACTGCAGTTGCAGCGAAAATCATTCCTCTATCTAAGGTTTCTTCGAGCAACCCGCTGAGATTGAGGAATAGTGGGGCAAATGACACAAGACTGGAAACCACAGAACTTACGAAGAACACTCCAAAGAAAGTAATCCCATAGAAAAGGAGCATCGATGGAGAAGTGATAGCTAGTTTGAGTTGATTGTACAACATTCGAATCTCATTTTTCGCGAGTTTGAATGTTGACAATTTGAAGCACCTCTTATTCAGGGATACCGCCAGTTAGGCTGAGAAATATTTCTTCAAGACTCGATGTTTCAGGTAATTGATGCTGCAGCTCTTCCAGCGTTCCTTTCCCAACGACATCACCCTCATTCATTATCACAAATCTATCGCAAAGATCTGCAGCAACCTCGAGTATATGTGTTGAAATTAGAATGGCAGAACCCTCATCTCTTAGTTTCCGTAGTAGTTTCTTCAAATTCCATGCTCCGCGAGGGTCGAGACCGTAAATAGGTTCATCCAGTGCCAGAATGTAAGGGGGTTTTCTGGTAAAGATGCCTATCAACAAAGCACGTTGCAGGTTTCCTTTCGATAAGGTCCCGACATAAGTATCGATGAACTCATCGAAGTTGAACAATTCTACAAACTCTCTCAATCTGATCAAAGCAGTTTCGCGAGGAACACCATAAATACGGGAATTAAACATCACATATTCTCGTGCGGTCAAACTAGGATAACATGTTGGTTTCTCAGGAATGTACCCAATATTTTGTTTTGCTGACATCGCTTCATCTTGGATATCATGACCATCTACTTTGATTGAACCACTTGTGGCACGAATGATTCCCGTTAGCATTCTCAGTGTTGTTGTCTTTCCAGCTCCATTTGGTCCTACGAGTCCGACAATCTCACCAGGTTCGACTTGGAGGTTGAGTTTGCGGACTGCAGTCTTCTTACCAAAATTCTTAGTCACATCTTCAAGCAAGATGGCAGGTGATTCTAGTGTAATTGGTATTGAGGGGTCTCGTCTCTCCAACTCTTTCAAAACTCTATCAACTAGCCAGCTTCGCTTGATAGTCCGCTTGACTATTGGCACCTTTAATGTACGTGCTAGACGAAGTAGCTCATCTCCAGGCATTCGTTCAATATCAGCTCGCATCGTCACTGACTGCTACTCTCCCACCGGGGTGTCATTGTTAGTACATGAGCACTTTTAACTTCAGTCAATAATAAGTAACTGGTCTAAGTACGAATGCACTAGGTCTAATTTATGAAATGCTCAAGTTCGTATGGTATCACGTTGACAAGTCTCAAATTCCAGTTAACAACTTGAGTTACTAGAGGAATGATCTCAACCCCATTGGCATGAGCGGAACGGAGAGCTTTTCCGAATTTAGGATCAGTATTATCGTTTGGTGAGAACACGATAGCATCGGGTCTCTGAATCACAAAGATTATCGCTGAGCGTTTCACTTGCTTCTGTTTCAGCGCAGTAGCTAAATGCCAGACATGCCTTGTACCTCTAATGGTCGGAGCATCTGGAAAAATGGCACGACCTTCCTCAACGAGAGTACAGGACTTGACCTCAATGAATGACGACCCTCTCGAACCAGATAATTTGAAGTCAAAGCGACCCTCGAAAGCACGAGGTTCAGAAATCACTGTGTCGTAGTCCTTAAAGAATGGAAGTTCATAGGAAAGGAGGAGATTCTTGATGAATCGATTGGGTAAGCTTGAGTCTATGGAAACAAGAACTCCGGCGTATTCAAGACCGATCATGTCATAGTCGGTCTTTCGATGAGGCGCGCTGTTCTCTCTGAGGAAGACTTCATTTCCAGGGATCATCAGCTCAAGCATCCGCCCAGGATTGGGGATGAAAGCCTCTACAATCTTTCCATCAAGTCGAACTATACCTAAGAATCGATTTGGCCTCTCTACTAAAATCGCCTTTCTAATTACGGGAGTTTCAATCATATCCAATTGTTACCAATCCTTATTCTCGTCACGTAAACATCGCTCACGCAAAAACCTTTTACCAAAGGTTCACTCTGAGTACTGCTTGTGCTTTTGTAGGGAGTGGCTAGTTTGGTAACGCGTGTACTACTTGTAGATGACGATATAGAGCTTTTAGACATTACCAGAATTCTGCTTCAACAGAAGGCACCTGATATTGAGATTGTTGTTTCATCCTCAGTCAAGAATGCATTTGAGAAATTGGAGAACGAAGATATCGATGTCGTCATCTCGGATTATTTGATGCAAGACGCTTCAGGGCTTGATTTACTAGAAGCTCTTCGGGCGAGCGGAGATGATGTTGGATTTGTTATTTGGACAGGACATTCAAACGAGGAGATCGTCATCAAATCACTGAATCTTGGCGCTGATTACTACATTCTTAAAGGGGTTGATTATCGGAATCAGTTCTCAACACTCAAGGATATCATCCAAAATATAGCAAAGAAGAAATCGAAAGCTGGCACTCCAATGATAAAACAGGCGAATGCAAGTAAGTTCATTCACAAATTATCTCATGATATCATAGGAATTACTCACAACATCATGGGGTATGCAACTCTGCTTGAAGAGGATATCAATAAAGAGTATATCAAGGGCATCAATAGACTCACCGTAAAACTGGTTGACAGAATTAAGACAGCAGTGTCTGAAGTGGATGATGGAGTATTGACCGAATAATAACTAATTCTAAAGAAATTCAGTCAGACACAACTGTTCTGAGGCTTCACTCAATCCTGATACTTTCACTCCAACGAGACGGATAGGTTTTTCACGGTCTCTCTGATGATCGAAAATCTCTACAGCCATCTGTCGTAAGACATTGGGATTATCGGTTTCGACTGGAATGCTTTTACTACGCTGGATGGTTGAATAATCGCTGTATCTCATTTTGATTGTGACTGTCTTAAATCGGAGGGCTTTCTGCTTGAGTCTTTCCCCAATCCTACCGCACATGTTTCCTAGAACATCATGGAGATAGTCAATTGATCCTGGTTCAATATCTTCCATGAATGTCCTATCCTTCGAAATAGACTTTCTTACTCTTGGTCCATTATCAATTAAGGGACGCTCATCAATCCCTCGTGCCCGTTGGTAGAGCCAAGTGGATCCACGACCCATTGCGGGCCACAACTCTGGAATCGTCATTCTTTGAATCTGTCCAAGGGTTGAAATCCCGAATCTTTCTAAACGATCTGAGGTCTTCTTACCAATCCCATTAAGAGCTGCAACCGGTAGGGGTTCGAGAAACTTCAAGACATCTGAAGGATCAGGACCAACAATTGTGATTCCTCGAGGCTTGTTTATCCCTGTGGCCACTTTCGCAACTGACATGCAGGGAGCGACTCCAATTGAACAAGGCAGCTTGGTATCATGCCAGATAGAATCCTGAATCCAAGTAGCTAGATTCCGCGGACTACCAAAGACCTCCACACCCTCTGTCGCTTCGATATATGCTTCATCAATACTTGCTCTTCGGACCCGACCCCCATCAGCATATTCACGCAACACATCCATGAACTCATCAGACGCAACGCCATAACTCTCAAACTCACCATCTACGAAAGTTGCGTTTGGACACAAACGATACGCTTGGGAAACGGGCATGCCAGCTTGGATTCCTTTAGCTCGCGCCTCATAGGAAGCTGCTCGAACAACACCGCGGCCAGATCCTCCTTTTGGATCATGACCAACACAAACAGGAAGTCCAGCAAGCTCTGGATGATTCCTAAATTGTTCTACAGAGGCAAAAAACGCATCCATATCTACATGCATAATCCAACGTGACATCTATGACCTAGATTGTATCTGCTCATTTCCGATTAGCAGTTTCCGATTGTTTCTGTTTTCTTAATAGAATCTACTAGTCTCAGGGAGATGACCGAATCTAATTGAAGAAATATACCCTCTTGTGTATATCCTAGAGAGTGCTATATGCACTTAATTCTAATTCGACAACCTACTCGGCTCATCAGACACTAATGGGACCACTCATGAAAGATATAGAAGCCGTTTCAAACAATGAAATCAGTCAAGAAGAGGAAGCAATTCGCTATAGGGCTTTAGTGGACTCTATGAATGATGGATTTGGTATTGTAAATGATGATGGTATCTTCACCTATGTCAACTCACGCTTTGCTAAGATGCTCGATTACTCTGAGGACCAGATGATTGGAAAAGCACTACTGAGTTTTGTTGATGAAAAAAACAAGCAAATTGTACGTGACAATGTTAGAAAACGTACAATAGGTGAAGCCACGCAGTATGAAGTGGAGTGGACAAAAAGCAGGGGTGACCAGATCCCAACAATTGTGTCTGGAGCGCCTATAATTGATGATGATGGAAATCATCGAGGTTCGTTTGCTGTCATTACAGATATCACTGAACTGAGAGCTTCACGAGAGGCTCTGGAAGAAAGTGCTGAGATGATGAGAAGGATTTTCGAAGAGTCACAACTTGGAATTGAATTATTCGACGCCAAAGGAATTCTTATCGCAGCAAATCGAGCAGCCTTGAAGATAGGAGGAATCTCAGATATCAAAGATCTCTTAGGTTTTAGCCTCTTTGACGATCCTAATGTGCCAAATGAAATCAAGGCGAGATTAATCAGAGGAGAGCCTGTCAAGTACGAAACCACATTCGATTTTGATAAAGTAAAAGAGAAAACGCTCTACATAACAAATCGAACGGGTACTATTATCCTAGATGCTTGGATTACCCCCCTAGGTCTTGAGAATGGTGGAGAACTCAAAGGCTACCTGAGTCAGATGCTTGAGATAACAGAAGAAAGACAAACTGAGGCCGCTCTTGAAGACACTGAGAAGCTCTACAGACTTCTTGCAGAAAATGTTACAGACGTCCTATTCACCGCAGATATGGAGCTCAATCTTAAGTATGTTAGCCCCTCAGCTGAACGGGTTCTTGGATACACCATAGAAGAAGTGACTAATAGGTCTCTGATTGAGCTGATGTCTCCAGAATCAGTATGGGTTGCAATAGAAGCTGTCAAAGAGGCTTTGGAAGCTGAAAAACTAGCAAATCAGGCGCTAACCCATGGTGACTCCCCGCCTCTTGAGATACAACTCAAACGTAAGGATGGTTCTTTGGTTTGGACAGAAGTTGCTCGAACTTTCACTCGAGACTCCAAGAACAACCCAACTGGGATACTTGGAGTGGCGAGGAATATTGAGGAGAGAAAGGAAAGTCAGAAAGCTCTGATAGATTCAGAATTTAAGTATCGAACATTGATTGAGCATTCATTTCAAGGGATTGTGATATTGCTCCCTTCACCAATGCAGATTATATACGCAAACCCGGCATTTGCGAGTTTCATTGAAAGGACAGTGGATGATGTTCAGACATTCGGCCAAAAGGAGATTCAGGAAACGATTCATCCGGACGATTGGGAAATGGTCACCAACAGGCTTCAAGAACTAATGGCTGGCGATCCACCTAGTCGAATTCCCATGCTGATTCGTGTTTTTCAAAAAGATGGAGATATGCAATGGCTTGAGCTTTTTGGTTCGCAAATTGAGTTTGAAGGGCATCCAGCATTGCAGGTCTTAGCAATGAATGTGACAGAGCGAATCGATGCGGAGAAACATATTGAAACGCAGAAAGAGCGTGCGATGCATCTCATCGATCTTATGGCGCACGATTTTAGGAACCAGTTGCAAATCATTTTAGGAAGCACAATGGTTATGGAGATGAAACTCCAGGAACCTGATGCGCGTCGTCTTCTAGGACAAATAGTGTCATCTGTCGAGAGATGCCAGAGCATGATCTCAAAGGTCAAGGTTACTGAACCCTTGATGTCAATACCCTTGAGAATCAGAAAGCTGAGCACAACCCTTGAATCGGTTGCTAAATCCTACAAAGAACAACACAGAGATGTGGTGTTTGAGGTGTCAGTAGATTCTGATAACTCACTCATTGATGCTGATCAATTCTTGGAGCAATTGTTTGAAAACATAATCGAGAATGCTATTGAGCACAATCCACGAGAGGAAAGGACAGTCTGGATTTCACTCAAGCCGAGTGGAGAGGGGTATGAGGTGGTCATCGGTGATAATGGACAAGGAATATCTGGTTCACTAAAGACCGCAATTTTTGATGTATCAAGACGTTATGGAGGAGTGGGGCTACATCAGTCAAAACAAATTTGTGACAAGTATGGTGGCCGCATTGAAGTGAGAGACCGCTTGAAAGGACAACCTACAAAGGGTGTAGAGTTTATCATATGGCTCCCAAAAACACGCGAACAAGGTAATGGGTTAAAGAAGTCTTGAGAAGAACTCTGTCAAATCGATATTTCCACCACTGATTATTACACCAACTCGCTTGTCGTATAGTTCATCTTTCATTTTAAGCAATCCCGCTAACGATACTGCACCAGATGGTTCAACTACCAGCTTCATTCGCTCCCAGAGAAGTTTCATTGCATCGACTATCTGTTCTTCAGTCACGGTGATGATTGAAGCCACATACTCCTTAATGATCCTAAATGTCACCTCTCCGAGTTGAGTTCTGAGACCATCTGCAATGGTGTTTGGATTGACACTGGGATAGATTTTGCCATCTCTGAAAGAACGAAAGGCATCATCTGCGTTTGCAGGTTCAACCCCAATAACTCTAACTTCAGGACATAGACTCTTGGCAGCTATAGAAGTTCCACTCAAGAGACCCCCTCCACCCACAGGGGCAAATATATAGTCTAACTCTTCTACTTCTTCAATGAGTTCTACAGCAGCAGTTCCAGCTCCAGCTATAATTCGCTCATCATTGTATGGATGCACTAGAATGTAGTTATGCTTCTCAATCAATTGATTCGCTACCTGAACGCGACTCTTAGTGGTATTCTCGCAGAATACAACCTCAGCACCATATCCACGAGTGGCGTTTACCTTTACCTGTGGCGAGTTCTTTGGCATTACTATTGTAGCTTTGATTCCTGAGAGTGAAGCTGCTAGAGCAAGAGCTTGTGCATGATTTCCCGATGAGTGCGCAATTACTCCTTTCTTTCGCTCTTCCTCAGTCAATTGCGAAACTGTATTGAGAGCACCTCTAAATTTGAAGGCACCGACTCGCTGAAAATTCTCACACTTGAAGAAAACCTGACAATCAGCCAACTTGTCTATCGTTGATGATGTCATGACCGGGGTCCATAAAACATAGTCTCGAATCCGCTCGTGTGCATCATAGATATTCTGAATCCCAACCATATCTAATGACAGTCACGTGTTATAGAAAAACGTTACTCGAAATGTTTAACCCTACACAACTTCCTTAGATTTCAGAAATACTATGAGAGGAATTCGCAGGAAAGAGAAAGCCATTGAAAACATGGATGAAATCATCGCGATTATCCAAAAGGCACAATATATCACAATTGCAATGAGTATCAACGATGAGCCATATCTTGCCACATTAAGCCATGGTTATGATCCAGATAATTACTGCATCTACTTCCACTGCGCTCAAGAAGGTAAGAAAGTCGATATATTGAAAGAGAACAACATTGTATGGGGACAGGCACTCAAGGATGAGGGATATGCAGACGGGTCCTGTGATCATCTCTATGCAACTGCTCAATTCAGGGGGCGAGTAACTTTTGTCACTGACCATGACGAAAAGGAACGTGCCCTGAAAATCATGATTCACGCTCTAGAAACAGATCCTGAGAAAGTGATAGCAGAACAAGTCACTAAGAAGTCTGTGAAAAAAGTCAACATTGGAAGAATAGACATCGAATATATGACAGGCAAGAGGGCAAAGGAAGTCGTTATTTCACTTTAGAAGATTCAGACAAGGCTAAGAGGAGAGACACTACGTCATCAACCCTATCATAAGGAACGAAGAGATGGTCATGGTAAAAGGCTGAAACTGCATTAACACTGATTCCAGCCTTTGCTAGATGTCCTGTAATGGCTGCTAAAAATCCTACAGCTTCAAGATTCGAGTGAATAGAGAGTGTAATGAGACCCCATGTTGAGTCAAAGGCAATCTCGTTTTTTTCAGCAATATCTTTTTTGAGAATGACAGTTGGTCCTTCAGTTTCTCTGAAAATCAGTAAAGGGTTCATGAGTTCTTTCAATTGGGTCTCTTGGACTGTACAGAAGACATACTCTCCTGAAACAACTATAGGCTGCATGTCTCTGAGAAGAGACTCAAGATTTTGTTCTCCAGTCATTCCAAACAACCACTATTTGGTTCCGCCATATTTCTCCCATGACGTTATATCTTCCAAAGGGAATCGTGTACTCTTACGGTCCTGATCACCATGACCAAGTGATATCGAACAGACAACGCGTAAATCCTTTGGAATCCCAAGAGCTTCACGAAACTGTGGTTCCAAGTCGGTGTCTCTCACCCCCATCCAACAAGTGGCTAAACCAAGAGAATGTGCAGCCAATAACATGTTTTGCACTGCTTGATGGGGATCTGCAAGATAATATCGCGGATGCTTTGAGGGGTCTCCAAGTACAACAATCACGACAGGCGACTCTCTCATGAAACGTCCATAGTCATGTATGTCAGCTAGTTTTTCCCTCATCTCTTTGTTTCGAATTATGATGAAATGCCAGGGCTGCTTGTTTGAAGCTGAGGGGGCCCATCTACCTGCTTGGAGAATAGTCTGAAGATCCTCTTCTTCAATTTCATCAGGCTTGTATTTTCTAATACTTCTTCGATCTCTGATAGTCTTGATAGTGTCCATTGTTCTGATGCTCCTACATAACTAATGAGAGAACCGGGTAAAATATTGCGCGCTATCATAAACCTAAAAGGAGGAATATCATGGCGCACGATACATTTGATTGGTGAACATGTCGATGATTATCAAAACAAAGCGAAAGGAACTTACTAGTGTAGGTGTCGATATAGGTTCATCAACCTCACACATCGTGTTCAGCAAAATTATTCTCGAGAAAAATGATAATTCACGAACTGAAAAATTTGAGATTAAAGAACGGAATATTCTCTACACAGGACCCATACATTTGACTCCATTCAAGGATGCACGAAATATCGATTTTAAACAACTTCGAGATTTACTTCTACGCGACTATCAGAATGCAGGACTAGATGTTTCTGAGATAGATACTGGTGCGGTGATCGTTACAGGAGAAACTGCAAAGAAAGAGAATGCTGAATGGATTGTTAGCGCGCTCGCAGGGGAAGCAGGAAAATTCGTGGCTGCAACAGCTGGACCAAACTTCGAGTCTGTTCTGGCAGCGTATGGCTCAGGAGCTGTAGCCAAGTCTGCAAACACGGGTAAGACCATAATGAATGTTGACATTGGCGGAGGTTCATCAAACGTAGCTGTTTGCAAGGATGGTCGTGTTCTTGCTACAACTGCTATCAATGTGGGTGGAAGACTAATTGCTCTTGATGATAGTCAACATATCATCCGCTTGGAGGACACAGGAAAGAATCTCGCCGAGGCTATTGGGCTAAACTTGAAACTTGGACAGGTTCTTTCGGAGATCAACCGAAAGAAACTCGCAAATGCTCTTGCAGAGGCACTTCTCGATTGTGTTCTGCAGAGACCACCTTCCAAAATCACTTCAATGTTGATGATGGCACCTCGACTCGAATATAATGATAAAATTGATTCTATCACATTCTCAGGGGGTATTGCGGAATACATCTACGATAGTGAAGAGAGAGAATTTAATGATCTTGGAGTTTTTCTAGCCAGAGAAATAAAAGAGAAGACCAGTGAATTAAACTTACCAGTTGGACGACCCGAACATAGGATACGTGCAACTGTGATAGGAGCAGGTAATTTTAGTCTTCAAGTTAGTGGCTCTACCACATTCCTCTCATCAGGACTTGAATACCCTCTTCGTAACTTACCGGTCGTCGAACCATATATCTCCACAAGAAAGCCATCATCGACGGAGGTCAAGGAAGCCATTCAAAGAGCATTATCAAGATTTGATTTAATCGAAGGCGTTGACCCACTTATTCTGTCGTTCAATAGCTCTGTTAGACCATCCTATGAGAATCTCAAAGAGTTTGCAGTAGGTGTTGTGGATGCGTTACCTAATACTATCAAACACCGAACACCCATTTTCATGTGTTTTGATGCTGACATTGGAAATAGTGTTGGAAATGTAATGAAAAGAGAAACAGGAATCAAGAACGAGTTACTTTCCATCGATGAGATAAGACTCAAAGAAGGGGATTTTGTAGATATTGGAGAGCCCATCATTGAGGATGTAGTTGTTCCCGTTGTGATCAAGACATTAGTATTTGAGTCCAATTAGATTAGTAGCTATTCTTTCAGACGTTTACGGACTTGTGAAACAAGAAGGTAGGTCACTGGAACTTTGATTGTCTCATCTTTAGGTTCTGGAGTGTAAGGTACATGCTCCTTCTCATACCACATCCTGTGTTCATAATCTAACCAAAGCTCCTCCCTCATAGGGACAATCCTTGTGAGTCTAATGAAAACAAAACCAATTAGTGGGAGGATTGGAAACGGAAGAATGAGTGGCATATAATCTCCATAAAAAGCAAACGGCAGTGAAGTGAAGGTGATTGCAGCTGATGGAAGTATTTCACCAAGGATAGATACGGCAAGCAGTCTTGAATTAGTAGTAAGTCCAAGTTTGAACCTGAAGAGGTCTCGCACGAACACAAAACGGATTACTGAAAGAAGAGCCAGGAATGGCACACCATAAGCTGGCCAAGAACTGAACTGAATCTCTAGAGGAAGCGATAATTCTAAACCACTGAGTACTGAATATCCTGAAGTAATGTCGTACTGGAAGAACAGAGACATAAAGAACAAACGGGTGTTCCACCAGAAAGTATCTACATAGAAAACAAAGGGTGAAAATATAAGACCAGCCCAAAGAAGTCCTGAAAGAACCCTTTCTCTTTTGAACCTCTTGCGGATAGATGAGGTAATGAAACTATAACTCAGAGTTTTGTGTTCCGTTGAAATACTTCTGAGGGCTGTTTCGCGGGAAATCAATGGGAGAACCACATAGAATGCTATTGAAAGAATGAAAGTGAAGTCCAAAGCATAATACAGATAGGGGTCAAATCCGATAATATTAGATAGGAAGATGCTTATCAGCCATGAAAGGATAGATGCACCAGCTGCCCGCCAACGCATAGATTTGTCGATTGGTCGTGAATTTAGCTGATATTCGAAAATCATACAGGGTAAAAGTATCACTAATCCTGTGAGAACAGAGAACAGAGATGTAAACGTAACAAAGGGGCTCCCTCCAACAATAAGGAGTATCGAAATCCATCCGAAATATGGAGATGAGAAGATACCTTGCAGAGGGAAGGACAAAACGATAAGTAGCTTGATTAGGAACATTGCAGTAGGTTTTCGCCTACCCTGAATTTCATTCATCTCTATCTCAAATCATCGCACAATTACCTATTAAGAATACGGAGATTCCAACTCACGCACTATTGACAGGGGATATCATTCTAATGGTTCTATATTTCGTTCTCACACAGTGGGTTAAGAGGACGCTTTTTTCAAATGATTATCAATACGACTTCTGAATTCACCAGTCATTCGAGTTTGCTCAATGATGTCGCTAATCGCTGGAGAGCTTCACCAATCAGTTCGTAAGTCTGTGCGAATGACAAGCGTAGATACCCCTCACCACCTGGACCGAAAAAGTTTCCAGATGCTGTTAGGACCTTTGCAGAATGTGCTAGATACAGCATTGAAACCAATGACCCACTTTGGTCCAAATCTTCAGATGAGAATAGATGAGGAGGCAAAGATTCGAGGATTTCTCTGCCTTCAGTCCGTAGGCTTTTCTTCATTTCTTCCTGCTTGTTTTCAATGAGTTCTTTGACATTGACAAACATGAAGAAACTACCCTTAGGCGATTTGACCTGCATCATTGGAATATCATTGTTAATGCTCTCGACCATTAGTTTTTTCCGACGGTCATACTCTGCGACCATCTCCCTAACACCTTCCTGAGGCCCATTCAAAGCAGCAATAGCCGCCGCTTGGGATATCACAGTAGCGCATATTGTAGAGTATTGATGGGTTTTGCAGAAGTTTGTAGCAATCTCTGGAGGAGCAATAATCCAACCAATCCTGAAGCCTGTCATTGCATGGCTTTTCGAAAGCCCATTAAGCGTGATAGTCCTTTCAAGGGCATTTCCAATTGAAGCTGGACTGTGGTTCTTCACACCATCGTACACAATCTTCTCATAGAGTTCATCAGAGAGAATTAGTAGGTCATGATCCTCTGCTAGATCTATTGCAGCACGCAGCTGTTGTTTTTCCCAGACACCTCCTGTTGGATTATTTGGTGAACAAATAACCAGCATTTTGGTTTTGGGAGTAATTGCCATCATCAATTCATCCAAGTCAGGAACGAACCCAGATTCCTCACTTGCAGGAACATGAACAGGTATTCCACCAAAAATCCTTACAATTGAATCATAGGCAAAATACGAGGGAGTTGGGATTATCACTTCATCACCAGGATCAATGATAGTCTGAATTGCACCATAGAGAGCGGGACTTGTACCAGAAGTGACGATAATTTCATCTATTGGATCTGGCTCAAAATGATTTTCTCTTTTTGTTTTTTCAGCAATCGCATCTCTGAGATCTATCAGACCTCGATCGGGAGAGTAGTGGGTCACTCCATTTTCTAATGCACGAACAGCGGCTTGGATGATGTGTGGTGGTGTGTCAAAGTTGGGCTCACCAATTCCGAGACTTAGTGCGGGATAGCTCTCTGATAGATGCAGTAGCAGTTCAATTCCACTTAGAGGAAGCTCTTCAATCTCCTTCCTTATCTTGCTCATCATAATACCCCTCTATAATCCCAGAATTTTTGATACAAACTCAGGAAAGTCGAGCATCTCGAGATCACTTTCACCTCTCTCCACTCCTTCTCGTAAGTTGAATGTACAGAATGGACATGCGGTTGTTAGTACCTCAGCACCAGTTTCCTCTGCTTCTTTAAGACGAATTTCTGCAGCACCACGTGCAAGATCTCGATTTGTTGATCTAACTCCCCCTCCAGCCCCGCAGCAAGATGCATTCACACGATTCTTGTGCATTTCTTTGAGTTCCACCCGAGGTATGGCTTCAAGAGCTTCTCGGGGGTCATCATATATCCCCATATGTCGACCAATATGGCAAGGATCGTGATACGTGACTGAGACCTTCTCACCCTCCGGAAATTTGAGTTTGCCTTCCTCTATTAGCTCTTTTAGAAGACTTGGGAAATGAATTATCTCAAAGGGCATTTCCTCACCCAGCATTTCAGGATAGTCCATTGAGAGCGTTCTGAAGCATCCTGCACAGGCCGTGACGACACGTGTAACACCTGCAGCTTTGAGCGCATCCACATTATGGCGAGCCATTTTCATGCCATCATCTACGAATCCTGTCCTGAATGTAACACTGCCACAACACCATTCATCCTCACCAAGCATTATGAATTCCAAACCTGCATGTTTAAGGATCTTGATTGTTGCCTCTGCGATACTAGGTAATCTATAGGTCGCCATGCATCCAGCAAAATATGCTAACATCTAATTATGCCTCCGCAAGTTGTTTAAGACGTTCTCGTTCTTTTGGATCTTCACCAAAGGGATTGTGCGTTTCACGTAGGTTCTTGGCAAGCTCATCTGAAACCGAGTGACCATAGCCACGCTTTACTAGCTCGGCTCTTGCAGCTTCAATAACAGAAGCGATGTCCAATCCTGAGAGACAAGTCGCCTGACAGTTCTGGCATGTGGTACATTCATACATTCTTTCAGCTACTTCGTCCCAGTCTAACCATCCTTTAAGGAGTGCGTAGAGAATTGACATCTTCCCCTTTGCGCTATTAGATTCCAGATTTGTCTGCTTGTAAACAGGACAATTCGACTGGCACAACCCACAGCTGACGCATTCGAGAATGATATGTTTGTATTTGTCAAAACTCATTTCTCAGCGCCCCATAGTTCACTATCAGGTACATATTCATCGTGTATGAATTCCACGTCAACATCACGCTCAGTTGTATCAAGACCTAGTTTTCCAGGATTCAGGATATTGTTTGGGTCGAAGATCCGCTTAATCGCTCGGTCCAACCTCAGTTTCAGGCTTCCAACAGCCTGCTCTACATAGATATTCTTAACATACCCAAAGCCATGCTCTGCGCTAGTAACTCCTCCAATGCTCTCAACGTAATCGATAATCTCCTTCTCAGCTTTCTTGACACCAATCCAGTGGTCTCGGTTCATAGGGTCGAATAATACAGCAGGATGAATGATCCCAATTCCAGTATGGCAGAAAACAGCGGCTAGAATGCCATTTGATCGGATAATCCGACCAATCTCCCTCATAGCGTCCGCCATTTTGGATAGAGGCACACAGGGATCTGCTGCCGCAAAACCAATCTCCCTGTATCCAGGGTGCACCTTCATGATGGCAATATCAATCTCCAAACGTGGCGCCCACAGAATCTTAGTTGTTTCTTCATCTCTCGCAATGATCACTTTTTCTCCGTTATGTTCCTCTAGAATCTTCTTGATAACGGCAAGCTTGAGTTGAAGCTCCTCTTCGCTAAATCCTTGAACATCACCCACAAAGTTTCCTTCACATTTAGGAAATCCTAGATTCATCACGTCACTTATTGTATTCACAGTATATCCGTCAGTTGCCTCAAGAGTGCCACAATCAACACCAGACATGGTGATTGCATGAGAAGCCTTCATCAGATCATCGAGATTCTGGAAGAATGCACCTATGGTAGCTTCAAAGTCCAGCTTTGGAGCAAGACGAAGTGTGGCTTCAGTGATGACACCTAACGTCCCTTGAGACCCTGAAATCAGAGCTGAGAGATTGTAGCCCATATTATACCTTGGAGCCCTAGAACCAAGATTCAGAACTGTACCATCCAAAAGGGCTACTTCCATTCCTTGGATCCATGGACTAACACGACCATGTTTGTATGCGTGATGACCATTAGAATCTGATGCCAGAATACCCCCAATTGTGGCAGCATCATGGCTTCCAACATCATGAGGGAAGGTTAAACCATGCTTTTGCAACTCGTGCTCAAATGTTTCATACCTGACTCCAGGTTGAACAATAGCAAGCATATCATCCTTGCTTATCTCCAGAATCTTGTTCATTCTACTAAGGTCTAAGACTATGCCACCTCGAACTGGAAGAGAGGATCCTTGGAAGGATGCCCCACCCCCACGAGGTGTTATCGGAATTCCTTCCTTTGACACCACCTTAAGAATTTCAATCACATGATCTCTTGTTTCCGGGAACACTATCAAATCTGGGAGAGAGAAGTAGGGGGTCAAATCCCGAGCATAAGCAACTCTATCCACTTTTGCTGTAACTACGTTGTTTTCACCGACGACTGCAGTGAGAAGATCGCTGATATCCTTCATGAAACAAACTCCTATGTTTGTATAGAATCATCGTATTGCTTTATTACCCAAGCATAGTTACTACTCGGCAAGAGCGTGAATGCGAAGAAGAAAAAACTAGGTTATATTTTATCGCTTTGTGACCAGTTCAGTTTCAGGATGAAACTCTTTCATGAGGTGTGTTTCATTTCAGAACAAATATGAGTAGGATGCGTTTCTCTTTTTGTCACTAACCTTGGAAGTGAGAGATTGGAAGAGAAACATGTCGATGTACTCAAATCACTGGGTATCAAGGATATTACTACGAAAAATATCGCTGACAGTGCATACTGGCTCGGTAGAGCCAACAAGTTTCAGGCGATTGCTACACAGAATCGTGCGGTATACAATGTAATAGACCACACGAGAGGTGAAGGTGTTATCTGCTATGACATCGACGGGAATGAATATCTTGACCTTGCATCTGGAGTTGCAGTCAGGGCTCTTGGTATGAGATACAAACCATATCTCGAGTTTGAAGCTTCGATATTAGACACTGTTCATGAGATTATGTCCAATAACTGGGATTCAATTCCTCAGATTGGACTTGCTGAACGACTTGCTGAAATTGCACCTGGAAAGTTCGATAAACAAACCTCACTGACAACATCCGGTGCCAGAGCTGTTGAGAACTGCATGAAGTCAGCGATGGACAAGACTGGGAGAAGAAGATTCATTGCCTTTAGGCCTTCATTTCATGGAAGAACAGGGTATGCACTAGCACTGACCGCATCCAGTGCGAAGCATAAGGCTGGTTTTCCCCAAGGAGTCGATGTGACTCGAGTATTCTATCCCTATTGCTATCGATGTCCCTATGGACAGAATGTTGAGGATTGCAACGTCGAGTGTGCAGAAGCACTTCGTCAAGCAGTCCAACTTGAAGGAGATGACATTGCAGCTACGGTGATGGAATCAATTTGCTGTGAGGGAGGATTCTATGTTCCTCCAACCAAGGCGGTAAAGGAAATCTATGAAATCACGAAAGAGTTTGGTGGATATTTCGTATCTGATGAGGTTCAAGCTGGTATGGGGAGGACAGGGAAATGGTGGGCAATCGAGAATTTTGATGTCACACCGGATTACATAGCCATTGGAAAAGCAATTGGTGCAGGATATCCTATGGGTGCAATCGTTGGACCACACCCACTATTTAGTGGAACATCTCGACATTCAGAAACATTCGGAGCTGAGCCAAAAATGGCGATGACATCTCTCTGGGTGTTGAAGCATCTTGAAGATGAAGGATTCCTGAAAAAGAATGCTGAAGATGGTGCCTACATGATTAAGCGGCTGGAGGAGTTGAAGGACAAGCATGAGGTAATCGGCGATGTTCGGGGAATTGGTCTTATGGCGGGTGTAGAATTTGTCAAGAACAAAAAGACAAAGGAGCGAGATCAAGAACTCAGGAATAAAATCGTGGAAAAGACGGTGCGCAAGTATAATCTTTGGACACTCGCTGCTGGACATAACGTGATCCGTTGGCTTCCAAGTTATGTGATAACAAGAGACCAGATAGATGATGCAATCGACAGGTTTGACAAAGCGATTGCAGACTGTACTAAATGAAGAGAGGGGGAGAAATTGAACAACAATAGATGGAACGATTTGTACGATGTTGAACATCCACCTTTAGCAAGCTTCGAAGATGGAGAGATGAAGAGGGTCTATGATAGCTCCACCTTTGGTGTAGCATCAAACTACAGCAAGCTCAAGCGTGTACTTCTGCACCGACCAAGTGAGGAACTTAACGTGGTCCGGGAAGATCCCGTGTATTGGCTGTGGGATGGTGTGCCTAACCTTGAAAAGTCTCGAGTGGAGTGGGATGCGTTCACGAATCTATTCAAAGAGAATGGTGTTCAGGTTGAAATTTTGGAAGAAGCTTATCCCAAGTGCGCAAAGCAGTACTTCTGTCGTGACCAAGCAACCATGACTCCCTGGGGGGTAGTCATCAGCAGGATGGCTTTGACCCAACGATGGGGAGAGGAGCAACTCTTTGCAAAGAAGATGTGGAACCTTCAGATACCAGTCCTCATGATGGTGACAGGACAGGGGATTTTCGAAGGGGGAAATTACATACCTCTGGACCGCAACACAGTTGTCGTCGGACGTGGAATCAGG
>CAZPWM010000038.1:0-26635 GCA_964590575.1 uncultured archaeon
GATGACTCCAGTGTTTCTGGGATTGAAGTCACAGACCTTCCTGGCGTAGGTCCAGCTATTGGAAAGCGATTAGCCGAATCAGGCTACAAAAATGTTGAAGCGATAGCTGTTGCATCACCGGGTGAGCTTGCTGCAGCAGGTTCGATTGGAGAAACTACAGCTACTAAGATCATCAAAGCCGCGCGTGAAATGCTTGATATTGGTTTTGAAACCGCTGATCTTTTCTTGGAACGGAGAAGGACTGCTGGTCGTATCTCAACTGGATCAAAGGCTCTGGATGAGCTGTTTGGTGGTGGACTTGAAACTCAATCCATCACCGAGATGTATGGTTCTTTCAGGTCTGGAAAGACCCAAATTGCACATCAATTAGCTGTTATGATTCAACGTCCTCCTGGAGAAGGAGGGTTGAGCGCGAAAGCAATCTATGTTGATACCGAGGGAACATTCCGTCCAGAGCGGTTAGTTGACATGGCTGAAGCATATGGAATGGACACTGCAAAAGTCTTGAAGAATGTCGTGTGGGCTAGAGCTTATAATTCAGACCATCAAATTCTGTTGTGCGACCAAGCAATGGAGATGGCTAGTGAACATAATGCCAAGCTACTTGTTGTAGACTCAGTCACAAGCCACTTCAGAGCTGAATATACTGGCAGAGGCACTCTAGCAGCTAGACAGCAGAAACTGAATAAACACTTGCATCATCTTCAGAGAGGTGCAGAGATTAACAACATGGCTGTATACATCACTAATCAAGTGATGTCCCGTCCGGATGCTTTCTTTGGTGATCCAACAGCTCCTGTCGGTGGACATGTACTAGCACATGTACCACAGACTCGTTGTTATCTTAGAAAATCAAAAGGTGAGCGAAGAATCTGCCGCCTTGTAGACTCACCTAATCTTCCTGAAGGTGAAGCTGTCTTCACTGTGATGAAAGAAGGAATTCGTGACGTCTAAGTCTTAGAACTGCTTGATGTAGATGGTCTCTCTGAGACCATCTCATTTTCTCTACTCAAAATTGGCTGACTCGATGATTCCCAATACTGTTTTTTCCCAGGTATCGAGTTTATCCGGGCTGTTTGGATAATTACGATACACCTTGTCCATTTTTTTCATCAAACCCGCAGTTTTCTGTAATTTCAGCAGAAGTGAGATTTTGCCTGCACCCCTCTTTATCCTCTTCATTTTATCTGCCACACTTAGTGAAAGTCCATCCCCACGATTAGCAGCCATTAGGTCTTCTGCCTCTAAGAGTCGCCTTTCGAAACCGAAGTCCATATCCTCGTCAGATACTGCTTGCAGGAGTCTCCGGAAGATTTCGAGTGAAGCCAATCGTCTACCGAAATTCGGAAGATAGCGAGTGTTGTAGGACCATAGGCCTGTTGCTGTTAGATTTCTACTCGCAATTGATTCTCGCACAACTTCACCTAGTATAATTCCTGCTCGCATTCCGGCACCAATTCCGCCTCCATGAATTGGATTGACCTGCAATGCTGCATCACCAACAAAAGCTATCCCCTCTCCAACTAGGCTCTTGAGAGGCCTCCGGACTGGGACTGCTCCTCCTTTTCCATCGATTAGTTCTGCTCCAAAGAGTAATGGATAATTCTCCTTGAACTTTGTGAAATATGATTTGGGTGATCCTCGCCCTTTTCCTCCTGTTATCCCAACACCTGCATTGACCTCTTGAACACCCTTTGGGAAGATCCATGCATATCCTTGTGGTGCTGCCTCACCCCCAAGAAAAACACGTGCGACCTCTGGTTCAGCTAATGGCATCTTAAGACGGACGACCTCCCTGTAACAGAGGGCGATATCTTCTTTGTCAATATTGTTCTCAATCAAAGAGTGTTCTAATTTACTTCTAATCACTGCGGCAAAACCACTTGCATCGACAACAATCTTACACTTGATTATGACCTCTTCTCCAGATGTGAGGTCTTTGTACTCGATACCTTTGACTTGGTCTCCGAGCACCATGGGACTTCCAACATGGATATTCGGAAGGAACTTTGCGCCTGCAGTAATCGCCTCATTCAAGAGTCGTTGGCCAAAATTTAACCTGTTCACAGTCCATCCATCGAACTCTGTCCATCCTCTAACTTTCAACTCGTTTTTCCTGTTGGGTGGATAGACATCTGCGCCCGTAATTTCATAGGAAACTTCGTCACCTTCTGGATAATCTATACCTGTTGCCTCAAAGTGTGATCTGCTGATCTCGTCTCCGCAAACTTTCTGTCCGATTTCTTTCAATGGTTTTCTGTCTAAAAGGAGTGTTTTCAAACCAAGTTCTGCACATCTTCTAGCAGTAACGCATCCTGCGGAACCAGCTCCAACAATTACAACATCAGGTCTCTTCAAAGTCTATCGATATGATAGGAGCGCTCTGTAATTTAAATGCCTGCATGATTACCAAGGTCAAATACTAGCCATAATGGTTATCTGCAACCAACGACGGCACCGAATCATGAACTCCTCGCAGAACTTGGTTATTGTCGGGTTGCAATGGGGCGATGAAGGGAAAGGAAAGATTGTCGATGTTCTTTCTGAGAACTTCGATATTGTGGTACGATTTCAGGGTGGTAGTAATGCAGGTCATACAGTACTCGTCGATGGTGTGACTCATAAATTTAGAATCCTACCCACTGGAGCAATCCGAGGAAAGAGAGTTGTGATTGGTAACGGTGTTGTTGTTGACCCAGTTGTACTGGTTCAGGAGATAGAAACTCTCACAAACAATGGCGTGAATATCGACCTTCTTATTAGTGATCGAGCCCACTTGATTACACCTTATCAGATTCAGATTGACGGTCTCCACGAAGATGCAAAGGGTAGGAAAAAGGTTGGTACCACTAAACGAGGAATTGGTCCTACTTACGCTGACAAGGTATCACGGATAGGTGTTAGATTTTGCGATTTTATGGGAACAACAAATGAACAGTGGGAAATTCTAGAGTCTATGTCTAAATCTAGTATTGAGAAGGTGCATGAAACTACTATTGTTGACCCCGATTCCGCATCAAAGAAATCATTCTCTACCCTTGTTCAGAAGTTATTATCCTACGTTGGTGACTGTGGAGAATATTTGGAGTCCGAGATGAACCTTGGAAAGCGTGTTCTCTTTGAAGGAGCGCAAGGAGCTTTGCTTGATATTGATCATGGAACATACCCCTATGTAACTAGCTCAAATTGTGTTTCGGCTGTGGCTTCAACTGGGACTGGAATCTCTTTTTCACGCCTTGGCTCAGTTCTTGGCATATCTAAGGCTTATTTGACACGAGTTGGAACTGGACCATTTCCAACTGAACTTGAGGATGATATCGGAGAGAAACTGCGAGAACGTGGAAAAGAATACGGTACTGTGACCGGACGGCCTCGAAGATGTGGTTGGCTGGACCTTGTTGCACTAAAATATGCCATTCGTCTCAACGGCTGTGAATACCTCGCAATTACTAAAACTGATGTTCTGACTGGAATTGACCCGCTGAAGGTCTGCGTCGCATATGAGATTAATGGAATAGAAACAAGGACATTCCCTGCAAGTGCTGAAGTTCTTTCGGAGGTTATTCCAGTGTATAAAGAGATAGATGGCTGGTCAGAGGACATTCAAGTTCCTTCCGACGTTGAAGGTCTGAAGGGTCTTCCTGATCAATTGCAAAAGTATCTCTCGCTCATTAATCAGTCAACTAGCTCAAAGATTGCTTTGGTTTCCATTGGTCCTGATAGAGCAGAAACTATCATGCTTCGAGAGACAGGATCTAACATCTAAACGTGTTTCACTTCTATCATCACAATGGAAATGATGATGACTGCTGCAATGATGAGCAGTATAGGGGGAGCAAAGCTGAGGAAAATTCCAAAGTACTGTACAATCCTCGCAGGATCTAGAGCAATTATTGCTAGATGTCCCCACACAAGAAGAAATCCATAGATTGCGAAAATCGGATAGAGGATTGGACCTCCAGTAATAACAAGGAGAAGAATGATCACTGCTAACCGATTCTTCGTAGGGTCAAACAGGGGCACCTTAATAGTTTCTTGATCACTTACTTCAAAATAGTACATAATGAGTATAGTCGGCAATCGCAGCCGAATCAATTCTAGAATTTGTACACCCTGCTGTATCGAGAGAAGTATGAATGTGTGGCATAGCATGTATCCTAGGACCATGCCGTTTAGGATAGGTAACGATGGTGTAAAAAGCTGCAAACTTTCGATGATTCCTACTAAAACTGAAAAGTTGACCAAAAATAAGATTAGATGCCCGAGTGCACCCTTCAGATACTGGAATTTAGATACCATCCATTTCCTTCCTAGCAGTCTTCTCAGACGCCTAGCTTGAATGGTTTTGGTGGTTGTGATCCTGACATTGGATCATGTGGACCCACTTCCGCTTGCTTAGCAATTGCTCTTTGAACAAGATCTGTGAAGAGGGTGCTAACATTCTCACCTGTCTTTGCTGATGTTTCATAGTGCAGGACATCCAACCATTTAGTGACCATATTAGCGGCTTCCGGAGGGACAAGTCTGTCCTCACGATCGATTTTATTGGCTACGATCGCAACTACGGCGTTAGGACACACAGTGATAAACTTGGTGAACCACTCCCCTATGTCCAAAAACGTCTGAGGTCGGGTCACATCATATACAATAATTGCCATGGTGGCACCAGCCATGTACCTACGCCTAAGTTCGTTATAGGTAGGCTGGCCTGCGAGGTCCCAAAGGACAACTCGAGCTGTAACAGTACTCCCGCTTGGTAACACCGTGTTTACTGTCTTCAAGGCAAAGGTCGTTCCAATCGTTGCAATATAGCGTTCACTGAAACTGTCCTCTGTGTATCTCTTAATACAACTAGTCTTGCCAACCGCCCCGTTTCCCAGGGCGACAAGCTTGAACATATGACTAGCGTCCTCTGTTGACATGACACGACGTCCTTAGTTTCACTACCAAGTATTTCTTTTTCAGTTTGACTAATAATAGTTCTGAGTATATCCTCGTAATATTGTGAAAAATACCAAGATTAGAAGGAGTGTATTATCAGGTCTATCATAGTAAGGATTATACTGGACCTTTTCCATATTCGGATGAAATTTCGATTATTGGTGAGAACCATGGCAGAACAATTCCTTAGCCGTTTGACGAAGATCGAAGATAGTATAAACCAACTTGGGGAAACCTTGAAACGAATGATCACGATTTTAGGCACTGTTACTGAGATAAAATCCGAGGTACGTGTTGCAAAGGACGAGATCATTTCAGCTCTGGGAAAACAAGCTCCTCCTGCTCCAGCAGCTGACAATCAGGAAGCTCTTGCTTCAATGGTTGTTCAAGAAGTCGGCGCTATTAGGGTCTTTGTCCAAGAATCAGTTGAGCGTTTAAGGAATGAGCTGACTCAGATAATTGAAAACATGCCAGCTCCTGCACCTGCCGCTCCTGCACCCGGGCCTGTGATCCCAACTCCTACCCCTACACCTCCGCCTGTGCAAACTCCCTCTCCTGAACCATCAATAGCTCCCACACCTGAACCAACACCTGCTTCCGCAGTAGCTCCATCATCAGTTCCTGCAGATAAAGCGATGCAAATTGCAGACCATCTCAATTCTATCGTCAAATCACTAAAGATGGGTTGCATAGCTGGCGATGTCTTAGATGCTATGGCTGAAGCTAAAGACGCCATCACAAAGATTGTTCCCAGCGACCCAATTATGGTTCACATCGATAGATGGGCTGGTTTGGTGGGTGGTTATCAGAGGCGTAAAGAAATCCAAGCTCGAGATATTATAAAACTGAAGAAAGATATCAAAGCAGAGATCCCAAAATATAAGATCGGTTAGTATTCTTCCGCTTCTTCTTCTTCAGCTCCATCAGCTATAAGCTTCATCGTTGCTAATACTCTGATAATATCAGTGGTAGCTAAAAGTCCGATGATGTCATGACCTTCAATAACTGGTATGTACCGGTATCCTGTTTGATTGATCAAAGAAATTGCTTGCCCAATATCCGCCTCTGGGCCAATGGTCACAACAGGGGTGGTCATGATATCTTTCACACATAGAGATTGAAATGACTCTTTTGAGAGGAGTTGAGCTCCAACAATCTCACGCCGAGTGACGAGCCCCGCAAGTACATCTGCTTTCGTAATAAGTAGACTCCCAACATCTTCTGCTGCCATCAATCTGGCAGCGTCTATAACAAGAGTGTCTGCATCAGCTGTGATAATTATCGAAGTCATGATGTCCCTTACTTTCACGTTCCCGTTCACCTCATCTGGAAGAACTCACATCAGAGGACCTTTGTTCTCTGAAAGTGCTTTTTCCAGTACAACCTCTGCAGTGCGAGTGAACACATTGTCGACCGCATTGCCAGTCTTTGCCGAAGTTTCAAAATACTCTGCTTGGAACCAATCGCGTAACATCATTCCGGGCTCGTGAGGAACCATTCTCTTGTCTAATAGGTCCACCTTGTTAGCACTAATTATAACTGGTGAATCAGGACAGACTTCTTTGAATGATTCAAACCAGTTGTTCATTGCCATGAATGTTTCAGGACGTGTGACATCATACACGACGATGGCTGCTGATGCGCCTTTCATGAATTGTCTGCGAAGCTCTCTGTAGGTCGATTGACCCCCCATGTCCCATATATTCAAACGAACTTTCCGAACGATACCTTCGCTGTCAGTCACATCAATGTCCTTAGTGGCGAAGGTTGTTCCAATTGTTTGCTTGTACTCTTCATCAAAGAGGTTCTCAGTGTATCTCCTCACAAGCGATGTTTTTCCTACAGCTGCTTCCCCAAGCAAAACAACTCGAAACTTATATCCTTCGAAGCCATTGGAATTATCTGCCTCATAAATGGTTTCTGAAGAATCGTTTCTTTGAGTCATGTTAGAGCACCCTAAATAGTCGCTTGCTGGATATGCAATGACACCTCTCAGTCTTTGTCTTATATCTTTTCTGCGGAGATTCTCATGGGTTTAATTCTATGCTTCAATCAGTCCATTCAGTACTTCTTGGCATAAAGATCTCAAATGCGACAACTGGATATCCAATTCCGAAATTCCAGAGTATCTCAGGAGATATCTCACCAAAGGAACCCCATTTTTTACCATCAATCTTGATGCTTGCAGATCTGCCATCTATGTAATCTGAGCTATTCTCTGACTCGAAAGCAAATCGTTCGTCAAGTCCAAGGTTTCGTAGTAGGAATCCAATCTCTGACATGAGTTTGGTGATGTTTACTTTGACATCGGTTTCCACACCACAAACAGAGGGAACTTGGTCGACACGTGTTTCTTTAGCCTCATCAGGAATTGCCACGTCTCCGACCTCGAAAATCTTCTGCGGATAGTCTGCATGCTGATTTTGTGAGGTGAAATCAAGAAGAATCGGTAGAAGTGAATTTCTTAGTACAGAGTAGTTTCGACTCTTTGGATTCCCTGTCGTGACTATCGGTCGATCTCGAAGCATTTTATCATTGAGCAACTCCGGAGAACTCATGATGTAATTCATGACTTCCTGATAACCCATACCCACCATAAGGTCTCTAACCTTGTTCTTTATTCTGGTCACTGGATCACTCTTACCTGTGGTCATTGTTTGTGGCATTGCAGGTTTGAGATTATCAAATCCATAGCCAATGGCAATGTCCTCCATGATATCAACAGGATGAAGAATGTCCATCCGGAACTTGGGAATGAGGATTTGCATCTGGTTTGTTTTCACAACCCTTACGCCATAGCCCATTCTCTCCAATGCTTGGATTATCTCGCTTCCAGTCAAATCAAGTCCAATCAACGCTGTGATATCCTCTATTTTGAGTGTCATCTTTTCAGGCTTGAAATCTGGAGTTTCATCTGTAGAACCATCTGGGTAGACCACAGTCACAGACTCAATCTTACCTCCCCTTTCTGCAAGAGAGGCTGTTATGATGTTTAGTGCTTGATGGACTGTGGGAAGATGGGTCCCTGTGACCTCTACAAAGACATTCCGAGTTTCTGTGGTCATTCGACCTAGGTTGTTGCTATTGATGATTGGTGGGAGACTCAGCACCTGATTGTCTGAGTCGTAGAGCAGTGGCCATTTCTTGTGTTTCTGGATGATTGATCCGAATTCGACTCCTTTTTCGTGGTTCGTCAGAATTGTAGGACCATCCATCTCGACTTCATAGCCTAATGGTACGAACTTGATCTTCTCAGGTGTTTGGGGTCCATAGATGACTGGGAACTTAAGGTCATCAAAGACGTAGAGGCCTATGCTGGCTTTGCTTCTGTTCCTTCCATGTGTTGATGTAAGGGCATCCTGCAGGTGCATATACTCCTTGATTAACTCATCATCTGTTGGAATGCCTTTGATGATTGAACAACAAATGTATGGTCTGATTTTGTCAAGACCTGGTTTGATGATGATCTGTTTTCCTGACTTCTTCACAGGATAGTTCTTCAATCCTGTTTCAAGACGCAAGAATGACCTTACAGCTCGTGCTATCCCCTCTGTGGATAGCATATCTTGACGGTCTGGATTAACCTCTATCTCAATGATGTTGCCTTCAATCTTCTCAACCTCTGCTTTTATCAGAAATAATGTGTCCTCTAGCTGTTTTAAGGTCAATTTCTTTCCGATCAGTGAGAGAAGGTCATCAATTCTACTTTCGACGATCATAGTTTTCACCTACCTCACGAAATAGCTCCTCCTAAGCCAATTCAGATCTCGCGAGAAGAGATCCCTGATGTCATTGATACCCATTGCTGCCATGTATAGCCTACCAGCTCCAATTCCCCAGGCAAGGACTGGCTCCTTTATTCCGAGGGGTTGCATGACCTCTGGTCTGAATATTCCTGAACCTCCAAGCTCAATCCACCCATGTTTTTCATGTTTCCCGAAGGTTTCGACACTTGGCTCTGTGAATGGGAACTGTCCAGGTTTGAACTTGAGTTTCTCAATACCAACTGCCTTGCATATTGATGTGAGGTATCCGAGTAGGTCTCGTAAGGTCAATCCCTTGTCCATGATGATTCCTTCACACTGATCGAATTCCTGTGCATGTGTCGCACTAAGTGTTTCAGATCTGAAATTTCGATCAATGATGAACATCTTCTGAGGTCCTTCACGATGCTCGTAGAGGTATCTCATTGATACTGGAGTTGTGTGTGGACGAAGACAGAGTCTGGTTGCCACTTCTTCGCTATATGGCCAATCCCATCCCTTTGATCCTGTGTCACCACCATTCTCGTGGACCGCCTTCACTGCCTTGTAGTATTTTTTGTCCTCAATATGTCCATGATCATAAGGAGATACAACACGGAACTGATCCTGTACTTCTCTTGAAACATGGTCTTGGGGTACGAATAAGGTGTCATGACCCCAGAACTCAGTCTCTACATAAGGTCCAAACCATTCTGTGAATCCTAAGCCAATCATGATTTCTCTAAGCCAGTCATTGAACTCAGCGTATGGGTGCTTTTTTCCATAGTTTGCGTAGGCTGGTACAATGTCCACATTATAAGGTCTGAATGACTCTTCCTTCCAACTACCGCTAGCAAGTATCTCTGGAGTAAGGTCTCCAATACCTTTCACACCCACAGAAATCAGTTGGTCTATTTCTCCGATTCTGGCTCTAACAATCTCTGCTTCCATTTTCTTTGTGATTATCTCAGAAACCAGTTTCCTCTGAAGAGATTGTTTCAGAGAATCGGAATGTGCCGATGATACTGACTCTTTTCCTGATGAGAGTTGTGAGAGCACATCTGACAAATCAGATTCGGGTGTGTCAACCAGAGAACGTAGCACAGTTGTTCCTTCTTCTTTGGATATCTGTAGCCATCCATTTTTTCGAGCCCAGTTCATCGCTATGCCTTTGGTTTTTGGATCAAGTCCTGAATGAGCAACAGCATCATCAAAGAAAGCTTTGCCACCAAGATCCTTCACCCCATAAAAGAGTCGGACCTCAGGAAGCCCATTTTCAACATATCCCAGTCCTTCATCAGTAAGTGAATGTGAAACTATCTCTCTTGTATGAATCTCTACAAGATTCCGACCAGCCAATGAGTTGAGAATCGAGATTACTCGTTCCTCACCCTGATTGAGATTGTTTGCAAGCTGAGCGGCTGGAACACGTTGACCTAAGTTCATTAGTCCTCTGAGTACGGTTCTCTCTCCTTCAGTCAACTGTTCGCTCATGTTTCAATCAAAACTCCCAAGCACATTTGATTCAGTCGGGATAGACACGCCGATTTACCTCTAATTTGATAGAATGAATGACCCCTTAAGGGTAGTGTGTAAATTGGTGGTTATCCATCCGTCCTTCACCTGTTTAAACTTGAAACATTGGATTCACCTTTTTAATCTGTCGCCAAAAGCCCATTTCTATAGCAAAAGATAGCTTTCGTGACAGTGTTACGTCGTAATGTTCAAATACGCCCCCACAGGGTTCTCAGTGAATGACTATTAACCACCTCTGATTTTGATGAAATCAGTAAAACAATAATACCTTGAAGGTGAAGAACATGTCCGCAGAAAGACACAAGCTTAGGCGCAAAGTAGAGCAGCTCAAGGCTCACAAAGGACGCCACAGTTCATTCACCACTATTTACATTCCACCTAGTAAGAACCTTACGGATGTCATCAGCTTTGTGAAGACAGAGCTTGCCGGCGCTGATAATATCAAGAGTAAAGCAAACCGTAAGAATGTATCAGACAATCTTACAGCTATACTTAGTGAACTCACCAAGATTAACGAGATTCCTGAGAATGGATTAGCTTTTTTCTATGGTGTCGAGGACGAAGGAGGCATAGGGAACACGATCCGTGAGATTGTAATTCCACCGACACCAGTATCTCAGTTTATCTATCTATGTGGACGAGAGTTTGTTACTGAAGAACTTGAGAACATGACGAAACCCAAAAGCCTTGTTGTAATCGTTCTGATAGAAGGTGGGAAAGTTACAGTAGGATACCTCCGTGGAAAGCACATGGAGCTTGTTCGCGATGAAGATTTCTTCATCATTGGAAAGACACGCGCTGGTGGTCAATCGGCAAAGCGATACATGCGACTTCGAGATGAGAAGATGATGGAGTTCTTCAAGTTTGTAGGCCGGATGCTTAACACACTCCTGCTTGAAGATATCGAGAATGTCGATGCAATTGTGTTGGGCGGAAACACAATTAGGGCTCAAGAATTCCTCGAGAAGGGTGATCTTGACTATAGACTTCGAGAGAAAGTCGCAGAAACTATCATTCCTGTGAGTATCATCGACGAAACAGGTCTCTATCAAGCAATGAAGGAAGCCTCCAGGATACTTCGCGAAACCGAAATCTATGTAGAACGGCAGACTTGGGATCAGTTCATGGAGGACTTGATGAAAGGTCTAAACACTGTGACCTACGGCAAGAATGAGGTTATGAATGCACTTCACGAAGGTCGAGTGGATACTATAATGGTGCTCGAAGATCTTTCTGACCAGATGGATGAACTCTATGATGAAGTAACCGCATATGGTAGTAATTTGCTAATCTTTTCAAACCAAACTGAATCTGGAGCACAGCTAAAAGGATTTGGTGGAATAGCTGCTCGACTCCGGTGGTGAGGATTAACAGATTTGCTAACCTCTTGGTGGTCTAGGCAACCCCCTCAGAGTTTCTATATCCTCAATCCACTTTACAAGCTCATTGCTTATTTCATTGATATATTCCACGAGGGATTGCTGATACTTCCGCAGATGTTGCTGCTCTAGTTTTTTAGATTTTGCTAGGAAGTCCTTAGCTCTTTTTGGAAATCCGATTGCCCAACGTTGTAGACTGAGTTCAGCCTTTCTGTCCTCAAGTATTTTCTTCGCTACACTGATTGTACGTTTCTTAGTGATGAGGTCTTCAAGCAACTTTTGGAGCGTAATTGTAGCTGCTACAAGCTCCTTTGCGTCTAGTTTTGTGTCTTGATTACGACTCGTATAGTAGACTCGTTTGAGGTCTCTCTTAGCAGTCATCACGTGCGTCAGGAGTCTAGTCAATGAATGAACCATGGCATCTTTCTGTAAAGTCTATAACGTAAAAAGGTCTGTGTTGCTGTATTCTCCGGTAATCTAACCTTAGACTACAGAAAAATTACATCTGCTGTTATACGGACATACTCTACATTGGCTTTGCTCTTGGACTGGTCTTGGTTTTCGTCCTTCATACCACACTTCATCCAACCTATTGAGTATTTTGAGCAAGCTCATCGGTTTAAAGCTAGTAACGAATTTTTTACTATCACCGCAGTACCAACAATCTTTCATTGATTTACGATTAAGACATCTTCTTGCATTGTTTTGCAGGCAATAGATTGTCACGAGCTTTGTTGACGAACATGATACCCCGCTCTCAAGAAGTGCAAGTGCATAAAGTCCTGACTGAAACTCATCTTCTTTTCTTGCTTGCTTTGGAAGTTGTTTCACAGGAAACTTATACTCAATGATAAGATCCAATATTGGTGCTTTTTCCCAATGAAGCACCGCACCATCAAACCTCCCAACATATCTATGACCTAATGACCGCACATTCTCTTCAGAGAAGGAATAATACTGATTGAGTTTCCATCTATTGGGTTCCATTCTAATGAACTCTGCTAAACTCCCTGGCTCTGAGATTGCCTGCCTCATCTTCATTCCCACTGTAGTAAAACCAGTTCTTGGGTTCAATGCAAGAAGTATGACAATTCCAATAATGACTATTAGTACCATTACCTGACTAGCTATGTCACTCATGTAATCACCAGAAAATCCACAGGAATCCTACAATCAGTGTTACAACAATAACAAGTAAAGGCACGAGTTGGCTTCCTGAATTCTCAACCTGTCGGTTGTCCAACTTCATCAACACACGCCGGTGCAATTCTGTCCCAGTGACACTCGCAGGTGTATGAGAGTTACCAAGTTTGTGCTTCAGGTGTAGTCTATATTCACATTGATACTGTGTTCTAAGCTCCGAAACGTCTCGCATCTTGTAGTAGCGCCCTTTTTCTGCTTCATTCAGCCTCATATCAGGTCAGAGTATTGTTTCTAGCAATCCTACAAAAGGACCACCTATCAGACCTAACAGTAGAGATTCACTTATATTCGATGTTTGAGAAGTTACACCAACAGGATATCGCTACGGAGACCAATGCTGATGTCAGACGAAACCTACGATGGTGCAACCGCCGGAAAAGTTTTAGTTTTTGATGCAAGTGAAACCGTTAAATTTCCAACTGCCTTCAAAAACGCTATGGGAACTGGTCAAGGACTAATGGTTTTGGTCCATAAAGACCGACTCATCAAGATTTTTCCTCTTGAGAGTGATGAGGTACTATTTCTCAGTCTTGAGATCGGAAAACTTACGAATGACTTCTTAACCAAACTATCCCAGATTTTCAAGAAAGCCGGTCTCGTTGATCTCTTATTCTCAACGGGAGTATGTCTCCGCGGAACAAGATGCTTCTACGAGTGTTACTTTAACCCTGGGCAACTAAGTTCGGACCTCTCAGAACTTGAGGGTTCACTCAAGAGTCTGGATGGAGTTCAACGCGTAGTCGTTGAACCGGTATCAGTCTAAGATAGAATCAAGGGGTTTCAAGTAGCATCGGTGCATTTTCCATGCAAGGTATTTTCGAATTAATTATAGAAATGATTAGTCAGGGGTATGTAGGTCTTTTCATCATCTGTTTTGCTATCAACATGATTCCATTCCTCAGCCCAAGTAACATGGTTCTTGCTGGAGCGGCAGTGTTGACATTCTCGATCTTGAGTCCAATTGGACTAACTGAGGCAATCCTCATTGGAATAATAGTTGCAATCACCGCAACTATGGCTAAATTAATTCATTTCTATATCGTTCGAGGATCTCGAGTAATTCTCTCTGAGGAGCGACTGCGGTCTTTAGATTCTGAAAAGCAACGTGTAGAGAAATGGGGTGCTCTAGCGCTGTTCATAGCTGCTGCGTCTCCAGTTCCAGATGATCCATTGATTGTCTATGTAGGTCTTACGAAGTATAACCCCGTAAAATTCCTCATCAGTTATTTCACCGGAAAAGTGGTTGTGACAATTGCAGGAGCTATCATTGCTCTTTTTGGACTTACCCTGGGTGGAAGCTTTTTCGAGTCAATGCCCATTGTTGTAGCATCAATTGCTCTTACTGCTATCGTAACTGGAATTCTTTTCAAACGGAAGACTGAAGGAAAAGAATCTGATATGCTCCAAGATTTTCTTGAAGACGAGATGTTTGATGATGAAGATCCATTGGATATGAGTAATGATAGTAATTCCTCAGATACTGAGGATTAATTGTTTGTACGGAATTCTTAAGAGGACACCGAAGAACTGCATTGTAGCCTAGGTGACAATTTTGGTCGGTACAAGTTTAACAGAAGTGAAATGCTCAAAATGCAAAACGGTCTACGAGACCGATGTAATAGATCATGTTGATTTGTCTGAAGACCGAGATTTGATAAAATCCCTAAAAACTGGTAAAGCAAATCGGGCTCAATGTCCAAAGTGCAAGAAAGTTATGTATTTGCAACGTAGTATTGTTGTAAATTTTGAACCTGAAAATAGAATTGTTGTCTTCGACCCAGATGCTCAAACGAGTAGTGCAAAAGAGAGTTTCTTAGAGGATTTTAATAGTATAATTTCATTCAACGAAACCCTAAGCGAAGTTGGCGAAGAAACCGATTTCATTGTCATTAGCAAACTTGACAAATTCAAGTCAATGCTTGATGACTATCTGAAAGCCTACAAGTGATGTTCTAGGTTTTTCTTTTTCCCAGTAGGAATTCTTCAACCCATCTCTCTGCTCTGTACATAGTTGTTGGCGTTGGAGGCATTTTGAATCCATAAGCTGAGATTGATTCTAGAGACCCTCCAATACCTCTCTTCATTGCCAACTTTGTACCCCTGATTGCGTCCATGAGAATTGGACCTGCATTAGGCCCATCAGTGACTTCCATCCGGATGTCAATCTTGATCGGAGCTCCACCAAACTGACGACCACCGATGTAAAAGAATGAGTCCCTTGCGTTCGACATGAAATCTACGAAATCACTTGACCCCGCAACCAATGGTGCATCATAAGGCAGGTCTTGACTAATAGCCTCACTCTTTACGCCCCTCTTCCTCATCCTTCCCCTATAATGAGAGTCCAAAGACTCCGCACCACCTCCAATATCGAGCTGGTAGCTTTGGTCCACTCTTACACCTCTTGAAACAAGGAGTTGGAGAATACTGCGATGAAGTACAGTCGAACCTAGCTGGTCCTGAATATCATCTCCGACTAATGGGAGCCCTTTCTCATTGAATTTCCTACTCCACTCCAGGTCAGAAGCAATAGAGATTGGGGCACCATTGATAAAAGCACAACCAGCTTCTAGAGCTGCGTTTGCGTAATAGTTGGTCGCTTTTTCTGCTGAACCGGGAATTAAGTTAATGAGAATGTCGGCTCCAGAATCATTGAGAGCCCTAACGACATCGGCATCTTTGGTCGAAGAAACAGTGACAAGTGCCTTGAGCATATCATCGACACCATCAAGCGTAGGACCCTTCATCACCTCAACACCAGTCTTTGGAACTTTTGCAAAAGCCATTACATTGTTGGGCTTGGCAAAGATAGCTTCTGAAAGATCAAAACCTACCTTGGTGTCAGCTACATCAAAAGCTGCTACAAATTGGATATCCCTCACATGAAATCCAGCAAAGTCAGGATGTCCAAGGCCAATGACCTCGGTGTTTGCTGTTGCATCCTTGTAAAACTCGACTCCCTGCACAAGTGCACTTGCACAATTGCCTACTCCGCATACAGCGACTTTAATTCCATTCAAATGTGCCACCTCTTGCTCTAGTTCTTCGAAATCCGGCAGATTTCTTATAAGTTATTCTATGAGTATAGAATAGTTAAGGTGATAGAACGTGGGGGAAGGACTTATGTTGGTATGTTGCATACAATAGAGTGGACGATGGCTGATGTCTGTTGCTCCCGCATCATCGAAAAGTCGTGGGAATGATGCAACTGCGTTGAATCGGCGTATACGAATGTCCTCTGCAGGGAAATTCGTGCTCTCACCCCCGAGGGTTCAGAGACGTGTCCTGACAACGTATATACTGGAGCACCACTCATGTTCAAAATAACAAAAAGAGGGTGGACCTCGAGCCCGCAAAATCGGGCACCAATTGGCGTCTGCTATCGTCCACCTCTTCTTGTGCTACTTTGCTATTCTGGTTCGAAAATGGCAAGGGCATGAGTTTATAGGTACTTCAATCATCTTGAAAAACAGCAGTACCCTCAAAGATTAGTTGAATCACAAGCTCCAGAGTTCCAGACACTGCTTTGCGATCCCTGAGGAAGATTCTACTTTTGAAGCCTGCAAATCTAGGACGTGAGATATCATGGGATACCAAGAGAGAGAGCCCATTGAGGCTAAAATTTCAGAACTTACGCCAAGAATGAAGAGTGTGAACATTTCATTCAAGGTAGTCGACAAAGGCGAAGTCAGGGAAGTAACTTCCAGAGCTGACGGAGCACAACACCGAGTGTGTGACACAGTTGTTGGTGATAGCACTGGTATTGTGACAATCCCACTGTGGGATGCTGCAATAGATGAAGTCGAGATTGAAAAGACATATCGTCTTGAGAATGGTTACACCACCCTCTTTCAAGGACATCTTCGACTTAATATCGGGCGTTATGGCACCTTGAAAGAAGCTGAAGACTCTATTGAAGAAGTCAATAAAGAAGTTGATTTGAGCGAACAAGAGCATGAAAGTCGACCAAGGTATGGTGGCCGCGGTCGCTATTAGTTCTAGTTCAATATTATCTCATTACGGCTGACGCAACGTTGAGTGGCGTCTGCCCAATCCTCTTTTTCATTTCAGCCTTTCTGCAAGCAAGTCCACCACATCGACGATACGAATCGAGCTATCAATGAGTGCAGCGCCTGCGATGAGATTATTCTCACAAAATGGACATGCGGTTGCGATTATTTCAGCATCAATGTCTATTGCACTCTTCACTCTATCTGCAGCCATCTTCTTCGATAGCTCCGCATCATATGAACGAAGACCGCCTCCTGCACCACAGCACATTGCAGTTTCTCTTGTAGTTTCCATTTCTACGAGATCAACGCCAGGAATCGCCTTGAGTACTTCTCTAGGACTTTCGTAGACCCCTGCTGTTCTTGAGAGATGACATGGGTCATGGTATGTTACCCTCGCTCCTTTTTCCAAAGACGTCACTTCGAGTTTATTCTCTTTGATTATTTCCTGTAATAGCTCTGTCACATGCAAAATCTCAGGGAGTTCAATACCAAGCTTTGGAAAGTCTAATCTAAGAGTCTTCAAACATCCTGCACAGGTCACGAGAATCTTCTTGGCTCCTGAATTCTTTATGACTTCTGCAAGCTTCTCTGCATTCTTCTTTGCATCTTCTACTCTTCCTGTTCTAAGCATGACACTACCACAGCAAGGCTCTTCCGCAAGCACTGCAAAATCAATACCCGCTGCCTTGAGAATTTTCGCTGTGGATTTGGCTATATTAGGTAATCTTATTCCCGCTGTGCAACCGGTGTAATAGAGCAGGTCTCCAGTTGATGGGACTTCGAAACCGACTTCTTTGACCCAGTCACGTTTAATTTGGTTGTTTTCCTCATACGGGTTGTCATATTGCATGATCTTTTCAGCTATCGTATCGCGAACATCATTGGGAATATCACTTAGGACCGCTCTCACCTTCTCAAGGCATTCGGTAGGGTCAAACTCAGCCGCACAGATCTCAGTACAATTCCCACAGAGAGTGCAGGTAAAAAGTGCTTCAGCGTTCTCAGGTGTTTTTTCAAGAGTTCCATCAAGTAGAGCTAGTGCCACCTGAATTCTACCCCGCATGAAACTGGTTTCAAAACCGGATGAATTACGCCAGACTGGACAGACTCCATCAAATCCTCTGTCCTCAAATACCGCATTACGACAGATACCACATCTGCGACATTGCAACAAGTTCTCAATGAGTTCATCAAGGTCTATCTCTGACATATATTAGATTCCTCCTAAGACACCTAGGTTCATTATATTGTTCGGGTCAATTGAGTTCTTGAGGAACCGGAGGAATGCCATGTAGCCGTCCATGTCTTCGATGGCATCTTTCCAAAACTCAGCAAGTTTGAATGGTACTGCGCCAGATCTGAACAACTTCTTTGCAATTTCCTTATGGGCTTCTACTACCTTCTTTTCCTCTTCTTTGTCTTGTGGGTCAAAGTAAAGGTGTGGATAAAGGTTCATAGAGCTGTGTCCACTATGAAACCCTGCAGTATGCCCTAGGAATCTGTATTTATCCATCACTTCCATGATGATATCTACTGACTTGTGTGAATTGGTTGGGGTCTGATGATGGTAAAGTATTTTCCAGTGCCAACCATGAGCGTATGAAGCTCGAACAAAATTCCAGAAGCGGCCTTCCCATTCCTGCTGTGGCATCTCACTAACGCCCAGCACTTTTCCCCCGAGTTTCTCGCAAATCTCACAAGCAAGTTTGGCATCACTCTTCATCATATCCTCGCGAACTCTACCTATTGTCATCGACACTGTGCGATTCGAGTACTCAAAACTTGGAAATCCAAGTTCCTCAGAAAGCATATCCATGAACAAGTCAAGAACTTCGCCCGAATAGAGCGAAGCAAAGAGACTGTTAATATCATTCTGCTTTACCTCGACCAGAAATTGCTCGGCCTGAGCTGCAGTATCAAATCCATACATATTGTAATCGAAGAACTTCATTCGTTTGAACGTCTTCATCGATGCCTTTGTGATTATACCAAAACTTCCGAGCGAGCCAATGAACAAACCAGTGATATCAGGTCCAAATGCGTAGCGAATGAAAGGCCCTGGCGCATTAGGGTTTGCCTCTGACCCAGTCTGGATGATTGAACCATCAGGTAGTACAACCTCGAGCCCCAATACCATCTCACCGATGCAACCGAATAGACTTGATCCTGGCCCCGCACCATTAACTGCAATGTTACCTGCCACTGTGCAAACTAGTGCGGACTCTGGATAGACTGGAAGGAAGAGGTCATGTTTTTTCCAATTCTCCATAGGTGACTCCTGCTCCAACTGTCACGGATCGAAGGTTCTCATAGAGTTTTATTCCTCCAAGTCTCAGCAGATCAACCACTAAACCCCCCGGTTTGGGAATTGCTTCTCCCTGAAGACTTGAACCTCCTGATCGTGGAGTCACTGGTATCTTGTACTGATTCGCTAGTTTCAGAATCTGAGACACTTCGAGAGTATTTGCTGGCCGAACGACAGCAGCTGGAATGACTGGTTCGACTGCCAAGGATGCAGTCTGAGAATAGGTCAACAACACATCTGCTCTTGTTGATACAAATTCAACCCCAACTATTTCTTCAAACTTCTTGATTATCTTCTCATTCATGGTTACATATTATCCCCTTAGGTTTAGAAAATGTGTTTTATCTTCACTAGATCAGAGGTTGCACCTTTCACCTTCAATTTCCGTTTAACAATAGCTGAAATTGCACTCATTTCTTCGAGGAAGAGCTTACGAATTGTATCCTCGTCACTCAGAATTCTCATATCCGGATTAGCAATGGGTCCTTCATGTACTGTGATATTATTGTCCTTGACAATGAAGTGATATTCCGGTCCTTCCTTCAAAGTGAGTTGTGCTGTCCTCTCCCATCCTTCGATGGCTTCTTTAGTTTTATCTCGTTCAAGTCCAATAGCGATTCGTTCTCGCATGAGTTCTAGCAAGTCTTGATTCATTTTTTCGCACTCCAATGGCCACGTGCAGGTTTAGAGCTAGATTTAGTTGTTTCCTTTCCTAGCTTCTGTACCTTTTCACAATATCAAGGAATTTCATGACGTTCTCTGTTATTACCTCAAATTTACCTTCTTTGATAGCTTTCTTGTCAGTAATAGCGCTGCCTACTCCAAGTGCATAAGCTCCTGCCTCGAGCATAGGTCCCGCTGTTTCTAGGTCCACTCCTCCTGTCGGTACAAGTGGTATTTGCGGCAGAGGCCCTCTGATTGCTTTGAGATACTCCGCTCCTCCCAAATTACCACAAGGAAAGACCTTCACTGCATCTGCACCTAATGTGTAGGCATCAAAAATCTCTGTGGGAGTCAGAGCTCCTGGGATTATAGGTTTTCCATGTTTGATAGCAGTTTCAATCAGGTCTCGAGAGTAGTTTGGACTTACGATAAACTCACTTCCTGCTTTGATTACTTCTTCTGCCATCCTTCCGTTAACAACTGTACCAGTTCCTATGAGTACTTTATCACCAAAATTCTCTATTAGCTGTTTCACGACATCAACTGCACCAGGAACGCTCATGGTCACTTCTATGATATTAACATCTCCGTCTAGAAATGCATCTGCAACTTTGAAGGCTGTTTCAGCTGATTCGACCCGGATTATTGGAATGAGTCCTGTGTCATAAATCAGTTTCATCGTTTTTTCCTTTGTCCACATCTAAAATCACCTATCGATTCGAAGACCTCTTTCACGTCCCTTGATTAACTTCTCTACCTCTGACTTGTAGACAAAAGCAAGGTCTCCTGGAACTGAGTGCTTCAATGCAGAAAATGCTGAACCAAAATCTACAGCTTTCTGTATATCTTTTAACTCAAGATATCCGTAGATGAATCCCGCACTGCAGGAGTCACCTCCGCCTAGACGATCCACAACCTCGATGTCATAGACCGGACTTTTGTAGGCTTTGCCATCAGAATACGCAAAGACTGACCATTTATTCATCCAGACCGATGGGGTTTCTCTGAGTGTAATGACAACAACGTCGAATCCAAAAGTATCAATCAATTTTGCTGCCACGTCTTCGTAGTCTTTTCCTTCAATTCCATAGACAACTTTGGTGTCTTCTTCAGTTGTAATCAAAATGTCGATGTACTCGGATGCTGGTTCAGTAAACTTCTGAGCTTCTTTCGGAGTCCAAAGTTTTCCTCGATAGTTGACGTCGTAAGAAACCTTTACCCCTTGTTCTTTTGCCATCTTGAGCGCTTCATCAGTTGCGTCAGCACAATTGGAACTCAGTGCAGGTGTAATTCCACTAGTGTGAAATAGTTTAGTACCTTCCAGGATTTTCTTCCAATCAATCTCTCCCGGTTTTATTTTACTGATGGCTGACTCCTTACGGTCATAGATGACTCGATTTGTTCTCGGAGCTGCCCCAAACTCAACAAAGTATACTCCACATCGACTGTCTGGGTCCCAGAGAATATGGGAGGTATCAACTCCATGTTCACGTGCTTTATTTCGAATGAAATGACCAATGGAGTTGTCACCTAGTTTAGTGACATAGGCAGAGTTCAGCTCTAGTCTAGCACAGGCGACTGCTACATTCATCTCAGCGCCGCCTGCGTGCGCAATGAAGCTGTCAGTCTGTTCAAATCTCTTGAAGTCAGGAGGAGAGAGGCGAAGCATCACTTCTCCAAAGGTAACTACGTCATATCGCATCAGTCGCAACTCAATACTTGTTTAACATCTACATACTATCTCATGGAAATGTTAAATCTGCCGTTGAGACTGGTCTTCAAGAGAATTCAGTTCGTGCTATTACTTCATCTTGCACGAATGGATCAAGCTCAATGAAGTATGCACTATATCCTGCGACTCGAACAATTAAGTCTCTGTGTTGCATTGGGTTCAATTTTGCATCTTCAAGGGTTTCTCGTGAAACCACATTAAATTGAACATGGAAACCTCCCATTTCAAAGTAAGCGTCAATCATGCTGATGAATTTCTTTCTCCTGGATTCGGTATCGAAAAAGTCGGGTGTAAATTTCATGTTGTAGAGGGTGCCGTTGTAGCACAAAGCATGATCAAGTCTAGCAACAGATTTCATCGCTGCCGTTGGCCCATTTACATCTCTATTTTGAGTAGGTGAAACACCATCGGATATCATGTAACCAGATTTTCGACCATCAGGTGTTGCTCCAAGGACTTCCCCTTGTGGAATATACATAGAAACAGAGAAGAGAGCTCCATGATAAGGTCCGTTTCTAGTTGTCATCCTATTTTGAATCGAGTTGCAGAATGCCCTCCCAGTATCCCTTGCAAGAAAGTCTACTCTTTCAATATCATTACCGTACTTTGAAGGATCATTCTCTAGTTTGACCCTAAGTTCTTCTTTTCCCTCATAGTCATTGGCGAGGATTTTAAGCAACTCATCCATCGATATCTCATTTTCTTCGAAGACGAATTTTCGAAGTACTTCTAGCGAGTCTGCTACTATAGCGATGCCAACTCCCATGATTCCCCCAGAGTTATAGAATGCTCCACCTTGCTGCAGGGTCTTTCCAGACTGATTGCAACCTTCAAGAAGTGATGATATGAATGGAGTGGGTGTATGCTCTGAAAGAATCCCAGCTGCGACTCTGTCCGCACGTGTTAGCAACTCTATTGTGTAGTCAATCTGTTCCTCGAATGCCAACCATAGATCATCAAATGTGGTGAAACTTCGAGGGTCTCCTGTTTCTCGACCGACAAGTTCACCAGTCTTTGGATCCTTACCATTATTCAGGGTGACCTCCAGTATCTTTGGTAGGTTCACATATCCAATATTCTGCCGCGGGTCAGATTTGCCGCCAATAATTGGTTCAACGCAACCGAGTATTGAATAATCATGCGCTTCTGCTGGATCGGTTCCCTTTTCATGCATCATAGGAATTATTGCATCATCGTTGAACAGACCCGGTATCCCAAGACCTTTTGAGATTACATCCACCACTTGTAGTTTGATATCTTCAGGGGTGTTCTTATGCCATCGGAACGAAACACTCGGTTGAGTGACTCTGATGTTTGCTGTAGCTTGAAGAATTAATCTAGTGAGGTCATTAGATGCATCAGTCCCATCCGCCTTTTGACCTCCAATAGTGAGGTTCTGAAACATTGGATGGCCAGCAAATGCGATACTATAGTATTCATTTCTTATCTTGATAAGAGCTGTCAGTTTAACCCAAAGAACTTCTAGGAGTTCCAACGCATAGTCCTTGTCTATCCGTCCATTTCTGATATCATACTCATAGAATGGATACATATACTGGTCAAATCTGCCAGTAGACATGGAATGTCCATTTGACTCGGTCTGTACCAGCAAATGAATAAACCAGAATGACTGGAGTGCTTCTTGAAAAGTTTCTGCAGGTTCAGCTGGAACCTTCTTACAGATCCGAGCTATCTCGAGTAGCTCATCTTTTCGGTTTTCATCCGATTCTTTCTCTGCTAATTCCGTAGCTAGATGAGAGAATCGTTCTGCGAACCTAAGTACCGCATCTATTTCTGTTCTGACCGCCTCATAATAGACATCTTCTTTCCCTTGAATTTCTTCAAGAATCCCTCTGAAACCGTATGTCAGAATTTTCTCATAATCAACGATGACATGTCCGATACCTGTTCCTGGAGCTCCAATTGTGTATAGACCTGCTCTCGAAGCTTGGATTGATTCCTTAGGCATTGCAGTTCCTGCAATCTCAGCTGTGCTCTTTCCCTCCCAGAATTTGAAGACTATTCGGAGCTTATTCTTGTCTTCATCACTGATTCGGAAGCGTTCAGTTCTCCTTTTGTCAAACCTGTCGAGTTCCTCTTCAATCCATTTCCAGCTGTACTCTGGAAACACCTGGCAAGAACGGGGTGTTGGTCCCATGTTGCCAACGATTAATTCCTCGGGCTCTATTCTAATTGTCATATTATCAAGAACATGGGCAAAACCACCAGCGAGACGTAATATTGGATGTAAAGACCAGTTATCCTTAACATACTCAGTAAAGAGGACCGCTCTCTCTGACGAAATCGTAGGCTCTGACTCAAGCATCGTTTGTTTGAGTCGTTTACTCCGGGAGGTCATCTCTACTCCTCTGTTTTTTTTATTCATTACTCTTCGCATCTGGCAAACTAGTGCAATAATTTAGGCAGATAGCTATCCAGTATACTTAGAGCTTCGTTTATTTTCTCAGTTGAAACCGCATAACAGAGTCTGATGAATCCCTCACCAAAATCTCCGAAGGCTGTACCATGGACTGTAACGACATTAGTTTCCTTCAGGATTTTGTGAACAAGGTCATATGATTTCATACCATAAGCAGACACATCTGGGAATGCATAGAATGCTCCTCCAGGAGGTGGCATATCGATACCCTCAATGTCATTGAGTCCTTTTGTGATTAAGTCACGTCGTTTTCGGAACGTTTGAAGCATTTCATCAACGCAGTCTTGAGGACCAATAGCTGCAGCCGCTGCGGCTTTTTGAGCAATTGAAGTTGGCATTGCTATAACATGTTCTTGCAGTTTGGTCATCGCGCCTATTAGTTCACTGGAACCTGTTGCTACAGCAATACGCCATCCTGTCATTGCGTATGTCTTAGAGAGAGAAAATATCGAGACCGTTCTTTCTTTCATTCCCGGAAGCGAACCTATGAATAGAGGCTTTTCATCTACATATCTGAATTTCTCATAAGCTTCATCTGCAACGACATAGATGTCCTTCTCAATACACAACTCTGCAATTTGTTTCAATTCCTTGTTAGAAGTGACTCCCCCAGTGGGATTGTTTGGTGAATTAAGCACAATCATTTTTGTTTTTGGAGTGATTTTTCTTGCAACATCTTCTGCAGTGAGTCCGAATCCATTCTCCTTCTTTATTTCAACAGGAACAGGAACTCCCTGGGCGAGTTTGATGTGTGCATAGTGGCTCACGAAACCAGGGTCTGGGTATATCACTTCATCACCTGGGTTCACAAGAATCAAATTAGCAAGAACGAGAGCTCCCATTCCACCTGCTGTGCAGATTAATTCGTTCGCAGGATCTGCAATAATGTTGTTATCGCGTTTCAGTTTCTTTGCAAGAGCTTCTCGAACATCAATGTAACCTGCATTGTGGGTGTACCTTGTGAATCCTTCGTCAAGAGCTTTCTTTGCCGCATCCTTGATGTGCTCAGGAGTATCAAAATCAGGGATGCCAACTGTCATATCAATTACATCGGTTCTTCCAATGATTATGTTGAAGATTTTTCGGATTTCACTAGCGGGAACATCTACGTTTCTATCAGCAAGCATCAGTAACACCCAACTGGACGTGCAGGGATATTGCGAGTTTATATAACCTATCGAATGGACCTCTTTAGTTAAAGAAACAACAAAATGGCTCTCAGAGAGAGTTTTAAGATACATATCCAATTAGTGGAATCAACTCTCAATGGAACGTGTTGAACCATGTCGAATCCAAGTGCTGATGATGTTCGAAGAGCTAACATGAATACACTCGCAGACACTCATGTAATCTATGTTGAAGCTATTCGTAGATTGACGGGTGATAAAGGATTGAAAGCTATTAGCGAAGCAAACCGACTTCACGGTCTGGAACTCGGCAAGACAGGTATCAAACAAGGGACGTTGAAGAAAGGAGACCTGCTTTCCATATTCCAGTTCTTTGATGGTGCTCATCCTTTCTTCGGTTTTAAGCTCTCTATAGGCGACCAAACTGACAAGAGGTTCGACCTAAAGGTGACATATTGTCCTTGGTTAGAGTCATTTAAGGCTCGAGGTGCTGGTTCGGACATATGTCAATATGTGACTAAGATAGACGAGGGAATCGGTCAGGCTGTGGACCCAGATGTAAAATTGTCAATTCCTAAATGTATGATGCGCGGTGATGATCATTGTATCTATCGCTGGGAGAAGGAGTGAATAACATGACAACTGATAGGAATACCATCATTGAACGAACAATGAAACTCTATGTGGCCGCACTGTCTGATGCCGCAGACGAGATAGGGCTTGAAAATGTGTGCATGGACAGAGGGATTGCTCCCCTAACCCTGAACAAACGAATGGCTGGATTTGCAAGAACTGGAAAACTAACCCGCTCTCCAGCTAATAGCCCATATGACGAGAAACAACTGGATGTCTTCATGAGTCTTGGAACTAAGGCAGTCGAAGGTGATCTACTTGTTATCGATATGGCTGGTGCAACAGATTGCTCAGCTTGGGGTCAGATATTGACGAAGATTGGAATTTCAAAAGGTGTCCGAGGTGCTGTTATTGATGGGACTTCCAGAGATATACATGAAATCGATAAAATGAACTTCACAGTCTTTGCCCGCGGGCGTCATCCTGGAACTATGAGAGGTCGCCTAGATATGGAGTCTGTTCAGAAACCCATTGTCTGTGGTGGAGTGACTGTAAATCCCGGTGACTTAGTCTTTGGAGATGGAGATGGAGTCGTGGTCATTCCTGCAAATATCATTCAAGAAGTCCTTTCGCACGCAGAGGAGGTTGTTGCTACTGATGATTGGTGGTCTGACAAACTAGACGATGGCGAAGATCCACATGAACTTCACAAAGAGAAACCCATTCCCTGATGAGGTCACTTGAGGGGATATACACCTCTTATTATGGCATAGTCATACAATTCCAGAATCTGTTCAGGAGTAGACTCTGGCTGGATATTGTGTGCGGGCGCAAGTATATACCCTCCACCGTGTGCAAGTGCATTTATTCGTTTGTCAACCTCTTTACGCAAATCATCAAGAGTACCCTGAGCTGACATCGCATGCTGAAGATCTATACCTCCATGAAATGTCAGTTTATCTCCATACTTCTCCTTTAGC
>CAZPWM010000039.1:0-26547 GCA_964590575.1 uncultured archaeon
GAACAGGACATTGAAGCAGCATTCATTGAAAGTGAAGGTAACCCCCGAGAAGCGATACGATATCTAATTCACCGCTTGGAAGAAATTTTCTTCGATAAAAAAGAGATACAAGTTGCCCCGCAGGAAGATTACGTCATAAAGCTTACTGCCACAGTGGTTTTGAATTCCATCGTGCAAGCACTCACTTTAGCTGCAAAGCCACTTGGAATTGAGGTTGAGCTTCAGGTGTCTGGAGCAGGATCGCAGAAACAGCAAGCTGCAATTCTCGAACTTACGAAAGAGGGGACAACCCATTATGTTGGAATTGACCTCCCCAACGTGAAGGATTGGAATCGAAGTGGAGGTGTAGCTGCCTACTATTCAGCAAATCGTCTCAAGAAGGTACTTGATGCTGATGCTGTAAAAGCTGCTGTAATTGCTGTACCAGCTCCTACAAAGGGTGCTAAGTTTGAAGCTCTCTTTGAGGAGATTGGAAGTAAGATGCTCACTCTCCGGCTCGATGAGGAGACCGCAACTCTGTTTGTCCGAGAGACAGGTGAAGGGATTCTCCCGCATGGATATGCAGAGTCCTTCACAGGACTTGTTGATGCGCTATTTGACTAGTGATATCTTCTACGATAGTACCAAATGAAGAACAGAAAGACTCCGCCTCCTGCAGCTGCGAGTCCACCTATTCCTAAATAGTAGTTGAAAATATCTCTCTGAAGTTCTCTATATTCTATCCACGGGTCTGTGAACGACAACCTCAAGGAGACCATATCGTCCGGATTTTCTTCGAGGAGGTCAGGTTCATAGTTTAACTCCTCATTTTCAAAGGTATCGAAGAATATGTACAGATCAGGTTTCCAGTAACCTAAATCTATCCAAAAGTTATACCGATGTCCACTCTCACAAGTGAACACACCGCTACAAGAATAATTAGAGAAAGTCCAAAGATAGAGAACCTCCTTGTCTTCCTGCCCATAATCCTCGAAATCAATAATGAACGCTGTCAATGATGGATAGGGTTCAACATACGGTAAACCAAGAATACCTACGAATAAGTCTGTGGTGTTACCTTTGTTGTAGATCATGAAGTATAGTTCATCGGTCGTGCTATAGGGAATGTGCTCCACAACAATTCTAGAGTTTCCACTACTAGTAAAACGAAAGAGGTAGGGATTGGTGCTATGGAAATATGTGATTGAGAGTGTGTTGGCTTGAGGGTCAATAATATCATCAATATCAAACATTGATGTGTATTGAAAATCGATACTATCTGGTGATGAAAAAGTAATGTTATACACAGCATCATCCACAGGGTCGAGGTTTGTCACTGCCACAACATACTTGTCGTTACTCAACGCATTGAAATTCAATCGACACGTGTAGTTGTCATTCGTTCCACAACTAGCAAGCGCTCCAGTGTTGTATGAATAGTCGTCATAGTTGAATACGTCGATAACAATCTGAGGCCATCCTGTGGCACCTACAAATTCGAGGACTGTTGCATTTACATCTAATGACACTATACCTGGACCTCTATACCAGAGGACATAGTACTGAGACGTGCCAGCATTGATACCCTCTAATTCATAATCGATTATCGTGATGCTAGATGCTTCAACAACAGATACGCTGGTCACTCCAAGTAAACTAAGAACCAATGATAAGGCGAGTAAGATTGTGAAAATACTCTTAGTTTGGAAAACCATATTCAATCAACAGGAAAAACCACCATTTAGGCATTGAGTACATCACTATCAGGTTCAGATGTTCCTTCTTCAGATTCCTTTTCCTCGTTCTTCTGAGGTAGGAACTCAGGGATGATCATTATTACGAGCAGTAGAATAATTACTACTGGTAAGACACCAGGCGTCTGTAGGAACAGAGTAATATTTCCTATCCATGGGATTGCGAATACAACCACGCCTATAATTCTATCATAAGTGATAGGTACAGGATCTGGGTTAGCATTATTATCCCCTTGTAGAGTGTACCAATATTCTCCGCCAATATATTCTCGTTGGACAACTCTGTGTACTACTGGTGCAGTATAATGCCATGTAGCATTGTAGACAACAATGTCTCCAACATTGATATCTTCAGGCGCCTGTGACTGTAAAACAAGGAGATGGCCTATTTCGAAAGTGGGTGACATCGAGGTACTAGTCACAACGACAAGAGGCGATGAGGTCCCCATTGCAAGTGTGAAAACTCCATAACCGGTAAGCGTGACTCCTATGATGAGCACAATGAAGAACCCTGTTTTTCCATACTCAGGCCATTTGTTCCATTTGAGTTTCTGACGAATCTTCTCCAAGGTTCTTTCGCCTATTGGGTTCTGGATTTCAGTTCTTTAATAAAAGTGACTAACGCTTCAAGACCATCTCTTTGCAACATTCCCGATTAGACCAAGAACATCTACCGCCTCACCCTTCAAGTCCGGCTTCCAGTTTCGAACCTCCCGTACATGGTCCGCACCCGCATTAGCAATCAGGAATCGTTCTAGGATTCGGAGATTTTGCTCATCCATCTCTGCGGCTTTCATTGCATCCCTCCCGGAGGGAAAACCCCCCTTTGGTGTTTCTGATGTAGCATTGATGTACCAGTAGTTTCTGATTATCTTGACTGCGATAACTCGTGCGGGGCATGTTTGTATCTTCTCTTCGAATACTATAGTATCACCAGTTCGGATCTCGCTACCAGCAGGGCGAACCTCTCCATCCATATCGATGATACGTTCATTATATTCGTACAATATCTTAGTCGCTGCTTTCCTCAGAACTTCAAGTGAAGTGTCAACGACTATTCCTTCTTCTACATCTAATGATTCACAGTGTTCGTCCATAGCGATTCTATATTGGATTTGCATCAGTTTAATCTTTGCCTGTTGAGGGAACTGCTATTATTACCTCACTTCTTAAAAGCCACCTATCTAGATTCTTTTGTGAGCTCTGAGATGAGAATAAGAACAATAAAATCCGAAGGAATTGCAGCACTCTCATATTTCGTTAGTTCAAGAAACGAAGCAATGGTCGTTGACCCTCGAAGAGATGCTGAGATTTACAAACATCTTGCTGATGAAGAGAATGTAGAGATTACCCACATTTTTGAAACACACAGAAACGAAGACTATGTCACGGGGTCTCTCGAACTGAAGAACATGATTCCTGATGTTCGAATAGGACATTCGAATCAGACGAAATTCCAATATGGAGATGATAATCTAGCAGATGATGACGCTTTCACTATAGGGGACATGAGCATCACGTGCCTTTACACACCTGGTCACACTGAAGATAGCATGTGTTATGTTACTACTGACCGTTCTGTAGGACCTACTCCAATTGCAGCATTTACCGGAGATACATTGTTCGTGAATGAAGTAGGCAGGACAGACTTAGTTGACATAAAGAAACATGAGGAGATGTCAAGAAAGCTTTACAATAGTCTTTATGAAAAACTACTCCCAATAGGTGATAAGGTTGTCATTCATCCCGCTCATGGTGCCGGATCAGTCTGTGGAGGGGATATCGGAGAACGAGAATCTTCAACAATAGGCTTTGAGAAGGCAAACAATATCTGGCTAAGTATGAGCGAGAATGAATTTGTCGAATCTAAAGTTCGTCAGCGTCTCACACTTGCTTCATATTTCAAACATTGTGAACATCTGAATACAATTGGTCCTCCTATTATTGCAGACCTTCCTAAGCCTCCCGAGCTTGATATTGAAACCTTTTGTAAAATAATACAGGATGAAACACATCGTGCCATTGACACTCGCCCTTCAGCTGAGTTTTTGGATAGTCATATACCTCGCTCGATTAGCTTAAGTATCACGAATATGGGGTTGCTGGCTGGTTTGGCATTGAGACCTAACCAGACTTTCTCCATCATTCTTCGAGATGATGTTAATGATTTGGTACTAGCGTCTACAATGCTACATCGGATAGGTTACGACAAGATTCTAGGATTTTTGAGAAATGGACTAGACCAATGGATCTCAAATGGTCACGCAACGGATTCCATAGATGTTTTATCACTCGATGAATTTGGTGCCAAGCAGACACGACGTGAGGTTATTGTGATTGACGTTCGCGAAACTCACGAGTATGACAAAGCACGAATTGAAGATTCAATATCATTACCTCTGACTGGACTGGAAGAAACCTCAAAGAGATTTGTGCCTGATGGACCAGTGGTAACGATATGTCCAAGTGGTTTTAGAAGCGCAACAGCTGCAAGCATTATCAAGCATCACGGTGTGGATGACATTTCAGTAAACTTGGAAGGGTTGAAAACCTGGAGAGATTATGATTATCCTCTTGAAGAGGATTGAATCTGATAGGAGTGAATGTAATTGTTTTGGGAAAGACCAACAGGTCGGTCTGATGTAATCGCTTGTAATGGAGTAGTGGCCTCATCTCAACCCTTAGCCACGCAAGCTGGATTAGAGATTATCAGGAAGGGTGGTAATGCTGTGGATGCAGCAGTTGCGACAGCTGCGGTCCTGGATGTAGTTGAACCCTTCAGCACTGGTTGTGGCGGTGATGCATTCACACTGATTCATCTATCTGGAAGGTCTCAACCCTTAAGCTATAACGGTTCAGGTAGGTCTGGGTCGCTTGTTTCTCTGCAGGAACTTCTTGACCTGGGATGGACAGATATACCAGCTCGCGGTGGTCCACCAGTCACTGTTCCAGGTGCGCTTCATCTATGGTGTCATGTCATCGAGAAACATGGTTCGCTTGAAATGAAGGAAATACTTGCTCCTGCAATCCACTATGCAAGGAATGGATTCCCAGTTTCCCCTCTCATTGGTCAGGGTTGGAAAAGGACTATTGAGGTTCTCAAAAACGATGCTGCTCGCAAGATATATGCCCCCAATGGAAAAGCCCCTAGTATTGGCCAGATTATGAATAACATAGACCTCGCCATTACCTTCGATAGAATTGTAGAAGAGGGTTCAGATGCATTCTATACAGGTCGAATTGCTGAATCTATTGTAGACACTGTACAAGAGCATGGGGGTTTCTTAACATTGGAAGACTTAGCAGCCCACAAGACAGAAGAAACCAAACCAATTTCTGTTTCATATCGAGGAATTGATGTCTTTGAACATCCGCCCAATGGTCAAGGATTTGCTGCACTCGCAATGTTGAATATTATGGAGACCTTTGACTTTTCCAAATTCACTTCCTTGAGTACAGAAAGATATCACCTGATGATCGAGGCTAAGAAATTAGCCTATGCTGACCTTCACCAGCATAATGCTGATCCTGAGTTCTATAATGTGCCTCTGGAAAAACTACTTGCTAAATCATATGCAAAGGAGCGAGCTAAGACTATTGATATGCATCGCGCCATGAATGTCTATGCTTCGGGTTTCAAACTAGGTCATGATACTGTCTATCTCGCTACAGCTGATGGTGATGGAAATGCGGTGTCTTTCATCAACAGTCTCTATATGGGCATAGGCAGTGGTCTTGTTGCTCCTGGAACTGGAATCAAACTCCAGAACAGGGGTCATTTATTCTCTCTCGACCCCGAGCATCCAAACTCCTATGCACCTAGGAAACTACCATTTCACACCATTATCCCTGGTGCGCTCTACCAGAACAAAATGCTGATGGGTGTGTTTGGAATCATGGGTGGATCACACCAAGCACAGGCTCATGCTCAATTCGTTAGTAATGTGATTGACTATGGAATGAGTCCACAAGAAGCGCTTGATTATCCCCGATTCGACCATGACCATGAAACGAACAAGGTCGGATTGGAAAATGGTATTCCATCTCAAATACAAGGTGAACTTCGAAAACGTGGCCATGGTTTCATTCACGAAACCACCTCTTATTTTGGAGGCGGCCAAGCAATTCTCAGGCTCGACGATGCTTGGATTGCAGGCTCTGATTACCGTAAGGATGGGCAAGCTGCCGGCTTCTAATAGTCTATTAAGTTGCTAAATATATCATGAAAAAGCGGTGAGGTTTATGAATCCAGACGAATCACAATATCGAGAAGAGAGTGACCTACTAGGGACAAGACTGGTTCCCAAGGATGCCTATTGGGGAATCCAGACGCTACGCGCTCAGGAGAACTTTGGTGTTTCTCTCGTTCGTCTGTATAACTACTCGACATTAGTTCAGGCTATGGCAATGGTAAAGAAAGCATGTACCCAAGCTAGCCAAGATTTAGACCATATCAACTCAGAATATGCTGAAGCAATTATCCAAGCCTGTGACGAGATTATAGCAGGTGGGCTCGAGGATCAATTTGATGTTGATATGCTTCAGGGAGGTGCAGGGACCTCTACTAATATGTGTGTTAACGAAGTCATAGCATCTCGCGCTAATGAGATTATAGGCGAACCACGAAATACTATGAGCCCAATTTCCGCGAATGATCATGTCAATCTCTCGCAGTCAACAAATGATGTCTACCCCACTGCAATTAAAATTGCATCAATCTATGGTCTCCGAGACCTCTCCGTTAATCTTCAGGGATTGATAGATGCACTTGATGAGAATGCTAGTGAATTCAAAGATATTCTTAAACTAGGTAGAACCGAAATGCAAGATGCGGTCCCTATCACTTTAGGTCAGGAGTTTGGTGCATGGTCTGGTGCGTTAAAGCGAGACCTTCAGAGGCTTGAATGGGCGATTGATATTCTGGAGACTCACAATATAGGTGCAACAGCGATTGGCACCTCTCTCAATGCAGATCCGGAGTATATCGAGCTTGCAGAAAAACATCTTCGAGAGGTTACAGGACTAGAAGGGCTCGTAACTTCTGAAAATCTAATTGATGACACTCAAAATGCCGATGAGTTCGTTCATGCTTCAGGTCTTCTAAGAGTTATGGCAACAAATCTCTCGAAAATCTCTGGAGACCTCATTCTACTATCTTCCGGACCTATAGGTGGATTTCATGAGATTATACTACCCCCAGTTCAACCTGGTTCTTCAATCATGCCTGGAAAAGTGAATCCCGTTATTCCAGAGATGATTACGCAAGTCGCTTTTCAAGTGATGGGCCATGACCTCATCATATCAATCGCTGCACAATCCGGTCAACTTGAACTCAATGCATTCGAACCTTTAATAGCCTACTACTTCTTCCAAGCGTTGATGATCCTGAAAAATGCAATTCTAATATTCACAGAGACATGCATCAAAGGTATTAGACACAATGCTTCTGGATTGGATGTAGTTCACAAAAGTATTGGTCTGGTTACAGCGCTCAATCCCATAATCGGATACAAGGCGGCATCACGAGTGGCAAAGATAGCATTGGATACAGGTCGTCCAATTAGAGAGATAGTCTTAGAGGAAGGCCTCCTAGATGCAGAATGGTTGGATGTAATTCTCTCTCCGAAACGGATGACTCAAGCTGGTATCTTTGGTCATGAACATAAGACGACAAAGGAACGCCATGACCTCAAGAAGTAAACCGCTATTTTACAGGAGCTGTTCAAATTCAATATGTATCAAGTATCCATGATAACGTCATATGCTATATTATCAGCATGGTCGCTGATTCTCTCTAGATTTCTTATAGTTTCAACAAAGACTGTATCAGCTTGAGGATCACACACACCTGTCCTGACACGCTCAACGTGGGACGCCTTCAGTTTCCTCTCAAGAATATCGACCTTATCCTCAAGTTGCTCTGCAACCTTTGCCAAGTTCTTGTTCTTTGTTTTGAGAGCATTGACTGCGGTTGAATATGTTTCCTCCACGAGGTCAAACATTTGATTTAGATCCCTAACCCCTCCTTGAGAGAATGCCACTCCATCCTTCAATGTATCAATCACGAATTCAGCAATATTGGATGCCAGGTCTCCGACTCGTTCGATATCTGTAAGAATTGCTAACAACTTAATTCTCCAGATTGCATCCTCATGATTGAGCTCCTCTTCTCTGATTTTGTCAATAAAATCCTCAGTGCTTCGACAAGCCTCGTCAACTTCATCCTCGAGTTGTAGGACTTTTCTCGCATCATCGAGATTTACTGTAATAAGCGCTTTCCTACTGAGTACAATCATCTCAATTGTCTTCTCAGCAGTCCGAAGTGCTTCTCTCTCGGATTCAAGAAGGGCAGCCTGAGGCAGGTGGAGCATCTCATCATCGAAGAAGTGTTTACCAATGACCTCTCCTTCCTTGTCAGGTATTATCTTCTCACATAATCTGACTAGAAGGCCAACGAGAGGGATAAAGATCAAGCTCACAATCACATTGAATATTGTGTGTGCATTAGCAATCTGACGGGGAATATTAAATGGGTCTGGATCCGTTAATACAATCAAGTCTGTAAAAGGACCTAAGAAAGGCAGAAAAATGGCAACTCCTACGACATTGATGATTGTTTGAGCGATTGCAGTACGTTTAGCAGGTGCTGTAGCTCCTATTCCCGCGAACAGCTCTAGAAAACAGGTCCCTATATTCGCGCCCATCACAAGAGCGATACCCGGACCTAAGTCGATTGCGCCTACTGCACCCATAGCAATAACCAAGCTAGTTGTAGCAGAGCTACTCTGCGTCACTCCTGCGATTAGTGCACCAATGAGAATACCAACTATGGGGATTGCTCCGTAATCATTGATGAGATTTCTAAATACCGGATAATCTGACGTGAGCGGCATAGCTCCTTGCTTCATGAAATCCATTGCTAGGAAGAGAAGTCCAAGACTGAAAATCACAGTACCAATCAGTTGTAGCTTTTCATTCTTCGAAAACATCTTCATGAAAAACCCAATGGCAACCAGTGGCCAGAACATAGCACCAATATTAAATGAAACGAGTTGAGCGGTTACAGTAGTTCCAATCTCAGAACCAAGCATGACATTAACAGATTGTCGGAAGGTCATCATACCAGCATTTACGAAACCAATCAATGTCAAAACGGTGATACTTGAGCTCTGAGTCATAAATGTCGCAGCAGTCCCCGCGGCCATTCCCTTAACAGGATTATTGCTAACTTTTTCTAGGATTCGTACAACTCTTTTCCCTGATATCTTCCCAAGCGTTTCTCTGAGAAGAGTCACACCGTACATAAACAGGGCAAGCCCACCGATGATGTTGAAAGCGATTTCCAGTTCTTTCCACATAGCCAACGGGAAACCACCCGTCTTAATGCTGCATATGAATCTTGTGAGTCAAAAAAGCCACAAGATCGAAAAAAGAAACTCCGGGAATGAATCCCGGAGCGCATACTTTCTTCAATTAGCTTCTCTTGTGTCGGGTGAAACCTGAACAAGCATATGATTTGATGCCTTCTTTTTCGAGCTCATCTAGAATCAGGTTCATTCCAATGGAATCTGAGCTATCATGTCCGGCAATCACAACATAGAGTCCCTCTTCCTCGCAAACTGTCTTGAGGTTATCCGGCATATGCATTGTGACTATTGTACTCACTCCTGCTCGAGCTAATTTCGGAATCGATTTGGGTCCAGCGGAGGTTCCTCCAGTGAAGAAGACAAATTTCTCTCCGACACTTCCACTTGAGCTACCTACCAGGATCTCTGGACCTGCTCCTACCTTCTCAGCCTCCTGGTACTCAGGAATCTCAAGCAGGACTTCAACAAGGTCTCCCAAGGTCTGTGGATTATTGTCCATTAGATATTTGGTGAGAAATTGGTACCCCAGTGAGTCCGCTGGTGTATGTGAACACATGAATGGCATATCAAGCAACTTAGCTGCATCTGTTGTCTGCGTGTGGTTACTCGCTTTTGTGTTAAAATGCACCTCTTTCATCCGTGCAGCCATAGCTGATTCAGCTTGAGCTATAGGTACACCTAATGCTGCCCATTGTTCAGGTTGGATTCTCATCACATAGTCTAGATTCGAGATACCAATACCATGTGGATGATGTGCTAGAACCAAATCAACTTGGTCCCCCTTCTGAGTTAATCGGTCTGCAAGGACAATTTCTCCAGTTCCGATATCAATCCCACAAAGGAGACTAGAAATTTCTCTGTCTTCATCTCCATAAAGCAATCTACAGTCTGTGTAGGGGTTCCATGTGACATCCTTGTCAGCTAGCTCTTTCTTTCGACCTTCAAGCTTTTCTAGGTCTTTCTTCGATTTCTCTAGAATCTTGTTGACCCTATCCCTTCCTCTAGGATCTGCCTCGATTCCCATATCGACTATCTTTCGATAAATATTTCCGAGTTTCATGATTAAAGCGTTAAGTTACTTCAGTTTGAACCTTTCGACAAACGCTGAAACTAAAATACGCTACATCGAGATAAAGCTCGATGAACTTTACGTTATGTGATATGCTAATACCCGCGCTCAAGATCAACTATGTTTAGAAAATCAGTTCTCCCACGTGTGAATCGGGTGATATTCTCTATAACCTCATCCCAACGTTCAAGGTCATCCATTGGAGAAGCCCCGCGGTGTGGTGATAGAACAATGTTATCGAGCTCATGGAATGGTCTGTGGAAAGGAAATTTTCGATTGTCAACATCAGGCTCTGGTCTATATTCGTACCAAACATCAATAGCCGCCCCCGCTATTTTCTTCTCAGACAAAACGTTGAACAACGCATCCTCATCAATCACTGGCCCCCGTGCGATGTTTACTACTAATCCATCATTACCTAGCAATTCCAATTCTCTCTGACCAATGAGTCCTAATGTGTCAGGTGTCTGTGGTACAGCCACTATCAGAGTATCGACCTCTTGGAGGAACTCGGTCAGCTGGTTTGTTTCATATTTCTTTACAGGTGTTGGAAGAACTTCAGATTTTCCTTCCCAACTATTTCTGCATACGAAAAAATTGACATTGAAACCAGATAGGAGCTTGTGAACTTTCTGATTTACCGCACCATAACCAAGGAGGCCAATATTCCGATAGCGTAAGGGCTTTGATTTTCCATGACTATCCCCCCGCCTCCAGAGACCTTCTACCATCCAGTTGTGATGAGGGATCACTTTGTTCGTCAGCGCCAGCAGTAAAGCAACAACATGCTGAGCAGTGAAATATGTGTTTCCATGGCCATTAACTAGAATCACATCCCTCTTCTTCACCAACTCTCTAAATGGTTTGATATGCTGCTGCACACCAACTCCAGGGTTGATAAATAGCCTGAGATTGACTGCAGAATCCAGAAGCTCCTGAGTAGGACGCCATCCCACGATAATATTGGCATCAGGAGAATGCTTCAGAAATGCTTCTTCTGTTTCTTCCTCCGGAAATATCAGGTTCAAGTCATCCACACTCTCAAGTCCACTGCGGAGGTATTTCTCAAGTTCCTCTCGTGGTTTCCAGATGAACAGAACATTAGTTTCTTCCATGTGGAAAGACCTCCTGTGTTCCACTTAATAGCTCTTCTACAATTCCGTGTTTCTATGATATGGCAGAATAATCAACCAATCATTACAATTATTATGGAATAAAGATAATAGAATATTGCACACTTACAATTTGAAACCGCATTTGTTTATCAGGACTCTCATCGTTAGATGTCAATTCCAAAAATACGCGCAAGAGAATAAAGAAAAGCATCTTTTTTTCAGATACTAGTAGTATGTCAATCGAGCCCGTCAAACTTCAGTATATGGATAAGATTCGACTCATCAGTCGAGATGCTCGATTGACAATCGCTGCATGGATGTTTTCAGCTTTTGCTTTTGGGATCAATGATGTCTTGTTCAACCTGTATCTACTCAAGGCTGGTTTTGGTGAGGATTTCCTTGGGTTCTTCCTCTCTATCTCTATGTTTCTAGCTGGCGGCCTAGCAATTCCAGCCGGAATGGTAGCTGATAGATATTCACGAAAGAAGGTTTTAATTGTGGCGAATTCCACCCTCTTTATTGCTATACTCATTCAATACTCTACTCTCTCCCCTCTTTACCTCCTACTATCTCAGCTTCTCTATGGAATTGGCTTTGGATTCACTAATGTCTGCTGGCAACCGTATACGGCAAGCGTCACAACTGAGGAAGAACGAGTGCATGTATTCAGTGTTCGATACGCTTTCTTTTTGGTTGCTAGTCTTCTCGGCTCATTGACTGGGGGTTTTCTGCCAACAATATGGACCAACTTGGGAGTTGCTGTGGATTTACTGACTGCGTACAGATTTTCTTTATGGGCCGCGTTGGTCCCTCTAGCATTGGCAGTGTTAACCATTATTCCAATGACTACTGACATCGTCAACAAGAAGAGAAGGAGCTTCGGTTTTGGGAATGTCCGTAATCGAGGATTTATTGGCAAGTATGCATTAGCTTGGACAGTATCTGGTCTTGGTGCTGGCCTGTTCGTTTCTTTCTTCAATGTGTTCTTCAGTCTGGCGTTTAATGCTGACGAAACAACCATTGGAATTATCTTCGCGTTCAATACCTTAGTCATGGCTGCAGGAAATTTTGCATCACCTGCCATAGTCGACCGATTTGGAAAGCTTGCAACAATAATTTGGTTCCAAGTTGCATCAGTACCATTTCTCCTGTCGCTTGCTTGGTCGCCAATACTCTACTTTGCAGTTTTCGGATTTGTAGGCCGTGCTTTGTTCATGAACATCGCATGGCCAGTGATGGATGTCTTCTATATGGAGGGTCTTGAAAAAGAAGAACAATCAACCGCGATGGGGGTCATCAACACAGGAGACTCCCTCAGTCGTGCTGTAGGTCTAAACATTGGGGGATGGTTGCTGGCTGCTGGATTTCTAAGAGTTCCGTATCTATACGCTACTATCCTTTATACTGCCAGTATTGTCTTGTTCTATTGGTTCTTTGGAAGATCGAATGTGGATACCCTTTCAGTTGAGGAATGAAATAAGGTGTGGCCAGGAGGCGGCAGAGCTCAATGTGGTAGGAGGGGGGGGAGTTATGTAATGAGGGCATGTTACGAAAACAAGGCCCTACCGATTCTCTGACCACACATGATGTATGTATTTGGAACCTATTAAGCTTGCTCTTCTATGTAGAAAGTGATATCGTTATGTACGACTCTACCAATCGCTATTCAATAACTATAGAATGGGTATTTCAATCTCGAATGTTGTTTTCCTTTCATTCAGTAGCTTGATAGTCCATCCATGAGCTTCAACAAGATGCTTGACGATAGCAAGACCATATCCTTGTCCGTTTTTGCTTGTAGTGAAACCTCGCTGAAAGATTTTAGACCGCTGTGTTGCAGGTATCGCTTTCCCATCATTTGTTACTTTGATACGATATACCATATCAGTCTTTGATACTCTCACATCTATGGTACGTGGTTGTCCATGTTGAATCGCGTTATCGAAGAGGTTTCGAAAGATTTGTGCGACCTTTCGTTGGTCCGCACTAACCATGGGCAGTTCCTCTTGAGAATAGCATACGTTCTCTGGGATGATTGAATCCGCAACCTCCTTTACTAAAGGAGTCAGTTCAACATTTACCGTTTCTTCAATTACTAGCCCTGCATCAGCAAGCGCAACCGAGTGGTCCAACATTTCACCGGTTTCATTCAACAGACTCTTGAGCCGCATAAGATGACTGTAATTCTGTTCTTCTTGAGTCAGTTCTATAAAACCTAGCATATTTTGAAAGATATTCTTCAAGTCATGACTCATACTATGGGCAAAGTCGCTAAGTTCTTCTTTCTGTTTTTTCAACATCTCAAGAGCTTCGTGCTGCTCTGTGATATCCACAATAACCCCTTCAATGTAACCTCTATCTGGCCAGTGGCTTAGTGAGAACCGCATCCATATATGTTCCCCATCTCTTCTTGATACAGGGAGCTCAGTAACAATACGCTGGTCCTCACGAAGCTTGTTCTTCAGATCTTCCCATTCTTTTTGCTGAAGGAGGATGCTCTTGATTGAATTAGTTCCATCTATAATCAAACCCTTCTTTTCATAGCCTAATTTCTTTGCAAATTGGTCATTGCACTCCAGAATCATTCCATCTGATATTCTAACCCTAAACAACCCTACAAGGGCATTATTGTACAATTCCTTATAGCTCTCTCTACTTTCCATTAGCGCTTTTTCAGCTAGAACTCTATCTGTAACATTCTGTACATGGATAATGAATCCTTGGAGGTCTTCTTCTTTCCCATATTTGATTGGTGAATAGACACAATCAATGTGCATGATGCCACTTTTACTCGTCTTATAGAGGTCATGAACTTTGACTTTCGAGAAATCAAATCGATACTCGGTCATCGCCATCTCTCCCCTACGAAGACTGTCCTTCACAAACTCAGGAGTGTTGGGATCACCGAATAGATCGAAACCGATAAATTCCTCTAGGGCACTAACCCCGAAAAGTTCAAGGGCGGCCATATTTGCACCCACAAGGATACCATCTGAGTCAAAGAGTTCGATGCAGATTGGTGACTCTTCGAAAATCGTACGAAACATCTCTTCGTTAGCACTGAGTGCGTTTTCCTGTAGTATTCTCTCAGTGATGTCTTGGACTATCCCCATCATCCGAACTGCTCTGCCTTCATCATCATATGTCACTTCACCTAATTCATGCACAAAACGAACTTTGCCATCTCTGTGCAAAACACGATGATCAATACTGTATTTCTGCTTCTCATGAATTGCCTTGTCTACTGATTCATGAACAAATTCTCTATCATCCTTGTGAACTGAGTTCAGAAATGCCTCGTAGGTGGCCTCAAATTCTTGTGGGGCTAATCCGAATATTCGATAAATCTCATCTGACCAAACGATATTATCCTCAAGGATATTCCAATCCCAGTGTCCTATATGCGCAATCCGTTGTGCCTCTGCAAGTTTAGCTTCACTCTCTCGAAGTCTGTGTTCAGACTCAACGAGTGCCCTCTCAGTCCTACGTTTCTTAACTGCTGTAAGAATGTAGTGGGAGAGCTCAGCATACAAGCCTTCAATCTTTGATGAACTTTTTCGGATGTAGTAGTCTGCTCCAAGATTGAGCGCTTGAATCGCTATTTCTTCTCGACTCTTCCCAGTGAATATGATGACAGGAATATCAATCTCATTAGCCCTGACCTGCCTCAGTATCTCGAGACCTGTTGGTTGGTTCTGGCCAAGGTCGATGTCACAAACTGCAGCATCGAATTGATCCTCGAGAAGGAGATTCATTGCCTCCTCTGAAGTTTCCACTGGTACAATTTCGTACTCTGAACTCTGACGTTTCAAGAATTGCTCACTGAGTTCTAGATGCACGGGGTCGTCGTCAATCATTAGAACACGAATAGCCATCTTTGCTCTCAGCCCCATACACACACTATTATCTGCCTTCTTATTACCTTTGACGCTTCAAACTTTATGGGGGTAAATATCTGCAAACCTTATATCTGTCCAGATACTCTCTCCTGTATAGTTAGGGAGGTTACTCTTATTGGGAATCCCATTCTTTGATGGTATCGGTGTCTTCTTTGGAAAAAGGAGATATCTAGCTTATTTCATTGTGTTTGTCGCAACTACCTTTCTCGGTCTATTCATGTCTTGGTTAATGAGTACATACGCTGGCACAGCTCTTGAGGCAACTCTAGTGTACTTGTTTGCTTACATTGGCTCTGCAGGTACAATCTACTTTGCCTTTGGATCACTACTCACTGGCATTGGTATTGACCGACTATGGATTACAAGACGTGGTCGAGGAAGAACCACTGAACTGAAAGGTCTCAGTTGGATGGCTGTTTCATTTGCTATCTCGGTGTTCCTTTCAATTTTAACTGGTCCCATTACCATGCTCTTCTTTGCGATTTTCGGCTGGGTTGGTTGGATTGCTTTTCAAGGCTATCTCTCCACTAGAACAAGTTTGAGAATCGCTACAATTGCAGAACCTAAGAAAGGTGGTTTCCTACTAGGGACGGGGAGCTTTATTCTCCTTCTCATTGGTCTAGTTTTAATTGGCGCAGAAGCCCTTCTTGCTCTGTATTTGGTTCCAAATAACATACTAGGCATTGGTACTTTAATTGATGGCATCTTTTCGCAAGCGTCAGCTAATCTTGCTACTCAATTCAACTTTCTAATCGTAGCGTATGCTGCAATGGGTCTGTTTGCACTTGTGATGCTACTCTCATTTATCCGGAATGCCGGGAAAGGAGCAGCTTTGAACATTGCACTTCTAACCAACTTCATTGCTATCTATTCTGGGTACTTTCTAGTCAATGTGATGAGAAGAAACGCAATATTTGGAACTTCTCCCGTGGATATTGCTATGTCTTTATTCTTCTTGGCATATGCATTGAGTGGAATTGGTCGAACCGCTACTGAAGCTGCTGAAAAGCCTGGAGGACGAACGGGTGATTTTGGACCCCTTGTCACATTCTTCTTGGCGAGCGGTTTCTTCTTTGTAGATAGCATAATCGCTGTAGCTTCAAATCCCGCAACTCTGATCTGGAATTGGTTCGATGCTGGTATTCTTGCTGATCCACGATTTCTATTCCTCTTCAGAGACGTCGCGAAATTGATTGCTTTCCCATTAGCTGCCATCTTTACTGCAGTTTATTATCTACGCCATGAGCGTACAGAACGTATTGTGACTCGAGCAAGGGAAACAGGTGAAACATTTGATCCTGATGAAGTTGACAAAGAGATTGCGGAAAAAATCCCAGATTCTGGTGAATCTTGGACAAGTGAGAGAGCTGCGGGAATCAAGGAAGGGAAACCTGGACATGATCTCTCCGCACCAGATTCACGGAGGTTGTCAATTGACGATAGTCGTCGTCTAGGCAAAGCAAAGCGCCTTGGTGATGACGATGAGGACGACGCAAGCAATTAGTGTACTGGAATGAGGGTCTCTTATTGACCCTCTCTTCCGCTCTTTTTTATGACTGCAAAAAATATCCTTCGTATTGCATTATTTCGATTTAAACTACAGAACCATTGCCACCATCAAGAAAATCGTGAACAAGATTGATACCAATGCACAGTTAACACAAAGTCCTTCCTTGATTTCTTTCTTGTCTTGTGGGCTCAATTTCTGAGATTCCGCAACTTCCTCATCTTTTTTCTTATCAGTCACTTGCAAGCCTCCTGAATACAGAATGATTTGAATAAGGCGTATTAAAGGTACGTGTTCTACTAGAAACTCTACTTCGTCAGAATTTTCTCGAACTCAATTTCATCAGTTATTGGGATTTCATTTATGCCTATAAGAGGAATCTCAGGCTTTAGTTTCCTGGATCCAGTGACCGCATCCTTGTGAACTTTTGCTAGTGTCAACCCCAAGGATCGATAGAAACTCAGTGCCTGTAGGTTGTCGTTTGTTGTGATTACCCAAACGCGATAGCACTGAAGAGATTTTGCTTCTTCAAATAATGCGTATACTAGAGCTCGCCCTATTCCCTCTCCTTGTTTGAGAACATTCAAGGTTACTATTTCGAGCATATTCTCATTTATTTTCCAAGTGATTATCCCGACTTTTTGCCCGTCAATCTCAGCAATGAATCCTGGAAGTCTATCAGCGTGATGAATAGTTCCTCTGGTCACAACCCTACTAGATCCCCAATTCTCCCTGAGGATTTTCTGAACCCACTCTTTGTCTGAATCATCGATTTTTCGAATGATGTATTTGTTAGTATGATTCAGTTTCCATCCCTATACAAGAATAGTGGAAATTAGAAGATAAAGCCTCTCTAGTGTACACGCCCCAAATGATTTATGCCAACACGTTCTATATGCATTCTGAGAGGAGGAATCTCTAATTTACAACTACGCTGAAGTGACCATACGAAAAGCAGTACTGAGCGAAGTCGATGTAGTTAAGGAGATAGTCAAAGAAGCGTATCAACCCATTATGAAACAACTCTCACGAACACCAGGAGCTCTTCAAGAAGGTTTGGATAAGATTTCTCGCCATATCCAAATGGGTAACCAGTACGTAGCTCTTGTAGGTGAAACAATAGTTGGGACGATGAGAGTGCATCTTCGAGGTCAAAATGGCGTGATAAGTAGAGTTGCTGTTCGTTCCGAGTTTCGTGGTCGCCGAATCGGGACAATGCTTGTGGATTATGGCGAAAACCTACTAGCGCATATGAATGCTCAACGAATAGAAATTGAGATCTATGGGGCTGTTGAGGATCAACTTTCATTTTATGAACGTGGGGGCTATATTGAAACCGGACGAACGGAACGAAACGGTGAAGTCATAGTTATAATGCAGAAGGACTTGACAGAGAAAGCAATGCAAGAAGAAGATGAGTAGACTCAGTGTTTCTTCTTCGCACATCTTTTTGCTATCAGAGCTGCAACTGAACCTGCACCTAATCCGTTACCAATATTGACAACTGCAAGACCGGGTGAACATGACTGTAGCATCGATGCCAGTGCTGTTTCTCCTTTGCCTCCGTATCCATATCCTGTTGGGATGGGTACGCCTATGACTGGAATATCAATCAGTGCTGCAACTACTGTAGGCAAAGCTCCCTCCATCCCCGCAAGAACAACCACCGCATCCACATCCTCTTCTATGATCTTCTCGACCGGCTCTATTAGTCTGTGAATTCCTGAAATACCCACATCATAGAAGGTCACTGTTTCAACACCCATCAATCTAGCTATTGCCTCTGCTTCACGGGCATAAACAACATCTGAAGTACCCGCTGTAAGAACCGCAATCTTGCCTTCTGTTGGTGGTTCGGACCATGCTTTCGAATACACGAAAACTGTAAGGTGTTCCTCTGAGCCTTTTGATTCAATTGTGAGCTTTGGAAGTGCTTTCTGAAGACCTTCAAGTTTATTCTGATTCATTCTAGTGAGTAAAACTACACCATTTTTCTCTACAAGTGTTTCCACAATTTGGACTAGGCTGTCAATTGTCTTAGTTTCCGCAAAAACAACTTCAGGCACACCACTCCTTTCTTGTCGATTATTATCCACAAGACCAATATCTCCAACCTTCGTAAACGCTAGCGATCTTAGCTCTTTTTCTGCTTCTTCAATGGAGATTTTTCCCGCTGCCAAGTCCTCTAATACGTCGCGTGTGGAAGTCATCGTCTTTCACCGTTGCGGCGATACATTCCGTTATGTGCCTTTCCTAAGGTACAATCTCGCAACCATTGTTGTACTCAGGGTAGTCTAGTTCCTCAATGGAAATTACTCCTTTCTCAATTAGTTCTTTCACACGAGGGACATTCTCTTTCAAGGTTTTAATGAGGTGTCGTGAAATCTCACAGATTTTTTCAAAACCCTCATCTCCCCAGAGTCTTTCCTTATTGGCGAATAAACACCTTCCTCCACAGATCTCGAATTCACCACATGATGGACAGGGTTCGTCAACTCTCATGACATTCCTTAGTTCTTGAGGTTCCGAGTCCCAAATATTGCCCACTATTGAAAAATCCCAATCTGGAGAAATTGGACAGACACCAATCTTACCATCAACATGAATTGCAAACGTGTCCAACCCAGACCCGCATCTCATCTCAACTCCTTCACCGGTGAGCAAAGACAGCATTAGAGGTTTGAAGGGGACAATTCCCTCAATAACTCCATCCTCCATCTTCCTGACCCACTCTTCAACGAGTCGAGTTATCCCTGGATTGTAGACCTCTATCACCCATTTGTCGAAATCATGCCAGTTATCCTCAGCATCCCAAACAACATTAAGCTGCCAATGGACGTTATCGAATGAAGGGTTTCTCAAGTCAATCAAATGTCTGACATCTCTATAGATGTCTGACTGTTCTGATACTACCATTCTAGCAACGATGTCTCCCTCATAGTCAATCTCTCGTAGCCACCTGACATTCTTGATGACCTTCTGATAAACTCCCCTAGAGCGATAGCTATCTGTTGTTTCCTCAGTACCATCAATGGACACAAGGATTGAGTGAAATCGCCTGACATAATCTTCAGGAATCTGATTGAGAAGAAGAGCATTCGTTTGAAGCATGAACCGTGCCTGGGGAAAGCGGTCCATCAGTTTGGTGATAAGTGGAACTCTAAGTGTAGGTTCACCACCATAAAGCATGAGTTGAATTTCATTGTCCTTTGCTAGAAACGATGCAAGATCATCAAGCGAGTATTGAATCTCTGTATCTGATTCGATATACTCGCCGCCATGGCAATAGAAACAGTTGAGATTGCATCTTCGAGTTAAGACCAGATGATAGTTCAATGGAACTGCGCTCCAACCCCTCTCTACTTATCAAACGCATAAACCTTCTTGCTACTTAACGAATCAAGAGAACTTCAGTTTCCAGAGTCGATTTGTTTCAAACCACGCAAAAATAGCACCTGCAACTCCTACACCAAGACCGATATAGCGATCGAATTGACCCAAGGGAATTCCCAATGTCATTAAGAAATAGCCCAAGGTATACACTGAGAAAAAGATTGCCACAAATGAATATCTTGGAAGCATAACTCCTCTGAATGCAATGAAATTCTGAAGTATTCCGACTTTGACTAGTTTCCTTAATTCATATGTATTGTCAGGATTTTTCTGAATGAGTTCGAGCGACTCTAATTTCCCGAGATGGTGACTTGCTACTGAAGGACTCGACATACCAATCGCTCTTTGAACCTCTCTTACACCTACTGAAGAGTTCTTAGATAACAGATACCAATAGACCCTTAGAGTATTACCCCGGAGCTCAGGTTCAAGGTCGCGCTCCTCTGATTTCGAGTCCATATACCACGCCGTATTCTCATGGAAGAATCAGGATTAATGTCTTATCCTATCCTCTATCTGTTCTAGTTTCAATACAGAGTGAATAGATATCTTCGAAAAGTGTTCTATTCCATGGTACTAAGTAGAATTGTATGATAGAGATTGACATGTTCCCTCAGTTGTTATCACAAGCACTTGATACTCAGACAAAGAGGAAGGTCATAGCAGGTGGAATTGCGTCCTCTCTTCTGGCGATGAGTTTAGTTGTGTCTCTTGGTGTACTTGGCGGATGGAATTCTGAGCGATATTCACACACAGGACATCCGAATAGTCCTGTTTTCACAATCGATTTCACTGTATCGAATGACTTTGCTGATTTCATCCCATATTCAGAAGAGTTCACACCAAACGTCCCGTGGTATACAATCTCTGAGGGTTTGGGCAATGTTGTGAATCTCTATAAGTTTCCACAGCTGACAATTGCTCAGCGTGCATTAATTCAAACTAATGGATTCACTTCTGTCCCAAGCGGATATGATCAGATATATGACATTCTCCTTAGTAACAAAGATAATGATATACCTAGTTTTGTAAGCTCTGACGCGGTCTTGCATGCATTTCACATTCTATACGATTTAGCTCTTAGAGCGACCGAGGTTTACACATTTTGGGATTTGCTAGGAAATCTCACAGCCTCTTTGGTCAACAGCTCGTATGACCAATATCAGACCGCTCCCGAAGGTCGATGGAAAGATGCTGCTTTGAGAAATGTGATGTATTTTTCTGTAGCCCAGTACCTACTAGATAACCAGACAATCCTTTATCCAGAGGTCGTAGACGAGGTTACAACTGTCCTTGCTCTGATCGAAAATCACTCCGAGATATCTTCTGCTTGGTTCCAGAATTATAAGGAGGATTTCAGTCAGTACGTTCCCCGAGGACACTATACTCGGACTGACAAGTTGAAACATTTCTTTATGGCAATGATGTGGTATGGTCGAATAGCTTTCCGTTTACAGCCTGGTATCTCCCCATCTGGGATAGAGAAAGGTAAGAACGAAACAGCTCAAGCCATTCTCCTAACACTCGCATTGGAAGAAGAAGTAGAAGGTCTTGCACCTGGAACTGAGGGATACACAGTATGGGATGCAATTTACGAACCTACACGTTTCTTCGTTGGCGATGCTGATGACCTTCTTCCAAAAGAATATGGTCCATTAATTGATGATGTGTGGGGTGCTATATCTTCACTGAATGACTTAGACAATGAGGTTCTTCTTACAGATTTCATTGACTCTGCACTAGTCCTTCGTCCGCCACTCATTCTGTCATCTGTCATTAATGATACTCAGAATATCAATGACACAATGGGTTTCCGTTTTATGGGACAGCGATTTGTACCTGATAGCTATTTCCTGGGCCAGCTTGTCTATGACAATGTCGGAACGCAAATGCACCCAAGAGTACTTCCGAAGGGTCTAGATGTTATGGCAGCTCTTGGGTCAGATCGTGCATGGGAGTTGCTTGATGATCAGAAGGACTACTATCATTATATTGAACAAATGGAATTCCTGTGGGACTCCGTTGAGAACATAAGCGCATCAGAATGGACTCACAATCTTTACTATCTTTGGCTCTATTCTCTTCTGCCACTTCTTAATGATCCTGGTGATGGCTATCCAATGTTTATGCAGAGCGAAGCTTGGGTGGACAAACAACTGATGACTAGTCTTGCATCATGGACCGAGCTCAGGCATGACACAATTCTGTATGTCAAACAATCGTATACGGTCGGTCCTACTTCTATAATGCCGCCTCCTCCTCCGAGGGTTATTGGATATGTTGAGCCCGTTCCTCGTGTTTATGCGCGCTTAGCCACCTTGTGTGATATGATGATTGAGGGATTGACAAATCGAAGTATTGCCTCTGAACGAATTTTATCCAGATTAAACCAGCTTCATGACTTTTTACTTGAACTCAAAACAATCTCTGAAAAAGAACTCGCAGGTCAGCTCCTTACTGATGATGAAGTGGACCTCATAAAATATAGTGGTCGTTCTTTGGAAACAATCGCTTCAATTGATGATTTTGAGGATTTGACCTCGGCAGCGGATGAAAAGATGGCTGTTGTCGCTGATGTGCATACCTACCCTGATCCTACAGAACCTGTAGTGCTTGAAGAAGCAGTTGGAAATGCTATGGTCATTTATGTGGCTGTCGAGATAGAAGGAAGAATTGTCCTCACCCGTGGAGGTATCTTTTCCTACTACGAATTTACTCAACCTCTAGATGACAGATTGACCGATGAAGCATGGCAAGAAATGCTAGCCTTAGGAACTGTTCCTGCAATGCCACTTTGGGTTGGAACCTTCGTTGCAGATGCTGATATGGATTAGTGATTAAGGTCCTTATCGGTATCCTTATGATTCAATACACAATCAGGTCAGGTGAGTTGACACCTGTGAAGCCTCGTTCCATTGCAGTATTGACTTTCATCACACTTATTGTATTGCCAATATCTGTATGTGAACCAGTTACGGTTATTGACAATCATACTTCATTCACAGTTGCTGATGCAGGGCTCCTCCCGAGTCATGGGTATGTCTGGCAGGAGATAAACGGATTTTGTGCTTGGGCTGCAACCACCATGGCCATGCAGTATGCAGGTATTGATCTATCAATGTATGATGTGTTTGCTGCATCAACTATCGGTTTTTCATTCGCCTACTTCAGATTCGATGATACTTTTCTCATGTATCCGGGTGCCCTGTACACTCAGGTTGAACCAACACAGTTTCTCGCTGATATTTATGGCGTGAATTATACGCTATATGTTGGGGCTGACATTCCTGCATTGGAGCAGAATGTCCAGGTATGGGAGAGCGAAAATATCCGGGTGGGGGTTCTAGATGGTCAGGTTGAAGCCTTTGATTTAATGCGCCAGACTATTGACCGCGGGTATCCGCTTCTTATCAGTGTTGACCCCGCATATCTGCCAATCTACGACTATGACTTCTTGAGAGCTGAGCAACTCGCTGGAGGCGGACATGGGATTCTCATTGTGGGATATAACGACACAGAAGCTTCCGCAACAATAATCGATCCAGGAGTGGGTTCATTTGGTGAAGATTTCGGATACCCTGATGATGGTCGAGGAAATTATACTACTATCCTATACACGACTCTAATCGACGCATGGTCTAATAGATATTATATTTCAAACACGTTTTTCCCTGGAGTGCCACCTGCAACAGGATTAGATGACAAACTGGGTCCTATGGTCCGAGATAAGCTACTTGGGGTCGGTTCAATTTACTCTCCAAATAGTGCAAATGCTTATGTTGGAAACTTCGGACAAGCAGGATTTCGTCAGATGAGCTCAGCCATAACAGTGGATGGCTTGAAATCATATCTAGGCTTTTTCGATGGTATTGATGATGAAACCAACTTCAAAGCATCACTTCTTTTCTTCATTGGTGCAGGTCTTGAGGCTCAGGTGACTCTCCAGTATTTGTCATATCGCACAGCATTAGAAAGTCTGCCCACGTTGATGTCTGAAACAAATCTCACAGATTTCATAGAAGCAGGCGAAAACGCACTTCCTGCGTTTGATAACCTCGCGGATAACTCCTCTCTGATATTTCCTGGAAACCTAACGCAAATGACTGGATTTGTAGCAACAACATTTCTCGAAATTGCAGAGGCTTTCAATGCATCTGGAGATATTGATGCAACATTAGCTCCGTATGAAACTACTTTGAATTCAATCTCAGCAGATCTTCTAATAATTGCTGATTCATGGCGAGATGCTGGTAACGCTCTTGCCAAAATCTGGCCAAATGACTTCCTAACTGTTTATGGACCTGCCCTTGCATTTTCCATAGGCGGTGTAGTGGTTCTCATAGTTGGTGTGATTTGGTGGATGGGACGGAAACCTTCTCAATAACAGATTTGACTCATTTACTCTCAATACTAAGGAGCTTCAGCAGTTGCTCATTATCCGTTGTAGGCAGTTTACAATTGTAATCTATACATACATGAGCAGTTGCTTTCCCACCTAACGTATCATGAAACTTTGCGAATGGAGCGAGTCGAGAAACCTCGTCTGACTGATGTTTAGTTCCCTTCAAGAGAATCACTTTGTTGGGGATGTAATGTTGACGAATTGTTTCGAGCATTTTCTGCGTGTCTGGTCTATCAGGATCTCCTGCAATGACAATCTCATAGGACTCTCCCTGAGCAAACTCCAATGCATTAAGCATCATGGAAAAACCTGAGGGAGCTCTTGGAATGATTCCTGAGAATGCCTTGATTGTTTCTGCTGCTTTCTCCTCTAGTTCTGGGTTTCCAAGAAATCGAGCAAGACGCACTAGATTCAATGCGGCCACTGAATTTCCTGAAGGCATAGCACCATCGTAGGCATCCTTTTTCCTCACAAGTAGTTCTTCTGAATCCTCACTAGTGAAGTAGAACCCTCCTTCTTCTTCATCCCAGAATTTCTTGATCATCTCCATGGTTAGATTCTTCCCAAGTTCGAGATACTCAGGTTTGAAGGTCGCCTCATAAGATTCAAGGAGAGCCCAAACCAGATACGCATAGTCATCAAGGAACGCGCCAATTGCAACCTCTCCATCCTTATATCTGTGGAAGAGACCCCGTTTCTCATCGAACATGGTGCCAATGATAAATGCAAGTGCCTTTTCAGCAGCTTCAATGAAATTACTGTCATCAATGACAACCGATGCTTTCGCCAAAGCCGCAATCATGAACCCATTCCAGTCCGTCAGAATTTTATCATCCAGACTTGGTCTCACTCTTCTAGCTCTGCGATTGAATAACTTTATTCTAGCTTTTTCTATTTGAGATTTAAATTCCTCTTTGCTCACACTTACAGAATCTGTACTTGCATCAATGGATTCTTTGAGGTGAAGTATGTTGAGTCCGGTCTTCCCTTGAGATACCTCATCTTCGAAATTACCCTCCTCGCGAATATTGAACATTTGCAAGAAGACTGATGATTCTTCCTCATCGAGGGCATCTTTGATCTCACTCTGAGCCCAGGTGTAGAATTTGCCCTCTTTCCCCTCAGAGTCGGCATCTTCTGCTGAGTAGAATGCTCCTTCGGGACTGGTCATATCTCGTGTGACATACTCGAATATTTCTCGGACCACATTAGCGTACTCCTGCTTTCTTGTTATTTGATATGCTTCGGTGTATGCCATCATGAGACTTGCTTGATCGTACAGCATCTTCTCAAAGTGAGGTAGCAACCAATCCGCATCAGTGGAGTATCTATGAAACCCAAAACCAAGGTGGTCAAAGAGACCTCCAAATCTCATCCCTTGGAGTGTTTTTTCAACCATATGGAGTGCCCTTTCGTCTCCCGTTCTTTTCCAGTATCTTAGAATCAACAACAAGTTATGGGGCGAGGGAAACTTTGGTGCAGAACCGAAACCCCCTCTCTCCTCATCAAATTTCTGTGATAGATGCGAGTATGCCCGGTCAACCTCATCAAGCGTGAGATCGTCTTTCAGCACACTCTTGTTAGATACTGAGAGTCCTTCTTCAATCCGATCAATCACATCTTCGATATTGGCTTGATCAGTTTCCCAGAGCTCCTTGATTCGCGGAACAAGTTCCTTCATTCCCAGCATATTGTACCTGCTCTCTTTAGGTATGTAGGTTGCCGAATAGAACGGTTTCTTATCAGGGGTCATGATGATTGTTAGTGGCCAACCTCCTCTACCAGTTATCATCTGAGCCACCTCCATATACACACCGTCTATGTCTGGTCTTTCCTCTCTGTCAACCTTGATGTTTACAAAAGCGTCATTCATCAAACGAGCCACCTTTTTATCTTCAAATGACTCATGAGCCATTACGTGGCACCAATGACAGGTGCTATACCCGATTGAGAGGAAGACCGGTTTGTTTTCCTTGGAAGCACGTTCAAAGGCTTCTTCTCCCCATGGATACCAATCAACGGGATTCTCTGCGTGTTGTAGTAGGTACGGACTTTTCTCTTC
>CAZPWM010000040.1:0-12276 GCA_964590575.1 uncultured archaeon
ATAATCCCACCCTTTGCAGCGGAATACGCTGGAGAGAATGATCCAACTAGACCAGCAACCGATGAATTGTTAATGATTACACCTTTTCCGTTCTCCTTCATCTGTTGGATGGCATATTTGCAACAAAGGAAGACAGACTTCAAATTTACATTAACACTCTTATTCCAGTCCTCTTCTGATGTATCTAAAAGCCCCTTAGCAACCTCAACACCAGCATTGTTGAATAGAACATCAACACCACCCATTTCATGTACGACCTCAAAAAGCGCTTTGATGTCCGACTCATAGGACACGTCGGTCTTCACAAAGATCATGCTCCCACCAAACGCTTGAATCTTCTCAGTGATTGACTTGCCACCTTTTTCATCAATATCAGCACCAACAATCCGTGCCCCTTCTTTTGCGAAGAGATTGGCTGATGCCCGTCCAATTCCAGCTGCTACCCCAGTGATGATGACAACCTTACCTTCTAGTCGTTTCACATTTGTTCTCCTCCATGTTTGAGCCAATATTCTGCAATTTCCCTAGGTGTTGCGAACCATACATCACCTTTCGACTGCATGAGTTGAATTAACCTGTCGAGCATCTTGCTTCGAGATGGAACACCCATTATCTGGGGATGCATCGTTAGCATGAAATACAAACCTTCCTCATAGACCGCTTCGAACTCAGCTGACCAAATTTCAAAGACCTTTTCCTGGCTACTGATTCCACTCTGATATGCAAGAGACGGAAACATGTTGAAACCAAAATAGACCCAGTCGTCCAACATCCACCTAATTGGTAACTCTACAATCCTCTTTCCTTCAATCTCAACGATGTAAGGAATATCATCATTCATCATGGTGCTATCATACATCAAACCTTGCTGAGCGAGGAGTGAGTAGGTATTGGGACTCAAATCCGCTGCTGGCGCTCGATATCCAAATGGTTTGTATCCTGCTATTTTCTCAAGCGCGTTTGATCCACGCTCCAGTTCATCCTCTTCCTCTGATAAAGTCAAGCGGGCTGGGTTCTTGTGATGATACCCATGATGTCCAATCTCGTGGCCAGCATTATGGATATCCTTCACTGAATCTGTAAATCGGTCTGCTACCTCGCCTGGAACAAAAAAACCAGCTCTGATTTCATTGGTCTTGAGAAGTTTTAAAATTCGAGGTAGAGCTGCTCTTGGAGCATATTCGCCAATCGAGAGAACCACTGGGTTATCCCATTCGATATTATTTCGACGTAGGATATTTCTCCAAGAAGTATCTGCATCGAAATCAAAAGTAAGACAAACAACACATCTTGCTCCATCTTTCCACTCCATTGTTGAAACACCAACAGATTCCTAAACACTCTCTAGGAAAAAGGTTCCTACTTCGAGAAGTAATTCATCTTGCAGTAGAATAAAATGGAGGTCAGGCAATTATGGACGGGGCTGGTTATTATGTCCTCTACAAGTAAAGTCATGTCAGCTTCTGAGGCCATCAAGAGATTTGTTTCCAAAGGGGATTGTATCTCTTTTGGAGGTTTCACGGTCAACAGAAATCCGATGGCTTTGGTACACGAAGTACTCAGACAAAAGATTGACAATCTTCATGCAGTAATGCACTCTGGAAGTCAGGCACTGGACTTGCTGATTGGGGGAGGGCTTATCGATCTTGTAGAGATTGCGTACGGAGCAAATGGGCGGTTTGCCAGTACTTGTGTGAGATTTAGAAAAGCAGTCGAGCAAGGATCAATATCTGTTGAAGACTACACGAATTATCAGATTACACTTCGATTCATGGCTGGAGCGATGGGTGTTCCGTATCTACCAACGTACTCAGGTCTTGGCTCTGATATCGTGAATAAGTGGGGAATTGATGAGGGAAAAAGAAACTCAAGGAAATCTTTGCCAGAGAAGAAACTGATCGTTAGTAAGGATCCCTTTACCAATGAAGCGCCTTTGGTTCTCGTACCTGCTGTAAGTCCTGATGTCACACTTCTGCATGTTCATCAAGCCTCAGAGGAAGGGATAGCCAGGATTAAAGGTCTTACATTTGCTGACATTGAGCAAGCCCGTGCATCTAAACACGTTATCCTTTCATGTGAGGAGCTAGTTCCATCTGAAGAACTCCGTCAAGAACCTTGGCATAACTGCTTCCCGCATACCCTTGTGGATGCTATTGTCCATCAACCATTTGGTTCTCATCCTACAGCATGCTATCTTTGCTATGACTATGATGCTATACACCTCAATGAATACAAGGAACTTGCAATGCATGATGAGCAGTTCTCAGAGTATCTAGAAACCCATGTATTCGGAGTTAGTAATTTCAACGAATATCTTGAACTCATTGGAAAAGGTCGACTGGATGATATACGAGCATCACCTGACTTAGGCTATAGACAAAGGAGGAATTCTGCATGAGTAATGATTACTCAAGCACTGAAATGATGGCAATAGCCTGTTCTCGGAGAATTAAGAATGACGATATCGTCTTTTGCGGCACTGGACTCCCGATGCTAGCAGCAGTGACTGCAAAAATGACTCATGCCCCGGATTGCGTCATTTTTTTTGAAACTGGTGCAATGGATCCAGCTCTGCTCGAGATTCCGTTAACCGTTGCAGACCCCCGTGTGATGTACAGAGCATCACACAATGGAGGTCTCGTCGATGCATTCTCCTATATGCAGAATCAACGAACAGGTCCCGCGGTTCTGGGAATTCTTTCAGGGGCACAAATTGACATCTATGGAAATCTAAACAGCACGCTGATTGGTAATTATGATAAACCAGCAGTACGTCTTCCAGGCAGTGGAGGAGCATGTGATGTTGCTACTGCCGTTGGACGGACTCTGATATTCATGAGGCATGAAGATAGGAGGTTTGTTGAGCAGCTTGATTATCTGACTAGTCCAGGTTGGCTCTCTGGTGGTGACTCCAGAAAGCAGGCGGGTCTTCCGGGAGGAGGCCCTGAGGGCGTTATCACATCTCTAGGTGTGCTCTCATTTGATGAAGTGACCAAGAGAATGTACCTCGAAAGCTACTATGATTTCACGGCACCAAAAGAAATCCAAGATAATACAGGTTTCACTTTGGATACTTCTCGTTCCAAACCTGAACCTCCACCATCACCCCATGAATTGGAAATACTGAGAGAGCATGTTGATCCCATGCGGCTCATCCTTCAGTAATCATGTACATGATTTTATTCAGTCGCAAGATTTATGTTCACGAGTACACTCTGTAGTATATCTTCTTGAACATGATTCAGGAAGTGCGTGTGCATGGAAGAAAAGATAGAATCGAAGAAGGTAAGTCGTAGCGATTCTAGAGGGAAAGGTCCTCGGGTCCATCTCCACACTACGATTTCTGCTTCTACTCGGGATATGTTGAATGAGATCAGTGGTGATTCTGGACGAATCAATGATGCTCTTGAGGATGCAGTTCGATACTACATGAAAAGACGAGACCTACCTGACTGTGATACGTGTGAAGATAAAGCAACAATGAAGTTACTATCATCTCTTGTCACAACTGCAGAGATGGGTCTTACAAGTTCTGAGTTTCTTGAAGCTTTCATGAACCTTGGACATGGCAGTCAATCATCTAATGAGTTCATAGAGAACGTGTCAAAGACGGGGATTCAGCACACAAAGCTATTGCGTGGACTTGGCATAATTGAGGGTGACACATGGAAGAATACGTATGAAGCCTTTACTGAACACATCAAGCTACTCGAGATAATGGGAATATTGAGGTCAGTAGAATTTTTCCCTGAGAGAAGCACGGTTCTAGCAACTGTGAAGATGTTACGAAATATCCCAGAAGTTATCATATTATTCCTATTATCAAGTTGGGATGAGGCGGGATACACTGTGGATGTTGAAATCATAGCAGAGAATAAGATCAGTATTCGTTGGTTGAATGATAAAGAGTTTAGTATCAAGAAGGAGGGTAGGAATCAACGAATATTCGGTGCGTGGAAAGAGAAGAGAGAAGAACTGTTGATGAAATCTGGCAGGGCAGGAAATGCAACACTTCCGTCACCACTTCTGGATTGGTTAATCACGCATAAAATTGACGAGCCCATAGGTGAAAAGACACTCATCGAGATACGTAACTCTGGTCCCCAATACACACCGAATGAACCTAGCGAAGAGTTGCCATTGATAGACCTTGTTCAGAAGGCAACACTCAACATAACATCTACCGGACTTCTAGAGAGATGCAGTGTGAAGAAGGATGGCGAAATTGTCAAAGTTCAGCTGGGTGCGAGAAATTCTTCTTTCAAGGATATTGCTATCAAACTCATACTTAACTTACTCGCCCTAGACAATGTTGAAGAGATATCACGTGAAGAGGGTGAAGCAACAGCAGTCTTGCACTTTGGACGCAGGTTATGGGTGTGAAACCACAACCTGCTTAGCATCCTCAGTATAGGAAGTCAATTCCAAGATCGGTCACTTCTTTCTTCACTTTATAATAAATGTCAAAGCACTCCTTGGATGGCGTACCAGTTAAGGGATCGCAGCATTCTTGGAATCGTTTACCCTTTGGTGGATCCGGAATCATATCCTTGAATTTCGGCACTATCTTCTTCACAATATCATTCGCATCACTTCTCTTTAGTCCTGCTGATGCATAAGCGACTTCAGCAGCGAACATAGGCTCGATAGGTGTCAGATAGTCGAAGTACTTACCTTTTGCAACACCACCGGTTTCAATGGATGCTCCAGATGAAACACCAGCGATGAACTCCGCAGCAAACTCATGAAGAACCATTTCAGTACATGGTCCTGCTGCTGTGTAGTTATAGTACAAAGCAGGCACTGTAGTATTTCTGGTCACAGCTTGAGCATATGTGCTTGCTACCCAGATGAGTTCAGGAGATGAACTTGATGTATACTTGACATGAATTGGGAAGCATAGAGTCCAAGAGGCCCCATACGTCAAGATTCCTTGAATGTGAAATGCAGCACTTGTGATAGCTGTCCCTTCAGCTCCACCTGCAAAACCCCCATAAATCGGTCCGTAGATGCCTGCGATTGGCACATTCAGGGACTGGAGAAGTGCAACTCTATTTAGCAAATCTAGGTCTGTCTTCAATTCTGCAAGTTCTGCCACCATGTAACCATCTGTTTTTCGAAGACCAAAATCGGGGTGCAGTCCAGAAGCCAAAGCAATAGCAGATTCAGCTGTCCCTATTCCATTCATAATTGGAAGACCAGGACGACCAGCTCGTCTCAGTGCTTCTCTTCCAAGAACAACGGTTCTAATGGAGCCTTCGATTTCTAAAGGAGACCTAGCACGTATATTCGCGCCATCCACAGAAAGTAAACAAGGCGTTGTAATTGCATTGGCTATTGGGATTCTACGAGCATAGTTCTCAACAAGCCTCATGAAGATACTCTCATCGGAAACAGTGACTCCTCCAGCGCCTGCAAAAATCCATGGCTTTTGTGAAGACTCAGGCTTCCTCTGTGTCAATGTTCGCTGTTCCATGCCTTCCCCGAACACAGCATGATCGAATGAAGTCTTGAGTTCATTCCGAACCTCATTCTCTTCGAAAGCAATAACCCGTTCAGTATCTTTACAATAAACACCAACATCACAAATTAAATCAATGGCAGCATTGAATATTGAATCAGCTAGTCCGTCATCTGATGGCACAAGGATGTCAGGATCGTAACTGATACCGTGTTCCTTGACCAACTCTCGCACTCTTGGAGAGAAAACTCGCATGTCATACTCTTTCTCAAGCATGGGTTTTCCATCGAGTGCTCTCTTAGTAATCTCAATAATTGGAATCAAGATTATTTCCTCCTTTCTTCAATGAGTTTTGTTGCCACTCTCACACCATCAGGAGCGGTTTCAGCAAAACCATCTGCCCCTATCTCATCAGCCCATTCCTGATTTGAAGGCCCACCTCCAACCATGACGATGTATTTGTCTCGGTCACCGGTCTGTTCGAGAAAATCAATCACATCTTTCTGACCTCCAATAGTGGATGTCATAAGCGCTGATACTGCAATGATGTCAGCATTGATCTTCTCCGCCTCTTCAACAAATTTTGAGGCGGGTACATCAACACCTAAATCACTCACTTCAAATCCATTTGCTACAAGGAGTGACTTGAAAATGTTCTTGCCAATTTCATGAACATCTCCACGTACAGTACCAACAACCACTCTCCCTTTCTGAGGGACATCCTCACTCTTCAGCTGTGGTAGAACCACTTCCAGTCCAGCCATCATTGCCTCACCTGATAGCATTAATTCTGTTAGGAAAATCTCCATATTCTCGAATTGCTCACCAACTTTCTGAGCTCCCTCAGAGATTCCTTTCTCCAGAATATCTATGGGATCAATCCCAGCATCCAATGCTTTCTTTGTCAAACCAGCAACGGCATCAGTGTCACCTTCGATGACTGCTTGTTTTAGAGCTTCAATCTCTTTATTCATCTTAGACTTACTTCCAATTGTAATTGGGTCAAAGTTGTAGTGAACATCTAGAAAAGAACACCCAACATATGTGAACATCTTTGTACAGAGATAGGGGAATAGATCATTGCGCTTCTTCTTCTGCACCTTAATCATGACATGCTACTTGACGACCATCAGGCATCGTTTTCAGTTCAGGCTCTTCCACACTGCACTTGTCCTTTACAAATGGACACCTTGTATGAAATCTGCATCCTGTTGGGATGTTGACTGGGCTCGGAATCTCCCCCGTGAGCAGGAGCCTCTCTCTCTTTATACCAGTTTCTGGAACAGGTACTACTGAAACTAGTGCTTTCGTGTAGGGGTGACTTGGGTTGTCAATGATATCTTTTGTAACTCCAGTTTCAACGACCCTGCCCAGATAGGCGATGGCAATCCTGTCAGTCATTTGCCTAGCTATAGCTAGATTATGTGTTATCAGTACGAGCGTGATTCCCTTTTTTTCTCTTAGTTCAAGCAATAACTTCAGAATTTGACCTCTCATTGAAACGTCGAGCATTGAAACCGGTTCATCAGCAATGAGAAGAATCGGGTCAAGGACAAGTGCAGCCGCCACGGCCACACGTTGTCGCTGCCCCCCACTCAGTTCATGTGGTATCCTACCTGCAAATTCCTCAGCGGGAAGAAGCCCTACATCTTCAAGTGCAGCTAACACACGTTTTTCAATTTCACCAGCTGATGCATAGACATTATGAATCTTAAGAGGTTCTGCGACAATCTCGCCTATGGTCATGTTATTGCTCAATGATCCATATGGGTCTTGGAAGATCATCTGAATCCTTCTACGATACTCCTTGAATTCGCCCTCATTCATTGCAGAGATCTTGTCCCCCTCAAACCAGATCTCTCCCTCAGTTAAGGTTTCCAAGCGCATGATCAATCTCGCAATTGTGGTCTTGCCGCATCCGCTCTCTCCAGCAATGCCAAAAATCTCGCCTTGCTTGATTTCCAAGTCCACTCCATCAACTGCACGGATGTACGAGTCGGACTTCTCCGAGAGGAGACTTGAGAGGAACCCAGCTCTGACTGTAAACCACTTCTTGAGATTACGGGTTTCGAGAATCACATCTGACATTAGATTTCATGCCTCCTGAAACACGCCACTCTGTGGCCTTCTTCATCCACAAGCGGTGGTTCCTCTGTTCTGCACCTATCAATCGCATAGTCGCATCTTGGATGAAAGTTGCATCCTATCGGGGGATCAATAAGGTCTGGAGGATTTCCTGGGATGTAATCAATTTCCTTGTCGGCGAGAATACTTGGAAATGATGCAATGAGTTTCTTTGTGTATGGATGGCCGGGTTCATTGAAGAGGATTTGAACAGACGCCTCCTCGACAATTTTCCCGGCGTACATTATGATGACCCTATCACAGGTTTCTGCAAGCACCGATAAGTCATGAGTGATGATTAGTAGTGAGAGACTTGTCTTTTTCCTGAGCTGTTTGAAGAGATCGAGAATCTGAGCCTGGATCATTACATCCAATGCAGTAGTAGGCTCATCAGCTATTACCAGAGGGGGATGTAACACAAGAGAGAGTGCAATCATGAGGCGTTGCTTCATTCCTCCACTTAGTTCGTGTGGATATGCTGTTGCCCTTGACCTCTCTATCCCGACAGATTCTATTAATTCAAGTGCAATCTCTTTCGCTTCATTCCTCGATATATTTTCATGGATCAAAATTGTATCAACCATCTGGTCAATCACACGATGAACTGGATTCAGCGAGTTCATTGCGCCTTGAAAGACCATGGATACTCCTTTCCAACGAAAGGCCTCAATGTCCTTCTTCCTCAAAGTTAGGATATCGGTATTGCCAACAATGGCCTGCCCACCTTCAACGACTCCCTCCTTCGGTAGAATCTGTAGCAGAGCCATGGCAGTAGTGGTCTTTCCACAGCCACTCTCGCCGCTCAGTCCTACAAACTCACCACAACCCACTGTGAAGTCAATGTTATCTACTGCTTTGACTATTCCCTGGGATATGTGGTAGTAGATTTTTAGACCTGATACTATGAGCACTGGTTGCCCTGCAGGGATTTCTGTTTGGGATGTTTCATTCATCTATGTTGCTACCTCCTGCGAAGTTTTGGATTGACAATCTCATCCATCGCATATCCCACCATTGACACACCTAGGAGCAAAAGTATAACCATGATTCCAGGCGGAAAGAGAAGCCACCATAAATTATTGGACATTGCACCTGCATTAAATGCCAAGTAAAGCATTGTACCCCAGCTGATCATAGCGGGGTCTCCGAGTCCAAAGAAGTCCAGGACTACCTCTGATAGAATCGCCCATGCTGTGACAAGAATTGTATTGGCAACAACAAGGGGAGCTACAGCAGCCAACACATGTTTGCTCATGATATAGACATTGCTGCCCCCCACTGCTCTAACTCTCTCTATATAGGCCCGTTCCTTTATTGTTAATACCTGTCCTCGGACAATACGTGCCGTCGAGGACCATGAGAACAGACCGATCACAAGTATGAGGGTTATAATTGAAGGACCTAGTACTGCAGCTATGATGATCATCAATAGAAGGCTAGGGATTACGAAGAAAATGTCTGTAAATCTCATTAAGAAGGAGTCAATAATCCCGCCATAATATCCTGCCACTAGACCGACCAACGTGCCTATAATCACGGACATTCCTGTTGCTACAATGCCCACAAGAAGTGTGATTCTCACAGCAATAATCATTTGACTAAATACGTCTCTTCCCAATTGATCAGTACCCATTAGATGGGTACCCGGAAAATCTAGAGGGAGTGCCCGCGGTGCTTGAAGGATGCCTTGGACGAATAGACCGATACCGACTACACCTACAAGAGCAACAACCAATCTTGGAAGATGAGTTTTCAGGTCCTGAATGAAGAAGTTTCGCTTCGCACTCAGAAGACTCCTTAAGATGATAATTCCAGCAATCACTCCAATTGCTACTGAGAATACCAAAGTTGTCGTATTCTCAAGAGATAATGATTGAACTCCAAAAATACCTGCAATGAAAAGAATAAGTCCTCCGCCTAAAAGGGTGACGAAAAATCTAGGAATGAGAGGTCTTTTTCTCCGATCCAATATCACCCAGACCTCTCCTGCAGCAATAGCAGATGCTGCGCCTATAGAAACCATTAGCAGTTGCATTTCTGGCAGCATATCAGGAGGCCGGTACAAGAGTCCTGTAAAGAATGCTTCAGGGTCATACGGAGCCACGATATCACCGAAAATGGTCATTCCTGCGAACATTGCAACAATCGAAGTTCCCATAATCCCCATTCGTGTTTTGATGAAACGACCGAAGGTATTTCCCAGGCCTTTCCTCTTCCCGAGAAGGATTCCAAATACCGCTACCAGCAATGCGACTTGTGTTAGGGATGGATGCGCAATTGATGAGAGTGTAAGTTGCAGTGTTGAGTACTCCGCATCTGGTAGAAGTGGCGGAGGAAATAATCCCAAACCAGCAAATGCCGCGCCCCAATGCAACGCCCAATTAGGACTGAGAATACCTGTTGCAGCAATAATGCTCACTGCGATCAAATTGACGACCAATACAACTCCAGAAAATCGAACCAAGAGTTGGGACCGTTTGTTCCTCCATGCATAAATCAAGTTTTCTGGCTTCAAAGTACCAAATCTGCTTACTATGAAATGCAATACACCCTTTCTCTTTACAATTAGTAAGAGAATGATAAGAGGAATGACCGTGGTTATGCCTATTACTGCCCATGTAGAAAGAAGTGCGACTATAGCAATCACTGCTAGAGCATAATGAGAGAATGGTCTTGGCGGTTTCTCATCACCAATAGTGAAATCTGCTCCAACTCTTATTCTAGGGTCAAGATAGAAGTAGATAAAGTCTGCAAGAAGATTGGCAATCACCACAACCACAGTAATCATGAAAAAGGCTGCTTGGAGTAGTGGGTAGTCCCGGTAATAGACTCCTTCCCAAATTAAGTTACCAATACCAGGATAGGAGAATACAACCTCTGTCTGGAGTGCTCCAGCTACCGAAAATCCTAGCTGCAACGCGATGACAGTTGTTATTGGTATCATCGCATTTGGCATGGCTTCTTTATTCAGTTGTTCTTTCTCAGTTCGTCCCTTGGCTTTGGCTGTGACCATATAATCTTCACTTAAGACGTCTAGCAGAGCGTTTCTCGTGATTAATGCAAATGAACCCAAGATTGCGATAATCAGCACAGTCCATGGAAGCATCAAATGGGATATCATATCAGCAGCAAGACCAAAAGGATTACCCGTGAAGTCCATTCCTGGAGTGGTCAATCCCGGTGTTCCTGGAAACCAACCGAGCCCAAATGCGAAGAACATGATGAAGAACATGGCTAACCAAAATGTGGGGATAGAGTATGTAATCAGCGAAAATAGGAGTCCTAGAAAATCTGCTGGTCGACCTCGACGCCAGGCGGAGTTCTTGCCTATCCATATTCCGATGACAATCGCAGCGAGAGATGCAGGAACAATCAAAATCAGAGTATTGCCAAGGTGTTCCATGATAATGGGTCCTACTTCCTCTCTAAAGTGAAAAGACATCCCAAGTTTCAGAGTGAGGAAATTTCCAAGAAAAAGAATGAATTGTTCCCAAAGTGGTTTATCAAGCCCAAACTGCTCAATCAATTGGTCCTGTGCAACTTCTGTTAGATTTGGATTTCGAGCAAGGAATGTCATTGGATCGCCCGGAAGAATGTGGAAGATCACGAAATCGATTGCAAGTACTATGAAGATTGTGACAATTGCTTGAACTATTCGTTTGATTAGGACGTCTCGTAATGCCATACTTACCCACTCTGATTTCACTTTGGATTATAAAAAAAGGGAAATGAACAGACAGGAGTTCTGTCTGCTCAATCTCTAATCCAATTCTGGCTTATGCTATTTTTTCTTGACGAAATACACCACAACAATCAGTACCACTACACCTATTCCTCCAACAGCTACGAGTAGTAGTGGATCAATTAATGGGGGTGGTGGTAGTGTTGTAGTCGTTGTTGTTGTAGTCGCAACTGGCACGTCGACCTCTAGCCATGAATCGATGTTCCACATTGACAGGATGCCGCTTTGCCAGTCTGTGTGAGTGAATGTCCAGGCATCATTTCTGTAAAGTTCGATGTCATTGTACTCAACAAGAACAATGATACTAGAATCATCGTACATTATCTGCTGGAACTCATCACAAAGAGCTGCCCTAGTTACATCATTGGTGGTCAGTTGTTGTTCCTTGTATATCTCATCAACCCTTGTGATGTTCACACCATTGGGGTTGATCCAGCTGTCACTGGTCATGTATTGCATCATGCTATTTGGATCTGCAATCTGGCTGTAGAAGGTCAGAGCTATGTCAAAGTCCCAAACCTCTGTAGCGGTCTGAGCAATGAAGGTTGTTGTTTCAAGAGGAGTTGTTGAGATATCAAATCCTGCAGCCTCAAGATAAGCGCTAACTAGAGACACAATTGTGAAGTCTGTTGGAACACCAGTCACATACTTGATGTTGAAGGTTAGTGTCTCAACAGTTCCAGCTACGTTTTTCTCATAGACACCTGCCAGATTCTCAGCCCATCCTGCAGCTTCAAGAGTTGCCCTAGCTGCAGCTGCCCCGGGGGTATAGGTCACAAGAGCGTCATTATACCACTTGAGCTCAGAATGGATTAGTGAGTCCGCTGCATTTGCATGTCCGAGATATGCAACCTCAGCAATTTGCGCCTTGTCAATGGCCTGATTCATTGCCTTTCTCACTTCTGGTTGACGAAGTGCATTAGTCTTATGTGTACGAGAAGCATATTCT
>CAZPWM010000040.1:12286-25218 GCA_964590575.1 uncultured archaeon
GTTCACAAGGAGACCTTCCCAGCCCATCCACGCGTTTTCATTTATAGTGACCTCGTCTGGGATTGTTCCTAGCTCTATGAATACTGGTTCGGTTTCACAGAAATCGATAGCTCCAGATTTAACAGCCTCAGTCATTACTTCTACCGTGTCGTAGAAGGTGACCAGGATGCCATCGATGTTTGGTGCACCTAAATGATAGTCAGGGTTGGCATCAAGTCTGATGTAGTTTCCTACCGAGTATTCGTTCAGCATGAATGCTCCAGTACCATTGAGTGGTGTTGGCCACGCAGGATTGAGCATACCCCACCAGATTGAATCTTGATACCCATAAGTAGCGTAATTTACTGACTCAGTGCCATATGTGGGGTCGTCCCATGTCAGAGGATTCCAGAGATGTTTTGCTAGAATCGGGACATAAGTCAACCCGGTTAGAAACGCTTCTTGATTGACCGCAACTGGAGTACCATTGTATTCGTCACGATAGTTAAGCTGCCATGCTGGATCACCCACACCACCATTTGGATCCCAGAAGTAAATATTAGCATAACCTGAATCTACGAAGTTCAAGACAAGTGTATGGTCATCAGGAACCCCGATGTTATAGTGGTCAATTCGAGGTGTCTGACCCACCCAGAAACCTAGCCAGGTCCAAGTAAAGAGGGTCCAGTTCGCATCCTGTGCTGTGAAGGGGGTGCCGTCATGCCATTTAGCATCTGGATCCATGTGCATTACTAACTGGGTACCATTTGGTGCCCACTCCCAGCTCTCTGCGAGACAGGGTTGGATACCCCAGTTATCATCCCATCTGACCAGAGGGTCAAATATCCAATTAATAAACTCCCATGACATGATTGATGCGGCCATTACCGGATTAAGGCTGTCTGGTTCACCAAACATCCCTATGTTCATAATCTTAGGTGTTTGCGCTATTACTGCAGTAGGCGTAGAGGCAAACAATGGAAAGATCATAAGGACCGCAATAGTCAGTGATAGGAGTATTCTATCCTTTTTCAAAGATGTCACATCCTAATGTAAGGTGGTCGATAAATACTGGTGTACACGGATTAAAATACAACCAACAAGTTTGTTCATTGATGTACATATCTGGATAATATGCTGAAATCAAGTTTCATAGACATCTAACGCCGTTTTATTAGCACAAAAGCGATTATAATAAGTCCTAAACTCAGGCCACTAATGATTACAATTGGATCTAGATTGAAAGGTTCTTCAGGACTAGTATTAGTCGGAGAAGTAGTGCTAGTCGAAGAAGTAGTTCCAGTCGGAGTAGTTACAGATCCACTATTTTCAAGCAACCAAAGTGAAACTTTAAGCATCATGTCCCATTCTGAACCAAAATCATCAAAGGCAGCATCCCATCCAACACTACCATCCCGGGCCGAGTCCTCTTCCCATTCTGGATGGGGGCCGGAAAGAAATACTCGTCCATTTTCGTACTCAAATGCAATCATCGCAGATTCATTGTTTGCGGCATATGTCGCCAAGCTATGGATACCCTCTTTGCTGGCTATGTCAAACCAGGGACCTCCAAAGTACTGTATTGTATGATTCGCGGGCTCTCCAGATAGGTCGATTAGAGAAGAAGTCTGGTTTATGATAATCTCGGTCATGGCACGATTAGGCCATGTGGCTATCTCCTCTACTGGACCAATTCCATATCCATCAAACAGGTTTAGTGGATATTCGAGGGGAACACCCTCCCAAAGTAGCTTGTCGCATCCAAAGTATGCACCAGCACAAACTCCAAAGAATGCACCTCCAGCTTTGACAAAATTCCGAATCTCAGTAATGCCTGTTCCTGCAAGGTCCGTGTTGTAATCTCCAGCCCAACCACCAGGAACCGCTATCATATCATACTCAGAAAGATCCCCATCAGAGATATCTGATGCATAGAGGACATCTACTGAGGCATTCATCCAAGAGAACATGTATTGTAGAGCAGTTCTGCTTTCTGCACTGGTTGATCCACCATAATACAGAGCAATTTTCTTTCCAGCGAGGTCAGTTGGAGTGGTTTGAGCTGTCGTGGCCATGATGTAAAATGGACTCACAATAAAGAGCGACGCAATCACTAAAACAATGAGTTTTCGTTGGCAGTGTGCATTCAATTTCAACAGCTCTTGAAGTTTGTGAATTCTAATTGTGACGTTCAATGCTATATGATTCTTTGTTTATATCTTGTTCACTCATGTACACGCTTGTTGCAACGGTTCATATCATTGTTCAAACCTTTCTAAGAATTGACAGTAGACAAGATAGAGTGTCACGTGTGGTGAATGACGGAATGCCTGAAGAAAATACATCGATTGATGAGATTCAAAAGACAGTGGAACATCTTTGCGAGTTTGGTCAGAAAGTGGCTGGGACTAAGGCAGAGATACAGGCTGCCAACTATCTATACGATTGTCTCAAGGGTTTTGGTTTTTCAAAAGTTGAGATGCAAGCATTTGATGTCCATGGCTGGAATCCAATCTCCTCCTCAGTTAGAATAGATAAACCTGTTCAAAAGGAAATAGAATCGGCTCTATTTCCGTATTGCAAATCCGAATCGGTCGAAGGACCAGTAGTCCCCATCGAAAGTAGAGAAGGCAAGTCTTCACAACACGAATCAGGTTTGATTGCATTTGCTGATTGGGGATCTGATGTCTACCTTAGTGTTAGGGCGACATATTTTCGCGCAGTCAAACTAGGGTATAAGGGCTTGATTGTAGCTGGACCTCAAGACGACCTATTGAGAGTAGTTGTAATTCCATGTGGTGGTCTCCTTGAAATTCCAGTCGTCTGCATCACTAAAGAGGAGGGAGATTCTCTTCGCTCAATGATGGTTAAAGGTGAGGTGAGGGTTAGGATTGAAACAGAAGTTGAGATTTCAGGTAAGTCACAGTCTCACAATGTTGTAGCAATTCTTGAGGGAGATGGGACTTTTGAACATTAGAGTGTTGTAGGCGCACACTATGACTCTTGGTTTCAAGGTGCTGCTGACAACTGTGCTCCAGCTGCTACGGTTCTTGAGCTAGCAAGATTGTTCCATGCAAAGGCAAAGGAAGGTCAGGTACCTAAGAGAACAATTAGGTTTCTATTCTATGGAGCTGAAGAGAGTGGTTCTAACGATTTCTATTTCTGGATTGTTGGATCTCAAGCCTATGTCAGAGATAACCAAGATTCAGTAGCTAAGACTGCTGCAGTTTTGAGTCTAGACTCCACGGGATATACTCATCCAGCTATCGACCATATAGATGCTACAGCCGAAGTTCTCGATTTTGCTAAATCACTGCGAGCAGATGAAGGGAAGGTTCCTTCACTGATTTATGGATCTCCTCCAAGCTATGGGAGTGACCACTGGTTCTTTGAAATTTCGGGGGTTCCAACGATTTATGGAGTGGCTTATACAAGTCCCCTCTATCATACACAGAAAGATGATCCAGAGCATTTGGATTTTGATGCAGTACATTTCTATGCTGAGTACATGAAGAACGCTTTGTTGCATCTTGCAAGTTGCAGCCTTCTTCCAATAGATATCTTTGCACCTTTAGAGAGATTCAAACAAATACTCTCGAAATACAGTGGGATGGAGGGAAACCCAGTTGACCTCAAACCTTTAGTCGAGGAGGTGAAGCATTTGATTAAACGTAAGTCTTCGTTTCGAAAGCTACTTGCATCTGCAAGGCAAGATAATAATTCGGAGCAACTAGCTAGTATCAACCAATTCTTACTCAAGGCAGCATATGGGTTCAATCGCACAATTGGTTTTACGACACGACCTTTTGAAACGTATACTAGTGATTATCTTTCACGTCTTGAGATGATAGAGGATTATATACACCTCAATAGATCCATTACTAGTCTACGCCAAATACCAATCGCCACCTTCGATTCTGTGACAGTTAAACGAATGGAATCGCAATCAGACAATCCCTATAATTGGCTTAGAATTCATGATTCTCTCACGAATTTGGAGCAAGAACGTGCAAGGATAGAGAACGAGATACAAGACGAGATTACATCATTATCAGAATTGATTTCCAATTTTTTAGTAGATATAGACATCATAATCGATGCTTGATTCATTGACGGTTAATGTTCACTCATGTACACGGTTGTTGCAACGTTTCATATCATTGTTCATACTCTAGTACTAAATTAGTTATAACTAAACCAGAATTTCATCTCCTCACTGGTCACTATCCTCCGGAGAGATTTTCCATGATAGACTCGAAAGATATCATAAAGAAAGAGAAAGAGTTCTATGTTCCAGCCTATGCTAAGAAACCACTAGTAATTGTTAAGGGAAAGGACACAGTTGTCTGGGATGCAGATGGCAATCAGTATATAGACTGCTTGAGTGGGATATCAGTAACAAATGCGGGTCATTGCCCAGATCGACTTGTTCGAGCAGGGCAGGAACAGATGGGTAAGCTTATTCATTGTTCAGGGTTGTATCACAATATCCCAGCAACCCTATTAGCTGAGAAAATTGCTGGGATAACTCCATCGTCATTGAAGAAGTCCTTCTTTGTTAATAGTGGTGCTGAGGCGGTGGAGGGTGCAGTTAAGATTGCTAAGAAATATGCTGTCACACAAGGACGCACAGGTGAAGGTGTCATTGCGCTTGAGGGGTCGTTCCATGGTAGACTTGGACTCTCACTTACTCTGACTGGACAAGCAAAATACAAGAAGGGTTTTGGAACCTTCGCGAACTTCCCGGGCGTGGCTCATGCTCCAATGCCATATTGCTATAGATGTCCACTGTCGTACCCTGATTGTGAAATCGAATGTGCAAGAAAAGTCAAAGACATCATAAAATACCACACAACCGCGGATGTGGCAGCAATGATCGTGGAACCGGTTATGGGTGAAGGTGGTATAATTGTACCTCCTAAGGAATATCATGATATTGTTCAAAAAATCTGTAAAGACCATAATATACTCTACATAGCAGATGAGGTCCAAACAGGATTTGGTAGAACTGGCAAAATGTTTGCAATAGAACATTGGGGCATCAAACCAGATATCTTGACTATGGCAAAAGGACTGGGTGCAGGGATGCCAATAGGAGGGTACGTTACTACACCCGAGATTGCTGATTCTCTTGAATCAGGGGACCATTTCTCAACATTTGGAGGAAATCCTGTATCTTGCGCTGTTGCAGCAGAGAATATCGATTACCTTCAAGAAGAGGGCTTGATATCAAATTCCGAAAATATTGGAAATCAAGTAAGAGAGAGAATTACTGAATTAATGGACCAAATCAGTTTAATCGGGGAAGTCAGGGGCAAAGGTCTCATGATTGGTGTAGAGCTTGTCAAAGACAAGAAGGCGAGAATTCCAGCTTCTGACGAAGCAAAAGAACTCAGTACACGGTTAATGAAGAAAGGAGTTCTTGTTGGAACGGGAGGGGTTTATGGAAATGTCATCAGATTCCAACCTCCACTGTGTATCACCAATGAACAGGCAAATAAAGTGCTAAACATGTTTGAAGAGGAAGTAAAGCAACTGTGATAACTCAGATACTTGAAAACCAGTTATTGCGAATGGTGTCTATCAATGATATTCGTGAAACTATTGAGAACCTCTCTTTGATTGATAACAAAATAGCTGGATCTGAGTCTTCGAAAAAAGCAGTCAAGTACATCAAGAAACGGTTATCCCAATATGGAATCACAGACATCACAGAAGAAAAGTTCGACGTACACCTTTGGAATCCAGTTTCCTGTGTCCTTAAAGTGACAACGCCTGTTCAAAAAGATATCAAAGCGGCTGTTTTTCCTTACAGTCTATCAGCAAACGTAAAGGGACCTCTAATCCAATTTCATAGCACAAGTCCAGAGATTCACGAAAAAAATCACGGTACAATCGGTATAACAACCTGGGGACCTGACCTCTATCTTGGTCCAATGAAAGCTTACTTCAATGCTCTCGATCAGGAAGCAAAGGCAATAATCATTATTTCCCCCACAGAAGGCGATCTCAACAAGGTTGTCGTTATTTCGTCTGGAGGACTTCTTAAGATACCAGCTATAAATGTGACAAAGGAGGAGGGGGACTATCTATTGAAGCTAGTTGAGAGCGGCCCTGTGATTGTTGAAATTGAGCTTGATGTTGAATACTCAGAGAATGCGGAATCTCAAAATCTAGTTACAACCATTCAGAGTACAGATGGCTCAAAAGAAGAGCTTGTTGTAGGAGCTCACATTGATGCATGGTTCAAGGGTGCAGCGGAAAGTTCAGCTCCTATAGCAATTGTAATAGAGCTGGCAAGAATTTTTCATGAACATGTCAAGCAAGGTCGGGAGTTGAAGCGGAATATACGTTTTATTTTCTTCGGAGCTCAAGAAAGTGGGTCTAAGGATTTCTACTACTGGTGCAATGGATCAAAAGCCTACATCAAAAATCATCAAGATATCTTGGAGAATATAGTGGCCATGCTTGCATTGGATTCAATTGGCTATCCAACCCCAACTCAGAATTTCATTGGAGCAACCTCGGACCTTTCAGAATTCGTTAGGGGTGTTAAGCCAAAAGTCAGTGGTCCAAATATTGAGTACTTTGACCCACCAGGGTATGGAAGTGACCATTGGTTCTTTGAAATCTCAGGAATACCCTCAATCTTTTGTGTTGCTTTTGAAAGTAAGCTGTATCACACTCAGAAAGACGACCCTGAAAACTTAGATTATGAGGCTGTTCAGTTTTATGCTGAGTTCTTGAAGGATTCTGTCTTTCATCTCGCCAACTCGGATATTCTACCTATTGACATATTTCAGCCCCTAGCTGCTTTTCAGAAAATACTTTCATATCATACCAGGTGGAAGGATAGTCCCTTTGATCTTTCTCAGTTATTATCGAAAGTTAGTAGAATAATAAGTAAAAGAAAACAGTTTGAAAGAGTTGTAAAGAGAACTATGGATAAAGGAGTCAGCGATGAGGTAGATGAAGTCAATCAATTCTTATTACACACAACAAGGATGATGAACCAGACAATTGGTTGGATTTGGAGAGAAAGCCCACCTGATGACGTGAATTACCTTGCCAGTTTTGAAATGATTGCAGACTATATCGACATCAATACTTCAATTAGGGCATTACGAAATATGCCTGTTTCTAACGTCGGTTCGCACTCAGCTGCGAAATTGAATAAACAGAAAGAGAATCCTTACAATTGGATAAAGGTTCAGAAGCCTCTATCAATGTTAGAACAAGAGAGATCAAAAATCTTCCAGAAGGTCGAGGGTGAGATTTCAAACTTAGCAAAAATATTGGATAATATTGCTAGTGGAATGAATTCTATCTTAAAGGATAAATGAGTCTTTCAAGAGGAGTAGAGAGAATGTCACGAAAACTTGGAATAGCTGGTTTACAGCTTAAGAAACATCCAGACAATCCAACAAGAACTCTTGAGAATTTTGAAAAGACTGTCAGGAACACTAAAGCCACCTTCCCATGGGTTGATTTGATTTTCACAGGAGAGTTGTTGCTTCAACCATACGGAGAGAAGGATTGGAAAGACAAAGCAGTCAAGATACCAGGTGATCTCTCAATGAGACTATCTGATTTAGCCAGGGAGATTGGGTGTTGGTTAGTTCCAGGTTCCTTCCTAGAGGTTGATGAATCTAAAATATACAACACAGCTATTGCTTTCAATCCAAAAGGAGAGATGGTCGCGAAATATCGGAAGATATACCCATGGGAGCCATACGAAGATACGGCGAAGGGATCTGAATTTGTGGTATTTGATATCCCAGGAGTCACAAAGGTGGGTCTAGTGATTTGCTATGATTTATGGTTCCCAGAATTATTCCGTACACTTGCATGGATGGGAGCAGAAGTGATTCTGCAACCATCAGCGACCTACACACCTGACCGTGATGCTGAGTTGATTCTTGTACCAGCCCAAGCAATCATGAATCAGTGCTATGTCTTAAATTCGAACATTATTAGTGCCAAAGGTGGTGGAAGATCTATTTTTGCAGATCCTGAAGGAAGAGTTCTCCAACAAGTAGGTTCCCACGAGGAAGTGATGACGGAGGTCATAGATTTGGATAAAGTTGCATGGGTTCGTCAGAATGGCTCTTTCGGAATCACTCCAGTTTGGAAAGCCATCAGAGATAGTGCTGTTGGTGGTGACTTCCCTCCATATCAGAAACTGCAGGAGGGAGAAGTTTTCAAAAATCTTGGTGAACACAAAGTACAGAAAAGTATCAGGGAATGGAAGGTCTGACAGTGACAAGTGAGGAACTAAAAACCTCGGTACGGAACTGGATTAGAGAGAATGAAGATCAACTAGTTAGATTGACTCAGAATCTGGTTAGAATCCCAAGTGTTTCTGGAGATGAGTTCAAAGTTCAAAACTTTGTACGAAAAGTCCTCAAAGACATGAAACTCAAACCTGAGATGATAAATCCAGATTTAGAGATACTGAGAAAAGATGACGACTATTTTGAAACAACTTCGTATTCACGAGTCGGATATGAGAACAGACCAAATGTAATTGCTACCCTTACGGGTTCGGGAGGAGGAAAGTCAATATGTCTCACAGGTCATATTGATGTTGTAAGCCCAGAGCCACTTGAGGCTTGGACAAGAAACCCGTGGGGTGCTGAAATAGATGGGGACCAGCTCTATGGTAGAGGATCAGGAGATATGAAGGCGGGAGTTGCAGCTATGCTCATTGCAGTTCAAGCCATTCAAGAACTAGATATTCAGCTCAAGGGTGATATCCAACTCGAAACAACGATTGAAGAAGAGGATGGTGGAGTTGGAGGTAATCTGTTCCTTCGACTTGTTCGTCCTAAGGTTGATGCCGCAATCAATCCTGAGCCTACGTATCACAATCTTGGGGTTGCTAGCGGTGGGGTTATGTATTTCCGAGTAACCGTAAAAGGTGTTCCCGCACATGCAGCAACAGCCCATTTTGGGGTTAATGCAATAGAGAAGATGATGTTGGTAGTTAGTGCATTACTAGACTTGAATGTGAAGAGACAGAACTCCACAAGTTTCAATATTGTAGAAGAGGCAGACCCAAGAATGAAGGGACATGTGACAACAATCAATATTGGAACAATCTCATCTGGTGATTGGCCTTCGACAGTTCCAGCAAAGGCAGTATTAGAAAGTCGTATTGGTTGGCCGCCAGGAGAATCAAGAGAAGAGGTTCAGAGGCAGGTTGAAGAAACGATTAGCCGTGTTGCTAGGAATGACCAATGGCTAGTAGATAATCCACCAGTCATTGAATGGTTTGGTTGGTATGCGAGACCGCACCAACTTAATCTTGAAGACCCATTTGTAAAACTGATGAAGAAAAATATCAATGAGGTAGTAGGCGTAGAACCAAAATTTGCTGGAGGCTCTGCAGGATTAGATACTCGTTTCTTTTCCCACCGAGGTACACCTGCAGTTACCTTTGGACCTCATACCCAAAGAATACACTCTTTCGATGAATGGGTGAGTATCGATTCTACGGTGAAGACAGCAGAAACCATTGCAACTGTGCTAATTGACTGGTGTGGTGTCTAGAGGTATCAACTGATTATGAGACTCTCGATGTCTCGAGGATATTTCGTCAAAACCTCTATTCCATCATCTGTCACCACAAAGGTATCACTATGTCTGAATCCACCAAGTCCTTTCTCATAGATTCCGGGTTCACAGGAGAAAATCATTCCAGGTTCGAGAACATCTTCAGAACCCTTGTCTAGGAAAGGTCGTTCATGACCCTCCATCCCAAGAGCATGACCTGTATGATGTCTGACGAGGTGAATAGCATCATGATCTTTGAAGGCTTGACGTGCAGCATTGTCAACGTCTGAACAATAAACTCCAGGACCTGCAGCTTCGAGCGCTGCATCTTGCGCAGCCAACATCGCCTTGAAGAGTTCTCTCTGCCTTGAACTTGGTTCACCCATGAACATTGTCCGTTCCAATTCAGACTGAACTCCGTAGACATCTGAAGAGGCACCTGTTACTAAGGTATCCCCCTTCTTGAACACAAGACCTGCTGACAAAGCGTGCGGAAAATAGGAGTTGGGACCTATTTGACCTCGATAAAGTGCAATCGCTGGGAAGATAGAAAAACCTGTAGGGTGATACTCATCACCAAGCTCATTCACCATGTCATGAGACCCTTGTGTGCTTGCTCTGATTGTCACATCGATTTCGTTAGCTCCAACCTCAGTGTATTCTTGTAGATACCTATGAGCTCGGTCAGCCCATCTGGCAGATTCACGCATTAGTTCAATCTCCTCAGGTTCCTTTATGACCCGCATGTCCATGATGATGTCAGGAAGCAGTTTGAACTTCAGACCAGTAACATCCTCCAAACTTGGACCCTTATATCCCCAATATCCAGGCGCACCCGGAGCTTCAGATGCAACCCTATTTGGCGTGAGTTTAACTTCATTCTTTAGAATTGCCGCTAAATGGTGCATCGGATGCCGCTCATCGGGATATTCAAAATATGAGAAAATCTGAGAAACAAAAGGTACCTGATGTTGTGTGTGGTCGATCTCAAGAGAAGGGACAAAGAAATTGACATCGCCCTTATGTAAAATCAGGATGATAGGTCTCTCAGTTGGAATGAAAGAAAATCCTGTGAGGTAGAAGATGTTTTTTGAGTTGATAATCAAAAAAGACTCAATATTCTGTTCTACAAGAATCATGCTGAGTTTTTCAACTCGTTTCTTATGATGCTCTGGGGTCAAATATGTGCGTCCCATCTTTCGACCACTCACATCAGGTAGAAATCATAACCCCGCAATAAGGATTGTCAAAGGAAGAAGTTAGAGTGTATCAGGAATTCAGCCATCCGTAGCATGCAATTTAATGGTGAAAAAGCGCCCTTCACAGACATCTGTTCGAGTGTATGTTTCCATTCGGAAGTGACCCTTCAGTGATTCGGTCATTAAACGAGCAGCCAGCAGTCCCAAAGTTCCACTGCTGTATCCCTCCTCCTGGTCTGCTCTTCGTCCCGGTGCCTTGATGTCAATTTGCCAATAACTCTCGCTTTCAACTACTGTTTGGCGGATTCCGATCGTGACTGTTTCACCCCTCTTTCTACACTCAAGAGCACTATATAGGATGTTCAAGAAGATTTGCACAAGGAGATCGTTAGCTATTGCATATGCCTGTGATTCTTCTGGTTGAAACTCCACTACAAGTTCGCCAGAACCAACCCGACGAGTGAAGATATCAAGTGCACTAACAATAGTGTCTACCAAATTGATGGGTTGAAGACTACTGGACTCCAATTTATCAGCTTCACTTAGAAGCCGTACATTGCTAATCAATTGCTCCGAGAATGAGATGACTTGGCGTCCGTCATCAGCAAGACGTTTTCTCTTCGTTTCAGAAATATCATGAGATCCAAGGAGCTCCATTGACATCATCATCATTTGATTATAGTTCGAAACATCATGCATTAGCAGGTCTGCATACATATTCGCTCGTTGGTGTGATTCTTCTACCTCGTGCATTGCCCGTATATATAACCAAATCAATAAAGGTGGACCAGCAAGCAAACCAACGAACAGAAGAATCTCTGAAACCCACCACCCTGTTTTCCAAACGTTATAGTAACTCTTCAGAATATTAGGTAGTATCCACATTGCGAGAAACAAAGCTATGTACATCTCAACAGAGGATTTACCCTGCGATTTTCCAGCTAAGAGGAAGATTAGGTATGCAAAGGCAAACATGACTGCTAGGTTCGATACTAGAAGTGCGAGGTCCCCATAGGGACTGTCAGCTATGGAAGGGACAGCAAGAATAGCGCGTTGATTAATTACTTCACCCAGTACTACTAATGTAATGAAGAGTGATAGGAGGGTTGCAACCAACTGAAGTGAGGGTTTATTGCGCTCAATTGGTGGACTTTGTGTCCAAAGGATGGCTAGGAATAATAACGCGAGCGTTATGATGCTACCCACAACAAAGGGAATGATTGGTTCCCCCTTAAGAACGAGTATAGGCACAGTAAACATAATCACAAGAATGATTGAAATTGCGGCCCACAAACCAAATATCAGGACCATGGGGATGTAATTCCACGATTTCTTCTTCCTAGGATAAAGATAGAGTAGAATAGCCATCATTCCTGAGAGCGAGGCGGCTCCAACATGAATTATCGAATAAGCAAAAAGATTCACCTCTTCAAAGTTAAAAATGAGAGGGAATGATTCTAAAATAATCGTGAGTAAAAATGGCAGATAAGCAATCAATATCATTCCGATGACCAAACTGTATGCATTGCGTCTTCGAAAACCGGATCTCTTGAGAAAGGGGACAGCAAATGCTATACAAATTAGAAGAAAAGCAGCCATCTGAAGGGTTTCTGCGTATTCCCAGTTCAGTTCAGGAATTGCTAGGTTTGACATAGTGGCGATTGCAGCAACACAGAGAAGAAGCATTGCACTCACAAAATATCCTTGATCAAATGGCATGTCCTCAGCAGGATAGCGAAAGACAAGGAATGAAGCTAATAAGAATCCAGCCACAGCAATTATACCAATTGCATAACTCGCAAGAACAAGATGTTCCTGGTCGAGTAACGGAACGCCTACCGCCATCAAACCATAGATGACTAGTGGCGTAATGAAAATAAATGAAAGAACCCCTCTATTAACTAGTGTTCGTCGTTTAGCAATTAGTAAGAAACACACCATTGACCCAGTTAGTAATATTGCATACATGACAAACTCCAGTAAATCAAGAGTAGTATCAACCAACGACCTTTGCACGGGGGGTGCCAATATCTGAAGCACGTTCTTTGCAGCACTTCCACTGTGAAGCACAATCGCAAAAAGCAGCGCAGAAACCATTAGTACATTTGCACGTAAAGGTCTGCTGTGATACGCTAGTACCCCTAGAGCAGCTGGAATAGAGATCCAAAAGGTAAGTACCGTATGAACCCCAACTCTTGT
>CAZPWM010000041.1:0-25166 GCA_964590575.1 uncultured archaeon
GCATTAGACAGGTATGTCCAAGGCAAGTAAATCAAGAAGAACAATGCTAATGCAATTGCGGACAGGTACTGAATAAGAGTCTTGAAATCCATTTGTTCACTCAAGCTCATTTCACTCCTTGGCCAGAAGGCCCACGCATAGTCACAAGTTGCACTTTGTAGTATAAATCGCTGTTGATTTTCAAAAAAAGAGTTCGACAAAAGCCGATTTATAGACATGAAACAAACTTTTTGAATATCATTTTTGCAGTCTATTGGCGCCCTTCGAGTATTAGAGCGATTTGGTCAACGATGCCTGTTTTTGAGGATATCATGCAAAGAATGTTAGTTGGAACTGATACATCACCCATACTCCAACGAAGAAGAACATCACTGAGAGCACAATGTAAAGTGCTGACGACATTCGTCCTTTGAATGCAAAAAAGGCGACCCAAGCGGAAAGCATGATTCTTGGAGACGCTATTCCAGAGATGCCCTCCATACTCAAGGTGATCCACATAAACAAGACACCATATAATCCAAGCTCAGCATCATCCTTGAGAAGAATCAATGCTAATATGAGAAATGGTATCGTAAACATATACCTCTGTAGCATGAGTAGAAATGGGTCAACACCCGGATTGATTTCTGTGAAATATCCTTCGAAAAACCATATGAATTGGTGATAAGGAGTAGACAAGGAATCCCCAAAAAAAATATGTGAATCGAAGGCCACAAAGAAGCTCCCTGTCAATGATTGAAAATATAGAAAGACTGCTGAAACACAAACTGCGGGAATAGCGAACCACAATAACTGGAAATCAAATGCTTTCAAGAAGGATTTCTCTTCTTTGTACTTATCAATCAAATTTGAAAGAATGATGACGCCATAGATCAGTACAAGCAGACCGGATATGTATCGAGTGAGGATGGCAAGCGTGGTAAAGATAGCACAAGGTAAGTACTGCTCTTTTTTGAAAAAATACCAAGAAGCAATTGCGAAGAATATGAATGGTGCTTCGGAATATGCTAAGGTCCCATAAGTTAGATATGTGGGGAACAATCCAAAAACCAGAGCAAGAAGACAAGACTTTTCATAATCCATATACATTCTAGCTACTACATAGAAGGCGATTATCGATAAGAAATAGAAAACGTTTGAAACAAGAACTCCAGATAGATACAGATTACCCATGGCTTGATTGACCATAGCTATCATCCAGGGGTATACAGGCGCGAATGCAAAGAGAATGTCATTTTCTACTCCAGAGGGGTAACCATTTCTTGCAATCTCTAGGAAGTGATGCGAATCCCATCGATTTGCTAAAGCGAGCAACATATCAGAAGTTCCTGCAATGTCAGAGGGATCATACGGATTGAAAGAGAGCCAAGGAATCAAACCATCCAGAATCATCCAGTTGAGACAGGCAATAAGCAGGAGTTTTGCGATTGCTAATGAAATTATAACGCCCAGAAGAAGAAATGGGATTCTAGAGGATGTGAAGAATTCAATAAGCCACTTCAAGTGCATCTTGAATGGCGGTGGTTCCTGTTCCTCATCAGATTGTTCAAGATTGGGTAGAGTTTCAGCACCATTGTTGCTCAGCGTCATCCCCTCAATGCTAAGGACAATGATTGGTCGAAAGACACCCACTTGATATATTTGTTCCTTCCAGTATACAGCTATGCTAATGCTTTACAGAATCGACTCTCAAGTATATCATCTTCTGAGGAGTGGCAAATATATAGTTCTTTGATAGAACAAAGTGCAATGGCCGGGATGTACCAGCGACGCAGCGAAGAAGAGCAAAAACTGTCCTGTGCAGATGAAAACGTGGGTACTCGTTTTGTATCTGAAGCTAAGAACATGACGGGTCTTGTTCTAGAAGATGCAGGTTTTCGCCTAGATAGAAATCTACTTCTAAAACAACATGAGATGGTGGTTGAAGCACTGGAAGATGTATGGAATGGTGTAGAAAAAGGAGATATAGAGGTCGATTGCCTTCCATTACTGAGAACCGCACGTAATGTATCTTGTCCAGAGATCAGTCGTAAACTTACTTCTCCTGAAATCGACCACACTAAATTAATCAGAGACCTTCGGCTTCTTGTGAACGTTTTCACATACGTCATAAAACCGAAGAGGTCGAGATTTACGTTCTAGCTGTCATTAATCCAACAAAGGAAGACTGAATACGCATTGAGCATCAAGCGTACTTGATTGAAATGAAAGCAGTATTGTTGGGGACTGGCACATCATATCCTGACCCTCAGCGGGTTCAGTCGGGTATTCTAATTGAAGAAGGAAACCAAAGGATTCTACTAGACATAGGTTCAGGAATTCTTCATCGACTGACTCAACTCGAGATCGATATCAATACAATCGACTCAGTCTTCATAAGTCACTTCCATATCGATCACTGTGCAGATTTTCTCCCCCTGTGTCAAAGCCTGTGGTTATCAGGTCATGATAAAATCTTGAATCTTTTTGCGCCTCCTGAAGTTAGAGAGTGGTCTAGAGGAATGTACGATATTGCATTCAAATATCTGAGAGAAAAAATACTGATCCAGACGACTGTGTTGAATGAAAATCATGTCATCCCCATAGGAAACCTTAGTGTGGTAGCTGGTCTAACAACACATGGTAACTATGACACACGTGCGTTCAAGGTAGAACACGAAGGAAAGACTCTGACATACTCATCAGATACTGCTCCCTGTAGAGATATGATTGATTTAGCTAAAGGTACTGACATTTTGATACACGAGTGTAATTGGTTAGATGGACCTCATCCCGAAGGTATTCATACAAGCCCAAGTGAACTGGCTCAAATCGTGGAGAAAATCAACCCATCAAAAATTGTATTGACTCACATCTCGCCAGAGGTGGTAAAACACAAGGACAAGGTCATTGAAATTGTAGGTAGGCGAACAAGCGCGGAAGTTGTCCTAGGTGAGGACCTCATGATTCTTGAACTATGAACTCAGGGGTATTGAAAGCCAGACCTTCTTGGGCCATACATGCGTTTAATATTGGCAACGCCAAAAACACCACCTAGTATAAACATGGGAGACCAAGAAGCCAGTTCGCTGAATTCGGGCCAGATAGGAGGAGTTAGACCTTGACTGAGAGCCAACCCGTTAACTACGAGGACAATGAAAAATGTCAAGGAGTAACAGAGATTAACTACTGCAGCTTTTCGGGCAAATGAGAGTTCGTAGGTGTTTACAATGTGTCTAGTGTCTCGTAGTAAAATAATAACAAACAACATTGTGAATGCAATCAAAGCAGGATACGAGAACATCCAGAAGAGAATGTATCCAACCAGAACAAGTACTATATAGACAGCGTATGTACCAAGGGGATTGAAGGGACGCGATTGGGGTATTGCTGGCTTTTTTTGCTCAGTCGGTTCCTCCGTCATTACATCTCACACCTTGGCATTCTCGTCATATCATATAACTGGGGGCTTAGGAGCAAAAGATAGTCAGTTTTCGATGACATGACCTTACCATGTCAATGTTTAAAACATATGAGAACTCTATCCAACGTAGAACTCGATACAACATAACCGAGTCGATGAATTATGGCCGACGCGATAGAGTGGACAAACGCCAGTCCAGACCACATTGTTTGGCGTTATCCGGATAATAGGATTAGTTGGGGATCACAGCTTATTGTATTGGAAAACCAAGCTGCCATCTTCTATAGGGATGGGAAAGCTTTGGATACTTTCCTTGCTGGACGTCACAAACTGACCACTAGTAGTATGCCTGGTCTTGTAGGTTGGTTGCAGAAGAAGGTAAAGGGCGATGTCTTTGAAGCCACTTGTATCTTCATCTCACGCTCACAGTTCCAGGGCAAGTATGGAGGAAGAGGTCAGACAAGTGACTTGGCACCCCTAATGTTCCATGGCAACTTCTGGTTTAGGGTCAAAGAACACAAGATCTTCGTGAACGAAGTAGTCAGCAACCAAAATGCTTACTCAACAAGCAAAGTCAATGATTTCCTACGCTCATTCATGAACGAGCAAATTATTGACGAGTTTGCCCATTATGATCTTCAAGCAGTCTTCACACAGCTAGATGAAACCTCTCTCAAAGTCAAGACCAAAGTTCGTATGAACTTCGAGAGAATCGGTCTAGAGCTTGTGGACCTGAAATTTGAAGGCATAGACACCACAGAGAAGTATAGAGAACGACTCTTCTTCATGAAGACAGGTGGGGTGAGCGGATCACAATTGCTGGGTTCAGAAACTGTCAAGTCTTCAGCTGAATCTCTTGGAAAAAGTCCAGGTGCTGGCTTTGGAGCCGGCATGGGATTCATGGCAGGAGCCTCAGGTATGATGCAGGGAGGACAGCAAGGAGGACCAGCAGGCACTCCAGCTGGTGCTAAGTTCTGCGCGAACTGCGGTACAGCCATAGAAGGAGCCAAGTTCTGTCCGAACTGTGGATCCAAAGTAGGATAATATTAACAGATGGTTGGGCTTGGTGCCCAACCGTTTTTCGTTTTTGAGATTCTATATCACATTAGACCGGAGTATTTTCGATACAGAATGATTGCCACACCAAGTAATATGACTGCGCCTATTGGAAAAACTATCAATGTCATAAGATCAGTATCTTGCTCTGCTACCTGCGGGTCTGTTCCTTCCATGTACTCCACGAGGTTGCTTCGCCCATCTTCATCAGGATCAAGGTCTGCATCATTTACCAATGGGTCGAGTCCATTCTCAAGTTCAAAGAGGTCTGGAATCTGATCTAAATCAGTATCGCTATTTAGAGGATTCAGACCATGAAGGAACTCGTCTGAGTTTATAACGCCATCAACATCCGGATCATCAGCAGCATCAGCAGGGTCCGTTGGGTCAAAGCCATACTCATATTCCCAGTCATCAGACATCGTATCCGAGTCAGAGTCAGGGTTATCGACCTCAGTTCCAATAATTATCTCCATTGCATCGGTCAATGAATCCAGATCAGTATCAGTGTGAAAGAGCGTACTATCGAGCCAGTACTCATTTCTATCGAGGACACCATTAGCATCTACATCTGTATCATATTCAATTACAACCTCGTATCCGATGTAGACCTCTTCAATATTACGAATCTCAAGTTGATATAATCCAGGTTGAGTAAGGGGTGTATTAAGCACAGGGCTGAAGTCCCACGCAGACGCATTTGTAGACGTAAAACTATCTACCTCAGTAGAACTAGGACTGAGGAGCCTGAAGGTCACGCCTCCACCAAACCACCGACATGTTACGTTAAGTTGTGTTGGAGCGGTGATTGCTAAGGGATAAGTACGATTTGTTTGGGGGAAGATGTTTCCATTAAGAAAGTGTCGTGTTTTTTCACCGTAAGCACGACTCATAGAGAAAGCAATACTAGCACCAATTGCCCCGGTGAGTGTTCGCCCAAGAAGATAAGTGAAAGATGTGTAACTAGGCACATCCGCAGCAGTACCTGATACTGTATCAAAGAAATAACCAGATTCATAGGCACAGACGACACTCCGATATCCTTCCTGATAAAATCGAATGTGATCAGATTGAGTCCATATTGGAAATGTATCAGAAGGCATCAGACTGAAAACATCTTGTCCATACATATTCCCAATCATCTTTACTAATTCAGCCCAATATTGACTTGTTTGATATGGTGAAATATCAGCATAGCCTAAGAGGATTCGTTCGTTTATGTGTGCCCAGCGGTATTGATATAGAATTGTATCAACGTTGTATAGTGCCGCAATCTCAAGACCATCATCCTCCCAGATCTTTGCTACCTCTTTACTTCCTTGAAAGGGTACTCCCAAGGGGATGGGAATAGCTGCATTGAATGCAACAAAATAGATGTCAAGAGGCCATTCATATTGGGACATCACTCGAGCCAATTCTAGAACAAATGCAACTCCGCTTCCATCACTATTGGCTCCGGGCGAACCTTCATTACTGTCATAATGAGCACTGACTACAAAAACTGGATGTTCGCCAGGTAGATAACCGGGGAGGCGTCCGACTACATTATCGTAGACCCCAACAAGCTCAACCTCAATTCGTCCATATGATACTGCCGCAAGCTGTTCTGCTACCCAGTTTCTTGCTGCAATGTTATTCTCTCTGTTTCTAGTAAATCGAGAACCAAAATCTGAAAGTCCTTGAACAAAGCTCTCATATGAGCTCGTTTGAACCGCAGCGTAGATTTCAGAAGCAAGGTTTGTTCCATATACTCTAACTGGTTCTTGTTGCCCCGCAGCAACTAAAGCAGGTAGTTGCGTAGTCTGTATCGACAAGCCACCCAATGTAGGAGTAGTTGATAATGTGACTATGACGAAGACTACAAGGAACAACCTTCTCATGGGACCGTCGCAGTTTTTCCTGCTGAATAAACTTAGCTCTACCCGCAAACAATTCGGGAATGACTTATTTCTGCAATCATTGTAGTATGGAGCTGCACTTGATAGGAGGCATACCTAGAAAAAGCAAGGTATAGGATTGTGGAAATATGCGGCAGGACTATAGTTATCAAGCGGTTAATGATGAAGCCGTGAGGTCAACAAAGTCCATCAAGAAAAGTACAGGATCATATTACACACCTGGACATCTTGCTAACTTGATAACGCAGGACTCTATTTTCAAGTGGCTTTCAGAAAGAGTATCTTCCACAATAAGGAATATTGAAGATCTAGATGGCTTGAGTTCAAATAGGCGAAACACACTCCTCAATAATATCAAATGTGTTACTATTCTTGATCCAGCAGTTGGAGAGGGAGTATTTCTTCTCGCTGCAGCTAATTGGCTTAGAAAGATCCGAATCAGCCTTGGTGATAATGATGGAGAAAAGAACCTAAGACAATCAATTGTAGCAGATTGTCTATTCGGTGTGGATTTAGCTCCGCACGCAATCATAACCTGCAAGAATAAGATAAGCAACTGGATCAACAAAGAAGAAAAATCAAACACCAAAATGAATATTCGATATGGAAATAGCCTCGTTGGATATGTTAAAATCCCGACCAGCATAGAAACCTTATCGATGAATGAGTTGGATAATTCTCTCCTTCGTACAATTCATCCACGTGACCCCAGAAAGATTTTGAACATCTATAATGCAGCGAAACCATTTCATTGGGGATTGGAATTTCAAAACGTATTTCGTAGCAAGAATTCGGGATTCGATATTGTAATTGGTAACCCACCCTATGGAAGTATCCTTGGGTCAATAGAGAGACCATTCATTACAACACTGTATCCATACAATGTTGGAGGGGGAAAAAGTGGTACATGGAATAGTGCCGCACATTTTCTTGTCAGGGCATCATCTTTGATGAAAGAAGGAGCACAACTTGGTTTTCTTGTGCCTAACAGTTTCTTAAGAGTGAAGCAGTTTTCAAAGATAAGGAACTTTCTTCTGAATCACCTCAATCTCTGGAAGATTGTAGATGAAGGGAATCCTTTCGAAGAAGTCACACTTGAGATGGTTAGCTTGTACTGTGGAATGACTCAAGGTGATGGTGAGCACAAAATCATTGTGGAGTCAAGAAGGTATAACCTTGAACAATCTAATGTTCTGTCTTCACGGGTGCTCGAGGAAAGTAGAGTCTTTTCAATCTATCATGATCATATCTTTTCAAAGATTCTCGAGAGAGGTCAGAAAGGTCTTCTTGTGGCAGGAAGAGGGCGTGATATCCCAAAAGAACATGTGAGGAAGAAACTGACATCCAAATTTAAGACACCATACATTACGAGTGGAAGAAGTGTTCAGAGGTATGGTCTGAAAACCCAACATGTGTACTACACTGATGATTGGTTTTGGCAAGATTCTGCGTTGAAGGACTCGTTTGAAAACGAATTACTTGTAGCCACAAAGAACTACAGATACCCAAGGTGTATCATGAAACCAAGAGGGATGATACACGGTGGAGGTATTGTTAGGATCACACCCCTCGACTACAATGTCGACCTCCGCACTCTTGGTTTAATTCTGAATTCGCGACTTGTAAAACAGATATCCATTAGGTATCTAACTAACTATTCTCAACTCACTTGTTGTCTGAACACCGGCATCATGGAAGATTTACCACTTGTACTACCTAAGCATCCTCGTGTGTACAGAAACCTCTTTGACACATTAAGTCAACTTCATTCCGACCAGAAGGAAAAGACTAACAAAGAGTATATTCCAGCTCTCGACAGATTAGCGGATGCACTCGTTTATTCGTTATATTTTGGAGATGACGAATTCGAACAACAAGTAAGCAAAGGTAGGAATGACCTTTCCGTAACTGCTCAAGAACCAGATATTATCAAGATGGTTGATGAAATCTTGGAAAATCCCGTTGTTAAAGAACTAGAACATCTTTGTAATGTTCCTGCAACAAGAAAGAGTCGTAGATACTGATGCTTAAATACGTGAACAGATGCAAGCATCAGGAGAAAGAATGGACGAAGACAGTTCAAATTCAGAGGATATGGCTGAAGAACTAATCGATGCAATAGACGATGATGATGATTCAGATTACGTTGATGATGGATTAACAAAGAAGGAGCGCCAGATTGAAGTGAGTAGAGAATCTGAGCGCCAAAGGAAAGCTCAGGAGCTGAAGAAGCAATTGAGAAAACGTCAGCTTGGTATACTTTCCTATCGATGGTCTGCCATGGTATTAATTTTTGGCGGCATTCTAGCAATCACAACAAATTTTCTTGAAGTGATGGTTCGAGAACCTGGGGTTCCGCCCGAGGTTGGATTTGCTACGTTTATTGAGGCATTACTTCGAACTGGTGGAATTATCTACGTGTTCCCGATTATTGCAGGAGTATTCATGATTATTCTGAGTTATTTTGCATATACAAACCCACGAGCCACTTGGTTAGCACTCATTCCAGCAGCTATGCTAGGAATGTCAGGGGGGACAGTGTACTTCCTAATCTCATTCGCTGTGTCACCACCTTTAGGTGACCCTAATTTAGCAGGTTTGATCTATGCGACTAGCACTCCTTTGTCTATGATTATTGCCGGTATCATTGCACTTCTTGCAATAGCATTGAAGGAGAAAGAGAACTAATCAGAAAGGAACTCATCAATTCGTCCTTGTTCTTCAAGCAGAGCCATCCAGTCTATGCGAGTTGGTGAAGATCCGTTCTTCATCAACGCTTGGATTTTCTCTACAGTCTGTGGTGGACTTAGCTCAGTGGTATCAATCTCGAATACTTTCTTCTCACCAAATGCATCAAGTGCGTCCATCTGACACACTCCAATTACCTCTGCTTCAACATTCTCAGTCACTTTGTCATCTGAGTAGTTACGTTCAGACAATCGCTTCCTGAGTACTTCAGGATGTGTTCGGAGAATGAATACCCATTGGACAGAGGAGCTAGGTACAAGATCGATATAGTGACCCTCTATGACCAATCTTTTACTCTTGTCCTCAGTTAGTTCGAAAAGTGCATCGACTAAACAATCCTCATTGATAATTCCAGTATTGCGGGCTTTGTCTTCAGCAGTAATGCACCCAGAGTCATCAGCTAGCTGTCCAAGTGCAATCACTTCTACAGTCAGTTTACTACCGAGTATCTTTGCAACTTTTGTTTTGCCGGTTCCAGGAGAACCGCCCACAAGTATTACAGACATGCGTCTTTTTTACACGGTCTTCAAGATAAGCTTTGAGAAAGAAACACGAATGACACGTGCATAATTCATAAAAGACGTTTGAATTCCGTCTTACACAGCTATGAATGAACCCTTCGCTATCCGTGAGTTTCAGCCGGATGATATCAAATATGTTGTGTCAATCAATCAGATGTGCTTACCAGAAAACTATCCAGATCAGTTCTTCATGGGACTTTATTATCATGCACCCAAGGCATTCTTTGTCGCGGAATATGAGGGAGAAGTAGTCGGTTATATAATGTGCAGAATTGAGAGAGGCATCTCTGGTTTTGGTCGAATGCCTGTGAAAAAGGGGCATATAGTTTCAGTTGCGGTTCTTGAAACTTTAAGAAACAAGGGAATTGGAAAGGCACTCGTCAAAGCAGGAATGGGTGGTATGATTTCCTATGGAGCTAGTGAGTTTTTCCTTGAAGTAAGGAAGACAAATGAAGAAGCAATTGCAGTCTACGAAAAACTTGGATATTCTGTCCGTCGAGTATTGAGAGGTTACTATCGCGATGGTGAAGATGCGTATCTTATGCTTAAGAAAGAAAATGTAACCCAAGAGGATGTAGAATCAGATGAGCAACCATATTGAGGTCCCACTGATTCCGGATTGTTCTGCGTGTATTGTTAATAGTCTAAAAACGCTCATCCCTTTACTCACCGAAGATGTAGACGAGAAGAACAGTTATTTTTCGTTCGCATTCAAACGTATTTCTGAGGGGTATAGAAAAAAACTCCCGCCCATTCTGCTGTCGATACAGCTCTATCAAGAGCTTTCCACAATGGCAGGAGTCTATGACCCTTACTCAGAGATCAAGAGGCTTAGTCAGGAGTCAGCGTTCAAGGCACTTCCATCTATCGAGAAGAGAATTGATGTTCTTGAGGGATATGACAGGCTGAGAGCATGTCTCGCTGCTTCAATTGCAGGTAATCTTATTGACTATAATACTGCTGAACATAGACCCGACTTAGGAGCACTCGTTGAAGTCTTCGAATCAATCCTTACTGAGGGGTTTGCTCTTGATGACTCCAAACATCTCTACAGGTCGCTCAAGTCTCGACCAGGCAACCTACTCTACCTTGCTGATAATGCAGGAGAAGTGATACTTGATATTCCCATTCTTAGGTTCTTGAAAGAACTTGGTTGGAAAACTACCTTTGTGGTCAAGGGACGGGCAATGATTAACGATGCAACTGAGGAAGATGTCCGTGGAACCGAGATAGAAAAACTAGCTACAATTACAAATAGTGGTGCTTGGGCGCATGGCGTTCCAATCGAATTGGTGAGCAAGGAATTCCTTCAGCTCATGGCTCAGAGTGATCTTATCATTTCGAAAGGTCAAGCAAACATTGAAACTGTCCCCGAAATACAACGGAAAATTGGTGTGGAAACCTACTATATAACGAAGGCGAAATGCTCTCACATCTCACAGGCAATCGGAGCCAGGAGAGGTGACAATGTTGTTCTCAGGCGACCTATAATAACAGCCTGAAAGCAACGTTTTTAAACTTAAATTCAACGAAGCGCATGTACAGTTTTCTTTAACTGGTCGAAATCAGTTAGTATTATGTCAACTGACTATTCGAACCAGGAATTGGAGGAATTAATTTATGAGTCAACAGGTACCGGTGATTGTTCTAAGAGAGGACACCGAGAGAACGCGTGGCCGCGATGCTCAGAGAAACAATATCATGGCCGCAATTGTGATTGCCGAAGCAGTCAAGTCAGCCCTGGGACCAAAGGGAATGGATAAGATGCTCGTTGATAGTTTCGGTGATATTACAATCAGCAACGATGGAGCTACAATCCTGAAAGAGATGGATGTAGCGCATCCTGCTGCAAAAATGGTGATTGAGGTCGCTAAGACCGTGGATGCAGAAGTCGGAGATGGTACAACCACAGCCGCAATTCTGACGGGAGACCTGCTCAAGCAGGCTGAAACTCTACTCGACCAGAAGATCCATCCAACCACAATTATCAGTGGTTACAGAAAAGCCACTCAGAAAGCTTTGGAGGTCATTGACGAGGTTGCAGAAACAGTGGACCCAGCAGCTAGTGACTACAAGAAGATTCTCATAGATGTTGCGAAAACTTCGATGTCAAGCAAGTTTGTGTCAACCCACAAAGACACCTTAGCTAAGCTTGTAGTAGATGCAGTTCTTTCAATTGCTAAGGATATTCCCAAGGGTGAATTATTAGATATCGACAATATTCCCCGTCAAAAGCAAGTGGGAATGAGAGTGGAACAGACTGAACTTGTAAAGGGTTTAGTTCTTGACAAAGAGGTTGTTCATGCGGGAATGCCAAAGAGAGTCGAAGGAGCCAAAATAGCGTTAATAGAGTCTGCTCTTGAAGTTAGTAAGACCGAGTTCGATGCTAAAATCTCCATTTCAAAACCATCTGCTATGCAGAGCTTCTTGGATGAAGAGGAACGCATGCTGACGAGTATGGTCGATAAGATTGTTGAGGCAGGCGCAAATGTGGTAATTGCCCAGAAAGGTATTGATGATGTTGTACAACACCACCTCGCCAAGCATGGCATCATGGCAGTGCGGAGAATCAAGAAGTCTGATGTAGAGCGAGTGCACGAAACAACTGGTGCAACTATCGTATCCAAAATACAGAATCTAACTGCAGCAGACCTTGGTAAAGCAAAGCTCATTGAACAAAGGGATGTCGGAGATGACAAGATGTTATTCATTGAGGGTACACCAAAGTCAAGTGTTGTTACAATACTTGTTCGGGGTGGAACTGACCACATCGTTGATGAGGTCGACCGTGCTCTTAACGATGCGCTCTATGTTGTAAGAGATGTTGTAATGCATCCCCAGATAACCTATGGTGGCGGTGCACTAGCATCAGAAATCTCTAAGCAACTGAGAGATTATGCTTCAACTCTTGAAGGTCGTGAGCAATATGCAGTGAATTCATTTGCTGACGCCATTGAGTCACTTCCAAAAACTCTTGCTGAGAATGCAGGACTTGACCCCATTGACGTGATTGTCAACCTGAGGAAAGCCCACACAGAGGGTAAAGTGCTTTATGGCATTGATTACACAAAAGGTAAAGTAGGTGACATGAAGGCAGCTCGTGTTGTCGAAGCGGCTATTGTCAATCGACAGATTGTTATGTCAGCAGCTGAGGCAGCTCAAATGATTCTCAAAATCGATGATGTCATTAGCTCCAGAGGCGCGCCAGATATGGGTGGCGGTCCTGGTGGCGATGGTGACTTTGGCGACGACGAATAGAAAGAGTCAAACGTAGAATGAAATCAGGTGTAGCTCATGTCAGAAGGCTCCGAACCACCAAAAGATGTACAAGAAGAGGCTGAAGAAGAGTCTGCTATTGAAGAGATAGTGGCTCTTTTGACAAACATTCCAGGAGTAGGTCCAAAGACAGCAGAAAAACTGGGTGCTGCAGGTTTTGATACTCTGGAAAAGGTAGTGGAAGCAGACAAGGAGGAACTCGCTGCCGCAGTAGCAGGGCTGAGTGTCGCTAAAGCTGAGGCCACAATTGCAGAAGCAGCTGATCTTCTAGAGAAGGTTAAGTCCGGAGCCATCGACCTGACTGGCAAAGGGAGATCTAAAAGGAAGAAAGCTCCTGAGCCAGAGCCTGATAAACACGAACTAGAGCCTATCGCAGCAATAGCCAGAGCTGAGGAACGCAAGAGACTTGTGACTGGCTATGATCAAGAAAAAGCAGCGATGGGGATTCCCATTGGTCCGAAGTGGCTAACAAGATTCGAAAAAGCTCGCATCATTGGCGCGAGAGCCCTTCAAATTTCCATGGGCGCGCCGGTTTTAATTGACATGAAGACAGCACCCAAGGGACGTTTCGGATTTGCAGAAGCTGAGCTTCGAGCTGGGGTTCTGCCTATGACAGTTCGAAGAACTCTCCCTACAGGTGAGTTTCACGACATTGCATTGTCAATACTTTTGAAGAACACGAGGTTGGACTAGTTCTATCCTCGCTTTTCATTTTATCCCAACTATCTATATGTGCAATCATACTACGCCTTAAAAGTAAATCATCATATCTCTACCATTCCTAGTGGTGAATGAAAGTGCAAGAGTTATTACCCAGCGCAGATCTTATTGTCAAGACACTGCTAGGCTTTGTTGTTGGCGCACTGATTGGCTTAGAACGGCAGAAGAAAATGGAGTCCGAACGGGTTGTAGGTGTACGGTCTTTTGGTCTTCATAGTCTTCTTGGTACACTTGCTGCATACTCTTCCCAGATTATCGGTGATGAGTCCATTCTTATTTACGCGATTATAATTTCGTGCATTCTTGTTACATCACAGATCTACTACAAGATGTTTCGTACAATGGGTAAAGGATTGACTACACCACTGGTGTTTGCAATTTCTTTTGTACTTGGCATCCTAGTTGGATTAGATACCCCATCTGAAGGGCAACTCGTTGGAATGCTTGGAGTCCTTGCGATGACTGTGTCATTTGGAGTGTTTGTAGTTCTTTGGTTCAAGGATGAGCTTGCTCATGCTGTTGAGGTCATCACGCGTGATGAGATGATTAGTGCTGTAGAATTGGGTGTCATCATTCTGTTTCTTTGGCCATTGATTCCAGAAACTATTATGCTGGGGACAATAGCGTACCCACTATTCACGATTTACTTCCTAATTGTAATCCTTCTGACAATTAGTTTTGCAAACTACTTGTTGGTGAAGAAGTTTAAAGACAAAGGAGTTTATTTCTTTGGATTCTTTGGTGGATTGGCAAATAGTGAAGCCACAGTAACTAGTGTGACTGATTTTTATGTCAACTCAGAACGAAAAGGTTCTGGAAAGATTGCATTATCTGTCATCTTCGCAAATGTGGCAATGGTTGTTCGAAACGGATTTCTTCTAATTATTCTAGATACGACATTCAGTCTAATTACATTGTTTCTGATACCTATCGTTGTGATTATAGTAATCAGTATGATTCGCAGCATTCTTGATGAACGATCCGAACATCACGGAGAGGGACAAGAGTTTGATACTAAACTTGTTTCACCCTTTGAATTTGGAGCTGCGCTGCGGTTCGCAGCCATATTTGCCATAGTCTACTTAGTACAGTTAGTACTAACTGAAACGTTTAGTGACACAGGAGTGATTATAGCAGCAATAATAGGCGGATTTGTTTCAGCAGGCGCAGTAGTGGCAAGTGCCGCAACCTTGTTCGTAACGGGACAGCTGACCTTAGCGATTGCCATAGATGCAGTGATTCTCGCAACTACAATGTCAGTTCTAAACAAGATGTTCTATGTCTACGTTGCTGACAGAGAAACCAAGTTGCTGAAAAATGTGATTCGGGATTCGGTCATCATTGGTGGAATATTTATCTTCTATTTGGTATACTTATCACTCGGTTTCTTTGTGTAGATGACCTCAAGTTTTCTACACAAGACTTAAAGTAGGATATGCCAGACTCGCTATTGGTGACAAATGTGATGTGTGGTGGATTTGTTCATCTATATGAATACCCTTAGTGTAACCTCCGCCAACTCTGCCTGTTACCTGAATGAATTCTGGAGGAAGTTCAATGAGTGAGATGCGAACAGTCAGGGGTATGAGAGACCTCATGGGTCCGGAGATGCAAATCAAGAATTACCTCATGGCTACTGCAGTTGAGGTTTTTGAGCTGTATGGATACGAGCCATTGGACTCTCCTGTGATGGAGCTCTGGGAAACGTTATCAGCAAAGGGCGGAGAAGAGGTAGAAGCTGAAACATTCAAATTCACGGATAAAGGAGAACGAGAGGTTGGTTTAAGGTTTGATCTTACTGTACCTCTTGCGCGTATTGTTGCGACGAACCCAAACCTACCAAAGCCGTTCAAACGATACGCAGTCGGAAAAGCATGGAGGTATGATAGACCTCAAGCTGGTCGATATCGAGAGTTTGAACAAGCAGATGTTGATATCATTGGAACTACTAACCCAGCAGCTGATGCAGAAGTAGTACTAGTTGCTCTTGAGTTCCTCAAGCGAGTTCTTGGTTCAGAGTATATGATTCGTATCAACAACCGCAAGGCCCTTCGCGGAATGACAGAGAAAGCGGGTGTTTCTGACGACCTGGCTTTCGAGTGCTTCCGAGCAATCGACAAACTCGATAAGATTGGCAAAGAAGGTGTTATGAAAGAGCTTGGTGAACGGGGCATCGGAAATAAACAGAGTAATTTCTTGATAGACGCGATAACTATCAAGGGTAGCGGGACAAAGACACTTGAGAAGTTCAAGGACCTCTTAGAAGGATCAAAGATTGGGTTCGAAGGTGTTGAGGAACTCAGTCTCATGGCAGAAATATTCGAGGAGAGCAGAGTGTCGGAGTTGATTGAATTCGACATGTCACTTGCCCGTGGTCTCGACTACTATACGGGGCCCGTTTTTGAAGGAAGATATCTCGGAGAACCAGCAGTAGGCTCTATTCTTGGAGGTGGTCGATATGATCGTCTCATCGAGAAGTTCGGAGGCCAGTCAACACCCGCTACAGGAATCTCACTGGGTATCGGACGGTTAATTGAGATTGTTCTAGCAAGAGGGGGTGGAAAGAATCTTGAAAAACAGCTTGATGTTTTTGTAGCCCCAATCAAACGTCCTATGCTAAGGTTTGCTACTGCAATACAGACCGAGCTTGTTCAAGCTGGTCTGTCCTGTGAAGTGGATTTGATGGACAGACCTCTGAAGAAACTGTTGCAACAGGCAGACTTGAAAAATGCGAAATTCACAATCATCGTTGGGGAACGTGATATTGTCAAAGGGGAGGTCAGCGTGCGAGATATGGAATCAAAAAAGACTGAGCAAGTCAAAACTGATCTTTTGTTGGAGTATTTCCTCAAAACACTTAGGAAACCCTAGCTCATAACTTAGATGAGGTTTCTTCAGCATTCCAATTCGTGGAGACCAAAGGCTTTTCTCACAGGATTGCCATGATATCAAAGGGATTACAATGGTGCGTATGCCAGTAGTTGCAGGACGGTTCTATGAAGGGAGGGATGACTTACTCCAAGAGCGTCTTAGGAGCTGCTTTTTAGGTTCCCTTGGGCCGGGTCGGCTTCCAGAAGGAGAACCAGGAACTTCAAGGACACTTAAGGCAGTCATTGCTCCCCATGCAGGTTACATGTACTCAGGTATGCCAGCGGCTCATACTTATCTCAAAATTTACGAAGATGGAATACCAGACCACATCGTTCTGCTTGGACCAAATCACACTGGAATGGGTGCAAGACTCGCAGTTTGCAATGACGATTGGCAGACACCTCTCGGTATCGCGCAGTTCGATAAAATTCTTGGAGCTGCAATTGTTGAGGAAGATGAGTACGCTTCGAATGACTGTATCGCACACAGCAATGAGCATTCGCTCGAGGTGCAAGTGCCTTTCCTTCAATACACTTTCGGACCAGGTGTGAGTTTCGTGCCCATATGCGTTTCAGACCAGTCATATACAGTCTGTGAATCAATAGGGAAGACCTTAGCCAAGTTTGCAGATGAGATGGATATTCTAGTTATTGCAAGTTCGGATTTCACTCACTTTGAATCAGCTGAAAGTGCAAGGAAGAAAGATAATCAGGCCATGGAGTATCTTGAGTTCTTAGATCCAGAAGGATTCCTTTCTTTTGTGCAGGGACATAGGATTAGTATATGTGGAGCAGGACCAATCGCTGCAGCAATGGTTTTTGCTAAGGAGAGAGGTGCAACTCAATTTAATGTTCTGAAGTACACAAACTCCGGAGATATTACAAAAGACAACTCTAGCGTTGTTGCATATGTATCAGCCACTATGGTTTAGAAGGTGGAGGTCAATCGTTCACAATATTCTCAAAACCTTCGACTTCAGATTCAGGGGTGACAACGCAGCTGTCTTTACCTGCATCATTAGGTAGGAAAACCGCAGCCACACCCCCAGCTACTGAAACCCCACCAGCAATGAGAAGACTCAATGCAGCGGAACCTGTGTCATCAAAAATCTTACCACCCATGAGTGGACTGACTGCATATGCGCTATTGCTTACAGCACCAAACACACCCATCAACACCCCGTATGCGCTAGGATCTGTCACATCCGCGATTAATGCCTGAATTGCTGGGCCCCTCATCGACATACCAATTGAGAGTACGATACCTGCAATCAGTAGATCAATTGTATTACCAGCAAAAATGAACATTATCATTGATAGAGCTCCAATCATAGCTCCAATCACTATCAGCCATTTACGACCTTTAATATCAGATAGTTTTCCAAACACTACGCTTCCAATCATCATCGTGATGCCTATGACTCCGAAGAATATGCCTATCTCATATGGCTCAACACCGATGTTGATAACTGCATCAAGCATAAACGCGACTTCGAGTACACCCATTGCAAACATGTTTGCAAACATCGCGATTCCGAGAATCCCATAGCATAGTCGCGCTCTTGATATTACCTCTCGAATGGGTAACTTTGGTATGGAACCTCTGATTGTTTTCCTTGCTGGTTCTTGAACAAGAACGTAGAGAAAGACCATCGTAATGAGTGTAGCAAATGCCGCTAGAATGAACGGCATTCGAATTCCAAGAAATTGGGCTAAAAATCCGCCAAGCGCGGGACCAACAATAAAACCCACCATGTTACCCATGCTGAGATAACCCATGGCAGTGCCTCTGTTCTTTGTAGTGGTGACATCGGACACAAATGCATTGGCTGCTGGAAAGAAACCAGCTGAAACAGCCCCTTCAAGTGCACGTGCTGCGACCATCACTATTACATCCTGTGCATAAGCATACACGATATTCGAGAATGCAAATCCGAGGAGTGAAACAATCAGGACAGGTTTTCGTCCCACTCTGTCTGAAAGACCACCCAAAGGTCCAGCTAGAATAATTCGCGCAATGGCAAAAGAAGCCGCAAGCACGCCTAATTCAATGCCAGCCATACCTAGAGAAGAAATGTAATAGGGAAAAATTGGTGTGACAAGACCAAAGCCAATCTGCAGAATACTTAGTGAAATAGCTAGCATCCAAACTTGATACATCCCGCCTGGTTTTTCATCAAACGCTGTATCCAGAACATCACCAACGGGGATAGTCACTTCTGCTTCAGGGTCCATCTAGAAACACTCCACTGTTCGCAAGACACATGCCTTTTCAAGTTTCGTAATTCGGATGAAATTTATTTGTCAATAATGACTTTCCGGACTCCTTTGATATCAGCAAGTGATTCTATAACTCTACCAGGCAATGGTTCTTCGGTAATCACCTTCAAACAGGGATTCTGATATATTGCGACATCTTCAGCAAGTACCTGACGTATTGGTATTCCATAACCTGCAATCATCGATGTGACTTCTGAAAGAATTCCAGGGGAACCAGGCGAATCTACAATAATAGTCACCACTCCATAACCAAGTACTCTGCTAACTCTCTCAAGAGAAGGTCCAGCTGGTCTTAATAATGAGAAGAACTCACATAGTGCTTCATTCTCGCAAATGTCTTCAGTGGTCGCTCGAACAGTACGCCGATCAATATCTAGAGCTTTACCAAGTGATTTCAAGGGGATTCTAATATCACCACACTTTATTACACCTGGACCCTCGATATGAAATCCGTGTCGGACAATCGCCTCAGCCACCTTCAGTCTTTGCGGAGACTCACTGAGGTAGTCAACAATAGTACGCCACATGGAAGAACACCTTGTCCGTTATTCAGCTAACTCTTTTTCCATAAGCAATTCATCTATTAAGCCCTTAGGCATGTTGAAGTGGTTCTTTCTAATTCCTACGACACGGTATCCTAGGGATTTGTAGAGGTTTTTGGCCACCTCATTGTCATTGAAAGTACTCAAGATTATCTTACTATAATCCTTGGTAAATGCAATGGATTCTCCCGATGTCATGAGACCTCTACCAATACCGATATTTCGACAGTCCTTCCTTACAATTAGCCCTAGTTTCGCAACATGTTGAGAAGCATTCCATTCTTCGGGTTGGAGTGATAGATGTCCACCATATTCATTATCAACGTGAGCTACAAGAAGAACTTCTCTAGTTGTACGAGTTCGTTGAATCCAGTTCATCCAATCTGCAACGTGAGAATTGGGTGTAAAAGTTGGAAGCCACATATGTTCCTCAACTACCATTTTGAAGCCAGCATGCAAGTGTTCGGCATCGTCAACAATGGCTTCTCGAACTGTGATTGCGCGACCGTCTTTAGCTGTATACTCCCAAACTTTCAAGTGTTGCACCGACAGCAGGTCATTCAGAGGCTACAAAAAGCGTTGTGGTCTGACTAAAAACCACTCACAACTCTGGGGTTAACATTGGAATGTCAACTCTTGCACCAGGTCTTGGGAGTGAGCACGTATAGACACGATCAATCTCGATGTAACCAGTCGATGCATCAATTTCTCTGAAGTAACCTTTTAGCTGAAAAGCAGCAGGTTCAAGAGTCACAAGTGAAATAGCGACGCGTGTGCCATCTCTGAGGGCGAAACCACGACGCGTTTCCTCTCCACGTTTAACAACAATCCTGTTTGAAGAAACAGGAATCATGCCAAATTCAGGAAATGCTACGGGATATCCATCCTCTGAAATGTATGCAATGATTTTTACCGCGGCCATTTGTGAGAACCTTTGTTGCACGTTGATGGGCATATTACCCTCAACGGTCTCTTCAGTCTTAACTTTTCGACCAGCAATCTTTGCTTTGAGAAATGCAGATAGAACGCTTAGTTTTGAGATTGAATACTTTTGACTTGACCAAATAGCCTCTGCGACGCCTGCGCCTCGAGCATTCGTATATTGATTATAACGAAAGAGAGGAGTCTGCGCTATGAATTCGTAGATTTCATCATTGCGATGGTAGGATTCAAAATCAGCCTTAATCAACCAACTATCTAGGTTTGTTGCAAAGACCAAGATTGACATCTGTGAGTTCCCATTGTTGACGTTCTTTCGACTCTTGAAAGTCATGAAGTCACCGTAGACTAAGGTGTTACCTTCATATACAGTCCACGATAAAACGGGTACAACATTGGGTTCTCCTTCAGAATCCTTCGTTGCCATGAATTTAGGTACTTCGAATTCTTTCATTATATCAACCAGTTCTTGGTTCAATCTAAAATCATCCACAGGTCCGGACCTCCTCGTCTTCTGTCTGATTCTTTGTCTTTGAGTTCTTGGTCATTCCTGACCACACTACATTCGAGAGTCCCTCGTCACGCGCAACTTGTGCCAAATGCTCCATAGTTTCCTTGTCAACTAGGTCATAGTCTTTGAGGGGATATTCTAAGTCGAATAATGCATACTTGTCAATACACATTCTATTGAATGCGAGAAGATCATACCGTTCTGTCGTCGGTATGTTCTCGATTATGAATCGTGCAATTGCGCGGATGTTTTCCTCATCATCAGTGTGCTCAGGAATAATAGGAGTACGTATCCAGACTGGTATCTTACTCTCAGCAATGATTAGAGCATTCCTGAGAACGGTGTCTAAAGGGACACCTGTATATTGCTCATGTTTGTTGGGATGCATGACCTTCAAATCATAGAGGACTAGGTCAACATAGGGGAGTAAATCTTTCAGTACACTCTCACTGCAGTAGCCGCAAGTATCAAGCGCTACATGGATACCTTCTGTCTGTAGCCCTTTTGCGATCTCCAATGCAAACTTAGCCTGAAAGGTCGCTTCACCTCCAGAGAGGGTAACACCACCCTTTGAGGTCTCAAAAAATACCTTATCGCGAAGTAGCTCCTGTACTAAATCCTCTGAGGACCATACTTTGCCCATTACTTTGACTGCACCTGTAGGGCATGCATCCTCACATATTCCACATACCACGCATTTCTCTCTGTCAATTTTGAGACCATCAGGCGTCATTTCAAGTGCTTCCTCAGGACATGCACGAACGCAAGCCTGATCACCGATACACTTCACCGCATACCAAATCACTATTGGTTTGGGATCAATTGTTTCAATATTATGACACCATATACACGACATTGGACAGCCTTTGAAGAAAACTGTGGTCCGAATCCCAGGTCCATCCTCTGTTGAACACCGTTGAATATTTGTGATAATTCCTGATATGGTCATCAGAGTGAATGCTCCGTTCGAGTAATGATTTCCTCTTGTAGTTCTCTTCCGACTTGAGTAAAGAATGCATTGTATCCTGTCACACGAACCATAAGATTCGAGTAGGCGTCAGGATTCTTCTGAGCATCACGAAGTGTCTTGGCATCTATGACGTTAATCTGAAGAGCAGTCCCGCCGACTTCATTATACGCTCTAAGAAGTGCAGCAAGTTTCTCTATATGTTCAGGAGTCTGCACCATTGAGGGACTAATAGTTATCGTGTGAGATGCTCCGTTAGGTATGGTTTCAAGATCTAGTTTTCCAACTGAGCGTATTGAGGCTGTTGGTCCTGTGGAGTCCATTCCCTGAACTGCTCCAACGCCACCAGAAAGAAATTCTCCACGACGTCGTCCATCAGGTGTTGCTCCAGTTAGAGGAGCCAGAGGCACATAGTAATTCCAAGACAAGTAACCAGCTCTGTATTTTCGTCCTGTAAATGGATTCTCATGCTTGAATGCCTCCTCAGCCCAGAAGACAGAGAGTTCACGGGCAATTTCGTCAACATAATCATCATCGTTTCCAAATTTAGGAGCTTTGGATCTTAGTAATTGACGAAGTTCATCATGACCTTCGTAGTTTGATTCTATTGCAGATAGAAGGTCTTTCATTTCAACCCGTTTATCTTCATAGACTATCTTCTTTACTGCAGCTACTGAGTCAGCAAGAGTCGCAATGCCCATTCCCTCTAGTGTATTGAAGTTCCAGGTTGTTCCACCTTCGTTGACATCCTTTCCATTTACAGCACAGTCATCCATGAGTGCACTCAGATACGGGACTGGTTGGTATTTGGCTCGTAGCGTATCCGCCATGTTTCCAGCTGTAACAAGTTGTACAACGAGATCTTTAAGCTGCGACTTAACCGCATTCATGAAATCGTTGAATGTCTTGAAGGTTAATGGGTGACCAGTTTTAGGACCGAGCTGTACACCAGATGCTGTATCCTTGCCATCATTCAATGCAAGTTCAACAGCTTTCACTAGATTGATGTTTACGTCAACAGTATCTGAACGATCATTCCCTTGCATAGTATTCTCTAAACAACCGACGATACCATAGTCCCAAGCATCCTCTCGAGGTACTCCTTGCCAGACAAGACCATCTATACTATGCTCGTCAAAGTTCATCAGAAACGGAGAGCCTTGAGCCCTTGAAACTATCTCAGCAACGCGAATCAGGAAATCGTGAGGAGTGTTTTTGTGAAGGCGTATGTTTGGCTTTGGTTCTAACAGGTTCATCTCTTCAATGACTTCTAGAGCTAACCAAGTTAGGTCATTAGTTAGATCTTCACCATTGGGGCCACAGCCACTCAATGTGATGAGCTGGCCAAAACTAGAGTTGATGCCTTGATTGATACCAAGACGACCTTGGTAATCGTAGACATAATTGTGTTTTATCCAATAGCATTGAAGCAGCTCCTTTGCTTCTTCGCGAGTGAGTCTACCTTCCTCAATATCACTCTTGTAGAATGGATACATATATTGGTCCCAACGACCATGTGATAATCCCGCTCCGGGATAGGATTCAGCAGCCATTACAAGCATGTGGACTATCCAGAGAGATTGCAGAGCCTCCCAAAAAGTCGTAGGCGGTTCCCATGGGACTAATCTGCATATCTCTGAGATTTTTAGAAGCTCAACCCTTCGGCTTGTATTATTCGCTTCTTCGGCTAGTTCTTCAGCTTTCTTTGAATATCGGAGACCAATATCTCGTGCAGTTTCGCAGCTTAGAATTAGTGATTCAATAAACTCTCGATGTTCAATGGTGAGGGCTCCTTTTAGCATCTCAGTGTATTCCTCAGCCAAACCCCTCATTCCAACTTTCATCACTTTTGCATAATTTGGTATGAGATGCCCAGGAACACATGAGGCGGTCCCGACCCCCAGTTCGTTGAGTCGGCTTGTTTCTTTGAACCACTTATCCATCGCTCTATTTCTCGCAGTAGTTTCAGATTTGTTGAGAGATCTAGATAGAGCAGTATTGAAATTGAATCCTACAATAAGCTCTTCATCCAGGATTATAGTAGGCATATATTTGGTCATGACCTCATGGAAAAATATTGCTCGCCTCTTTGCCAGACCATGTTTCCAGTATCCTTCAGGAAGATTAACTTTTACAGCCATTGCCTTGAGTGTTTGGTCAATCGAAGGTATAAATGGATAGAGTGCAGGCTCATTTGCCCAGTCATGAACAGAGTAAACTTCGTCCCATGCTGTACCTGTAGTGAATGAGTATGGTTCGTTTGTCTCTTCGCGTTCGTAAAATGAGTAAAAATGATCTCTAAGCTTCTGTACCCGGTTGGAGAGTGTGTCAGAGGGAGCCCATATTTTGATTAAGGATCTATTGTTCTCGTCAACGGTCAAGGGGAGCACCACCAGACTAAATTCTGGGCTGAGCGTTCACTCTAATAAGATTACATGTTCTGATAAAATGTGTAGCAATTCATTCAGCAGGTTGATATGCTTTAGTATCATAGAAGAGTTGGTGGGGTTTCTTGTCACAAAATAATGAAAGAGTTCTGTTCTACTGCTCTATTGGTATTGCACTACTGATGTGTGCATTTACATGTGCTTTCTATTTTGGAACAAATTCTACAAATGGGATTTTCACATTGAGTGCATTGATACTCATGCTGGTTTTCTCATTAATGGGAGGATATCTAGTAAGCTATGGCTACGTCTTGAGTAATACTCAACCTGGTGAGAATTCTTCCATATCTTGAAGAAGTTGATTCGATTATTGTTTCAGACGGAACTGCAAAACTAATTTCTTGAATCAATACTTCATCCTAAAAACACTACATGTTACGATATGATGTGTTTGAATTTGTAAGCAAGTTCATAAGATTCTGAATCAGGGGAATGTTGGTGGGGTTTCATGTCAGAGAAACCAACATTAGATTTTATCGAAAACAAGGATGGACCAAGAACATGTGCTGCTGGAATGGTATTATTGATGCTCGCTCTAGCATGTTCGATTGCAGTTGCTATAAGCCCACTTACGCCAAGCAGCTATCTGCAACCCAGTGTTGCAATGGTAGGAGTGATACTCCTGATTCTTTTCGCGCTCGGTGGAGGATATTTAGCAAGTAGTGGACTCCTCTTCATTCTTCGTGATTCTCGAAGAACAGATAGTAACGCCCAAGAGTAACAAATGCTATAGAGCCAGTACATCCATGCGACTGGCGCTAGCCTTAAAAGCAGTACAAATTCTCGGAGCCTTATCTGCCCGAAATCAGACTACTGGGTATCAGGAAGGCTACAGAATGAGAAAAACGAGTAGATTGTTTGCGCTCCTTGTTGTCACAATGATGGTTGTAGGAGCAGCACAAACTCAGACCCAAGCACCTTTTGTCACACAAAACAACTCAAGCCTGATCTCACCAACTGAAATCCTCATGGTTTCAGGTTATGATTC
>CAZPWM010000042.1:0-24142 GCA_964590575.1 uncultured archaeon
GGTATCCACCTATTTAGCATTGCTCATGAAAACAAAAGGGGGTTGGAGTGACGGGAGTAAGTCCGTCACTCCGGGCTCAAAACAATTTGCTCAACATCTTCAGCAAGCTCTTCAAGAAGCAGTTTTGCTTCAGAAGCGTCATAAGTTTCAGTGGTCATATCTATTGATTCTCCTTGAGGTGTTTCAACTGCAGCTATAGGTTTCTCTAGTGAGAGCGCGTACCTAATTATGAAGACACCACCAAGTGAGATCACTGCGCAGATTAGTAATGTGGCAGGGAAACCAATGATAGGTATCAACCACCCAAAGACCACTATTTGAGGCGTTGATAGTAGCAAGAGTATTGTGGGTTGAAGCGAGTATAGGGAGTTTCTATTGCGGTTGGGAATGGCGTCTAAAAGTTCTCTTTGGGTAAGGATTTCTGCAAAAGCCCCAAAGAACATGGTCACTGTAAAGAGACTGAATATCATGATTATTGGAATTATGTGCTGAATTGGCAGTTCGATGAGAACAATCGAAGTGAATGGTAGATAAACTGTAGCCATTATAGCAGAGTCGCCTACAGGAGGGAAGAAGAACATCAAAGCAGCTAGAATGATGTAGAAGGCAAATCCGCAGGCCTGAACCAATCTGAATCGTGGGATCCACTTCCTAGGCTCAAACTTCTGTGACCAGACTCCAGATCGCTCGTTAGCTGCTACTCCGGGTATAAATGCGATAGTGCGATATGATGCCACTGCGACATCAGTAATGAGATAGCTGAAATAGAGTGGAAATAGAATCAGATTCCCCCAGACTGAGATTGTACTCGCGCATAACATAGAACCGATACAGAGGTACTTGACGAATGGAGTATGCCAGAGATAACTAACACCTTCCTTCAACAGGTTTGTATATTCATTCATGGAAGGACGTTCAACTCTTTGTGCTTCGATCTCTGGAAAGTCACGGATGTAACGCATGACCATCATCGCAAAAATCACAGCCCCTACAGCTTCTATTTGGAACACAAATGGTCTGTTGAAAACAGTGGCTAGGATACTGCCTGGTATGAGAGCAGCAGTAGATGCGATTTGAGAGATCATACCCATCCTTCCCCAGAAGACGCCGTACTGTTTACGCTGTGTATCATGAGGCATTGCTATGCGATAGTTGTTGTCAAACCAAGCACCCCAAGCTCCACTAATCTGTGATTGTGCAATTCCTTGAAGCATGTAAATAGCAGCAAGATAGTAGAAAGGTGTCGTGGAAGTCACAAAAGATACCATAAAAAAGATAACCGCGTATAACGAGTTTCCAATAGCAATGACATAGCGTTGTCCAATTGCATCTCCAAGGGCACCACTTGGATAGTCAAGAATTGTCTGAGTGATCATTTCAATTGCGATTAGGATACCGAGAAGACCAAGGCCTTCTATGAAATCACCGCCACCTAATGCCTCAGCTATGAATATCATGTAGAACGTTGTGCTTAGTGTAAAGATGAGATTAGCACTCGGGAGGAGTATCATCAACACTCGGCCTAAATGAAGTGCCTTTTCGTCTGCATCTGTGAAGCCCATAAAGGTGGAAGTCCTACTCATCGGTGTCATTTCCCTACATCAATTCAATAATAACCATCGCAATTACGTAAGAATTGAATATATAACGGGGAGGCACTTCAGAGGGACACATTACGCGGTCGCATCTTGTGACTTTTTACTTAACGTCATTAAGTCAATCGAACCATTTTTTGGTTACCTATGTGTCAATAACAATCATGACTGATACCTTTGGAAAAATAATGCGAGATGCAGTTGAAGGAAAGGACTCAAGCTATATCATTGAGAGAGATGATGGTTTCATTCGAAATACCTCGGGTGATTCTTACATCAAACCGTTCGAGGAGTGGAATGAGTCAGAGAAAAGGGCTATGAAAGACATCAAGGGTCCAGTACTAGACGTAGGTTGTGGAGTGGGACGTGTCGGCGACTATGTGAAGAGTCAGGGTCTCGAGTATTATGGTGTGGATCTATCACCTCTGGCTGTTGATTTGTGTCATAAGCGTGGACACAAGAATGTCTTTGTGATGTCTGCAGATGAAATCCAATTAGACCGTTCGGATTTTCGGACGGTTGTGCTCTTTGGAAACAACTTCGGTATCATGGGTCAGCCAGAGGGTGTCGTCAGGATGCTCAAGGGATTTCATCAAGTAACAACCGATGATGCAATAGTCCTTGCTGGTTCGATAGATCCAGAGAAAACTGACGATGAAATGCATCTTGCATATCACGCAAAGAATAGAGCTGAAGGGAATCCACCAGGACTCGTTAGATTGAGAAACAAGTACCAGGGAGAAGTGGATGATTGGTGGCACCTACTTCTTGCTGGTGATGAATTGATGTCGGAGTTAGCTGAAAAAGCTGGATGGTATCTTGATCACATAGTTGGCGGTCCAACTATGCGTCGTGAGTTGGAAACCTATAATGTTGGAGTATTAAAGAAGAGGACTTGATACTTAATGAAAATGATTGATGTCGATAGCAAAGCCAAGAAGAAGAGCAAGGCACATTACTCATCTGCAGTTGTGCACGAGGGGATTGTCTATGTTTCAGGTCAGTTACCAATGGATCCAGAGAAGGGAGTCCCTGTTGGTGGACCAATTGAAGTACAAACTCGGGCGGCATTGCAAAACCTCTTGGACGTCCTCCAAGCAGCAGGGAGTTCAAAGGATAAGGTCCTGCGGACAACTGCGTACATTCCAGATGTTTCCATGTGGGGCAAGGTGAATGACGCGTATGCAGAGTTTTTTGGAGAACACAGACCTGCACGTACTGTTGCACCCTCGACTGAACTTCATTATGGTTGTCTGATTGAGATAGATGCAGTTGCGTACATTTAGTACACTCTGAGGTTTCATCTTGTGAAGACTAGTGGTAATTGTACCAATCCAAAGAGGACAAGTGAAATCAAAGCCCAGTAGACAGCAAAGAAGAGCAGATATCGAAGCGGTCGACCTTGCTGCAATAGTGGATGCACATTGAACTTAATTCTGGGCGATTTGGGTATGATAAAAGGTGTCCTATCTTTGTACTCAGAATAACCATTGAGAGATTTAATCAGGCGACTCTCCTCAAAATCAGCCACTGCAAGCAAAAGAAATGCCATTAGAGACCATGAGAGTATATCTCCGGGTCTAATACCAGTCGAATAGCCAGATGTCAAATCAAAGGCGAATGCAAATGGGAGGAGAAGCACAAGTATTCCCAAGTGTTGAGGATGTCTGACATAGGCATATGGACCTGAGTCGACAAAGGTACTTCCGTTCCGGATTTCACGGGTCATCTGAAGTAGACCCCAAAGAAATATGCCTGTACCTACAGATACAATGATAGCTTGAAAAATCCAGATGAGTGACACAAGCAAAATATCATTGACGGGTAGAAAGAAACCATACCACGATTCTGAGAAAGGGAAGATGAGGGCAGCAACATACCATGATACATACCATGCAGGAAGTAGGTATACCATCGGTGTGATGATCCCTGCGACAATAGGGAGATAAATCACTGCTAAAGCAAGAGCTGTTGAAATCTTCGCGGACAAGGTTTTCCATTCCACATGACGCACCAATATCAAATCCTCTCAAATTCTTATTAATAATGCCAAGCAAGCAGAGATTCAGCAGTCAACAACAATCAATACACAGATTGCGGTCGAAAAATCACACTAGTTTTTATGTTCCTTCTTACTATAATACTTCACTCAGATTTGGTGGAGATGTAAGATGAAGATTAGCTCTGAGGTCAAAAACAACAAACCGCTCTACTATGGAGCACTTGCACAGATGATCTACGCATTGATTGAATTTGGCGACAGCTTGTGCATTCCTCTGATCGCACTGAACATTATGCCAAACTTGTATCTCATTTTACCACTTTCAAATCCTGAGATGGTAACTCTTCTTACAAATGCGCCCGCCTTGTTCATCCCAATCTTTTGGTTCTTCACCTCATTTCGATTGGTATCTGCATATTGGATTCTTCAGAACAAAGCAAAGGGATTCTGGCTTGCAATTTACATTTCTGTAGTGACCTTCGTAGCAGTCTGGTACCTTCTCCCGTTAGCAGTGATTGACATTGCAGGTACAGGGATTGTTGTCTTCCTGCTCTTCATGGGCTACTTCAAGGATGAGCAGATAATCAAAACAGAAAACGAGTAGTTCATGATGATCGAATGGCTGAACTTCATAATCTTGCTTGTGCTCTCCCTGCTTCTGAGTATGGTTCTCTATGTCAAGAGTGTAGGTCCTGCTGCTCTTGAACAGAAAATCGGCGAGGGGGCATATGAGAAGTGTGCGCAATATCGGCAAGTGTCTGGATTCTTCCTATTTATTGGTATGATAGGTTATGTCGTGTATTTTTTCTATCCTCTTCCTGTCCCACTTCCCATAGCATTTCCAATACCCTACATACTAACTGCATCTATCGCAATTCTAATCCTGATACCGTGTGGATATTTGATGTATCGTGGAGGCAAGGACGCTGGTGAAGAAACAGCAACTCCAAAGAAAGAGCATACACTCTATGGTGGCATCTACGATACCATTAGACACCCACAGATGTTGGGAGAAGTATGGACAGGATTGGTCTTTGCACTGTTATTGAACTCACCATTTCTCGTTCTCTATTCATTCGTTTACATTCCGTTCTTCTATTGGGCCGCCATAGCAGAAGAGAGAGATCTAGTCATTCGATATGGTCAGCCATACATCGACTATCGAAACAGAACAGGAATGTTCATTCCAAGAAGGAAATCTAATTGAGTGAAGGGAATCGGAAAGTACACCACGGTGTTGTCGCAAGATATCACTTCCATGATGCTAGGTGGTTTGCGACGTTAGGTTTTGCTCCATTTGTGATTGCATTTGCAGGAATGATTACATCCAGTGTCAATTACTTTGGATGGAGTTTCGATATCGGCTCGTTTCTCGGACTTGGTTCGTTTCTATTAACTGAAGGTATGCTGATGTTTCCATTATACTTCATCCTTAGCATGCTATTCTTTGCAGGAGGTATAGAGTGGTATGTTCTCTGTAGGCATTGCCCATGTTATGAGTACTCAGGAAAAGAACACGGAAAGGAGAACCGATTCTATTGCCTTGCTAATTGGGGTAGTCCGAAGTTGTTCAAATACAAACCAGGTCACATAAGCCATGCAGGTCAAGCGACATTCTTAGGCTTTACAGGATTCTTCCTTCTGTTTCCAATATTGTACTTTCTTGATCGATGGGAATTTGTGTTATTCCAGCTAGTGATGGTCTTCTCTTTTATAGTATCACTCAGACACTGGGGTTGTTCACAGTGTCCAAATTTCGGGTGTATATTGAACTGCGTACCTGAGTACAAGAAGGAGCAATTCCTCAAAGCACTTGAAGCAGGAGAAATCTACGAATAATATGTGCCCTCTCAGTAACATTTTAGTTCTGGTCATCTGCAGTAACGCTCCAGATGCAACTATCTACTGAAATTCTCATTGGAAGTGTAATTGGAATCATTGCCGCATTTCTATGGGCGATATCAACCAACGTCTACAAATCCCAGAGTGATGAAGCGACCCCGTTAGCAATAACTATGTTGAAAACATGGATGTCGCTAATCGTCATGACACTCTTAGTCATGTGGCCTTTTCGGACAATGCCATTCTTTGTTCCGATTAATGCAGTCTTTTACCTTGCAACATCTGTAACAATAGGTCTTATTATTGGAGACCTTGCATTTCTATCTTCACAGGAACGGATTGGAGTTTCGTATGCATATCCGATTGCAACCACATATCCAATCTTTACATACATCATTGCTATATTTTTCGTAAATGAAGTCGTTCTTTGGACACGTTTCATAGGTATCTTCCTTGCTGTTGGCGGAGTTATGCTCATCTCGAAGGCTCAGGCTTCTTCAAAGGATGATGAGGGATTAAGTAATTTTGATGGAGTTGGATTCCTACTTGCACTCTTCGCAGCATTATGTTGGTCGGTCGGAAGTGTTTTACTTCAGGTAGGTGTTGCTGATGTGGATCCAGTTGACGCAAACTTTGTGCGTATGATTTTTGGGGCAGGTATCATCGCACCATTGTTTCTTGGTTCTGTCCGGCGGGGAATGCCTAAACCAACTAGGAAAGCCACAAAAATTGTGCTAGTTGCAGCATTCTTCGGAATGGCTTGGGGATCTTTGCTCTATACATTTGCAGTGAAGATGATAGGAGCAACAGTTGCATCCGTTTTGGGTTCAATTTCTCCGTTGTTTGCATTACCAATCTCTATATTGTTCTTAAAGGAGAAATTCACACCTCAATCAATATTGGGGGCTTTATTGACTGTCTTCGGAGTCATCCTTGTCGTGTTTATTGTTTAGAAATCAGATCCAGCCTCTTCTTCTAAAATACATAATGAGGAATAATGTAACCAATAGCATTGCAATAAGAAAAATTGGATAACCAGCAGCCCCTAAGAAGGTAATCTCTGGAATCCATTCCCAATTCATTCCATAGATACTAGCCATGAGTGTGAGTGGAATAAAGATTGTTGAAACAACAGTGAGCACTTTCATTACCTCATTCATCTTATTGCTAAGACTGGAGAGATAGATATCAAGCATGCCAGTGATTGACTCACGATAGGTTTCAACATGGTCAGTAACTCGGATTACATGGTCATAGAGATCTCGGAGAAAAACATGTGTTTCTGGATTCACAAAGGATGAAGCTTCCCTCTGCAATTTCAACACAAGTTCTCGCAAAGGCCAGATGTGTCTTCGAAATGAAAGGAGACTTCTCTTAATTTGATAAATGCGATTAAGTATATCACTAGTGGCACGTACTATCAACTCATCTTCGAGATCTTCAATCAGATCACCAATAACTTCAAGCACTGCGAAATACTTGTCCACAAGAAGGTCGAGAAGGGTGTATACTAGATAGTCAGGTCCACTGGAGCGTATCTGACTCTCAGGGCTTCTAGCTCTACATCTGATAGCATCGAAGATATCATCCGATGACTCCTGAAAAGAAAGTACGAAGTTCTTCCCCAGAACTATTGAAACTTGTTCAGAATGAAGTTGCTTGCCTTCTTGTGTAAGCCCATATTCTCGTAAAACTAGGTAGATGCTCTTTGGCATCGCTTCAAACTTGGGTCGTTGACCGACACTAGGGATGTCTTCAATCACTAAGGGGTGTAAATCGTAATATTCACAGACTGTCTTCACTATATCAACATCGTGGACACCCCGCACATGAACCCACTTTATTGCTGTTTTATCAAGGGGAGGACTGCAATCATCCATTGAGTCAGCGATATACTCTCTCATTTGTCCTTGAGAGAATGTCATAATATTGATGATTACTTTCTCAGTTCTGTCGATGCCAGTATGAACTACAGTGCCTGGTGGAAGGCCAACCTTCTCCGCCATATCTTCTTCACTCATCTGGACACCCAAAGGAATCCTGAGTAAGCCAATATTAGAAAGTGAGGATTACATTAAGAAACTTTCATGACTGATATATGGTCTTCAATTTATGATGTATATGAAACAAGTCTTGGAGAGGTTATCTTTCATGCAACAAAGCCATGAGAGTGAATTATTTGAAGAAAGACCCAACTTCCGCAAGCAAGGCAAAAGACATATGGATTCGAGTTCTGCGAGCAACTTGTGATGTGATTGAAACATGTCAGAGAAGAAACAGGAATTAATCGACCTCATAATGAAACAAAACGTTAGTGCCATCTATACTTTGGGCACCCGATTAGAAATCACAACCGATGAAGTAATCGAGCTCATCAATGACCTCATTGAGGAAGGAAAATTGAAAGGTACTCTGACAGAGGATCACGAACGATTCTTCAAAAGCGATATCAAATTATCAGCGGCACCAACAATTGCGAGGGATGATGATCAACCAAGCTTTTTGACATTCAACGCAAGACCCGGCAAAGTAACTGCCATTGTAGGTTTCCTTATTGTTGTTGCAGGATTGATAGTAAATGTATTCGCAACCGATGCTATAGAACAGAATTTTGCAGCGCTCCTTATTCTATTCGGAATACTCATCATCATAACGGGGCTATACTGTCTTTCTCGACGTGAAACGCCATCCTAAAACGAACGCCTATCTCAATAGGACAGCTTAAGTAGTGGTCTGGAAGCGAGCTGTCATCGGAAGGACTAGGTATGCAAGAACTGATTATAGATGCAGTCCTCATAGCGATATATGCAATAGGTGTTGGGACAATTTCCTCAATGGTGGGTATTGGGGGCGGTATTTTCAACACTCCACTCCTTATGATCGTCTTTCTATTAAGTGAGCAATTTGCACCAGCAACAGCACTTGTTGCAGCTCTATTTCTTGCAGTAGCTAGCAGTATTGCATATTGGCGCCAGGACCCTCGTCCGATAATTCCCAAAGTAGGTCTTTTTCTTGCTATAACTACAGTTCCAGGTTCGTTAATCGGTGTTGCTCTCCGAACAATGATTGAAAGTCCATACGTTTTGCGACTAATCTTCGGACTCGCATTGATGCCTGTGGCAATAAAGATGCTTTTTGCAGTCCGGCGTGAGAAAGGTGATATTTCATCTGAATTAGCTAGTTACAACATGTCAAATCTGACTGACAAGAGACTAGCAATCTCACTCTTTGGAGGATTTATTGGAGGAGTTTCAGCAGGATTACTTGGAATTGGTGGAGGTGCAGTCATTGTTCCTGTACTTTCAGTGTTGATGGGATTACCAATGCATGCAGCAGTGGCAACTTCGATGTTCACAATGGTGTTCACTGCTGGCGCGGGTACTGCGATGAACTTTGTTAGCGGATACATTAATCCATACTATGCAGTATCACTCGGTGTTGGTATGCTTGTTGGAGCACAGGTCGGATCAAGACTTGCATGTAAGGTTAACTCAGTTCAATTGAAGAGAATCTTCGGGGTTATTCTTGTCTTCCCATTAGTTAAGATGATGATGTTGGGCCAGATGTGGCTTGATCCGACGGATACAAGCGTTCTCATGTCAACGCTAGGCGATATTATCATCTGGTTGATCATTGTAGTTCCAATAGGTCTCTTCAGGCTCCATCAGATTCGGAAACAGTCGTCTAGAATAACTGATCCAGAGGAACCCTGCGACTTACCAGCCCCCGAATAACACTTCATGATTGAAGTCGATACTTAATAGGGAGTCTGTGCCTGATAAACAAACAGAATGGTTTGTACAGGTGTTTGCCATGGTAAAATACAATCTGGATGGTAAAGTTGTAATAATAACAGGCGCTTCAGCTGGACTTGGAGAGCAGTTTGCTCATGCGTTTGCAGAATCAGGCGCGCAGGTGGTTCTAGGCGCAAGAAGAGAAAAGCTCCTCAAGAAAATTGCCGGTGATGTTTCTGAAAAGTATGGAGTCAATGCACTCCCCGTCAAAACAGATGTTGCTATTGAAGCGGATATAATCAAACTAGTAGATACAGCAGTAGATGAACTCGGAACAGTAGATATTCTTGTAAATAACGCAGGAATGTACATTGTAAAACCTTTGATTGAGCAGACTTTAGAGGATTGGCATACAGTAATGAATGTGAACCTTACTTCAGCCTTCCTCGCAACCCGGGAAGTGGCCAAAGTGATGATTCCTAAGAAATCAGGATCAATCATAAACATATCATCAACTTTTGGTTTCGGAGGCACAGAGTTCACCGAAGTGAGCTATTATGCTTCCAAAGGCGGTTTAGTCGCAATGACAAAAGCCCTAGCAGTTGAACTTGGAAAGCACAACATCCGTGTGAACGCGATTGCACCTGGTTTCTTCCCCACTGCGATGTCAATCGGAGCTATGGAGGACAAGGATATCAGTAACAGAATGATCAAACCACGCACTGCACTCCCAATGTTCGCAAAAAATGAATGGATTCGGGGTGGGGCTTGCTTCCTAGCTAGTGATGATGCTAGGTATATCACAGGTCATACATTAGCGATTGACGGTGGATGGCTCGCGTATTAGTAGAAAAAAAGGAAAAAGGAAGGCAGGTCAACCCTGCCAACCTAAGTTCACTGATTAGTCAGTCCAGTCCATGGCTTCGAAATCTCTGTATTTCCTCCACTGACCACCACCGCTTATTGCAGCGATAATCAACAGAGAAACCAAGAACACTGCGAAGTTTTGGTATTCATTGAATTGGTCTGCAAAGAACCAGAACCAAAATGCTAGTACAATGACCCATAGAAATGCCAATCCAATAGCCCACCAGTTCTCAGGTCCTTCCCCTCTATGGCGTGCCCAAGGAAGCCACATTCCGACAACTATTGCACTGAACACTGCAAATGAGAGAAGGATTACTGCTACATTCTGGTTTGGTGAAAATCCGTAAATAGCATTTCCAGCAAAGAACCAATTCCATATGACAATGAATACAAGCCAGAGGAGAAACCCGCCCATTGTACCTTTCAGCCGCGGTGCGACACCCGGCTCGCCATCAATACTGATACTGATTCCAGGGCTAAAGGGGGCGATTACTATCAACAACATTAGCAAGAATGAGGCTAAGATAATTGCGACATTCTGGTATGTATTGATCGGGTAAATGAGTGCGAAATCGTTAGCAAAGGGAAGCCAAAGCACTATGAATGTCAACCATCCAATACCACCTAGCGCGCTAATTCTAGCTCTACCTTCCTCTCCAGCAGATGACATCCAGAGGAGCATATTGACTGCACCAATGATTAGCAGAGAAGCAAGTCCAATCCCTATGTTCTCGTAGAATCCGAAGTCAACTGCGAAAAAGGCTATCCAGAGTATCAAGAAGATTATCCAGACAACTCCACTTACTGCACTTGTTCGAGCTTTCCAGCCGCCTTCCATACGAGGTATCAATGCGACTGCATTCACAGCAAATGCAACTAGTAGAGCCACTAGCACAACTGCAATGTTCTCAAAGATTCCATAACCACTCGCGAAGAAGAACAACCAGATAATCAGAAATGCCATCCAAGCAATCAGACTTGCAATCGAACCAAATTCCTGCATCTTATTCCTTCTACGTCGATTTCTGCTTCGTCGTCGTGGTCTAGCCTCTTCCTCTATTTCATCCTCCACAACGTCAACATCATCAGGTATGTCATCAGGTGGTGGAGTCACATCTTCATCAATCGGTTTCATTCAATCAAACCCTAGGTTCAACGCTATGGCGACTTCGTGGTACTAACTCACGATGCCGTTTGCGTCGTGTCTTTCTAATAAAAATCAATCAATTCTTGTATATAAAGGAGTGTCACAAAATAGGGTCACATCATGTTACTATCTCTAACGTCAGTGATGTGTGACTCAACCATCATTAACTTTTAACAATAGTTAAATATATATTCAATGACCTGCTTAACATATCCTGGAGATTTATCCGATGTCAGATGATGATAAGTTAACACTGGAAGAATTCCATAGGAAAATAGCAGCACAGACAAACAACAGCATTTGGCCAGCTCTAGACAACAATAATCCAACTGAAGATGAACTTGAGGAAGCCATGCATATGGCACACACTGCAAGATATCACTGGAGCAAGGTTGGAACAATAGTCAATGCAGTTAGAGCAGAGTACATGCTTGCGAGAATTTATGCCCACATGAAAAGGAGTGAACCAGCACTATTCCACGCAAACAGGGGCTTCGAACTTGCAAAGGAAGCTGAGAAGACTGATGAAAATTGGAAGGATTGGGATATGCCTTTCATATACGAGGCTCTCTCTCGAGCTCATTTAGTAGCTGGAAACAAAAGTGAGTGCAACAAGTACAAGAAGATAGCCCAGAAAGCAATTGATGCGATAGCTGGAAAAGAAGACAAAGAAGTGTGTCAAGGTGAACTTGACAAGGTCAAATGCTGATTAGTATGCCAACATCTCACAGAAAATAGACTGTGTCGGTTGAAGCATATCGACCAAAAAGCTATATGTGGAGGAGATAGCCCTCTCCCTCGGAGAAACAGCACTTGAGTGTCCGTATGCCAGTCTACAAGACCGTCCTTGTTGGTGAGGGGGGTGTAGGTAAGACTAGCTTAGCTGTCAGGTACACTGAGGACCGCTTCGACCAAAAAATGAAGATGACGATTGGAGTCAACTTCGCTACCAAAAAAATGCGTGTGGACGGCACTGAACTTACTCTGCTTTTATGGGACCTCGGTGGACAACCCAGATTTCAAGAAGTCATTTCGGATTACTTCATCGGTTCAAGGCTTGGAATTGCTGTCTATGATGTTGGTCGAATATTTACCCTGCATAGACTAACTAATTGGATCACTAGATTGCATCACGCTGTACCGGGATGCGAGATCTTTTTGGTTGGCAATAAAATTGATGAACGAATCTCTGGAATGGGAGTGACCTTGGAAGATGCGGAGGAATTTGGGGCGCAATATAATGCTCAAGTGTTTGAGGTCTCTGCGAAAACTGGTGAGGGTGTTATTGAGATGTTTGATGCCGCTGGAGCACTCTTGGCTAAGAAACCGTAGAATCTACATCTTTTTTAGATACATCAGGTTATTTTCTTCATGCAATTTGAGAGCATAGTCATCCGGATATTCGACGTAGACTTCATGCTGCTGGATTTGATCTTTACAGCAATCTGGATTATTGTTCTTTACAAGAAAGGATACATCAAGCCACTTCTATTTGGACTCTTTGGGATTATGATAAACCTGATTGTGGACTATGGAATCTGGTTCAGTATACAGGGTGTTCGAACGGTTGAGGATTTGCCCGGATGGATGTCACCATTTGCGTTCTTTGTCTATTTTTCAATCACCTATGGAATGATCGAGTATTCCTATGTACAAGTCATGTTCTCACTTGACAGTCAGGAAGAGAATGCGAAAGGGGAGATGCTCCGCTGGTCACTCTTCCTCTTCGGTGGCTGGTTACTATTTGGTATGCTGTCGTCAGTACTTCCTATCAATGATGCAGAGGTAACCGTCCAGAGAGTTATGACTGGACAAAGAATTTACCAAGTCTATGGTATCATCGCAGAGTATGTACTATTGGCGATATTAGCATACATGGAAAAATTCGGTCTCAGTTGGAAGAAGATTCTGTACATCTTCTCAGTGGGATTCTTTGTCCACTTCTCGATGGAACTTACCCTGTTGCTCTCCGGAATCAGGGTCCTTGATTTCTTCAACCTAATATTCAACAGCATCATTGAGTTTAACACGGGGGCTCCCATTCTCTACCTTTTACTTTTTGCAGTTGCACCATTCGTAGAAAGAAAACTAGGTAGAGGGTCTTCAGGGGAAACAGCAGAATTAGGTCAATGACTTGCGGAAGATAACCTCTCCTATGCCTCCCTCATTAATCCCTGAGATGATGCCGGCTTCCACGAACCCAACTGAACGATGCCAAGTTTGAGGTTCTGGCTCGTTTGCCTGTGATGAACTATACAAAGCATCATGACCTCTGCTTCGGAGGTAGTCCTCGAGATAAGCAAGGATCTTACGTCCAATGCCCTCATTTCTATAGAGTTTTAAAACCCAGATGGCACCGATATAAGGAATAGTGGACCAGAGGTATTCGATTCGAAGATATCCAATTGGTTGTCCATCTAGCTCAGCAATGATGATCTCATCATTGACTATCTTGTGTCGAATGACTTGCTCAGTGACATGATCATCTGAAACTACGCACCACTCAAGAACCTCAGGACCAGCGAACCTCACGATCACACGTTCATTGACACTCATGTGCACACATCCCCAATATTGTCTAAAGCTCGAAAGCTCCTGAAGAAACTTCCGAATCAATTCTATCAAGACGATTGTTGATATTTTGTCTTTATCAATCTCTGAAATCTCGATCTTTGTACTCAGCAGGATCTGCGTCAAAGGTCTGTTTGCAGTAGGGGGCGCAGAAATAGTATCGCTTACCTTCATAGTCGGAGTATAAATCAGCAGTGGCAGTGGCAACATCCATTTTACAGATTGGATCTATGGCAATCTCTGGAGCATCCGACTTACTTTGGTCTTTTTCCTCGTACTTTTCAGGATTCGCTTCAAAGGTGTCTTTGCAATACTGGTTGCAGAAGTAGTACCGTTTACCTTGGTAGTCACTGAAGAGGTCTGCCGTAGCAATTTCAACTTTCATTTTGCAGATCGGATCAATAGCTACTTCTCCTTCCCGATAAGCTGCACGTAGAACTCCACTATCTATTGTTTCAGCTTTCGCTGGTTTGAAACGATTAAGGCTCAAGGCATTAGTAACCACACTTACACTCGAGAGGGCCATTGCTAAACCAGCAAATTCTGGTCTGAGAACAAGTCCTAGTGAAGGATAAAGAAGGCCAGCTGCAATAGGTAGTAAGATGATATTATAGATTAGCGCCCAGAAAAAGCCTTGCTTAATCTTAGTCATGGTGCTCTTTCCAAGTTGGATTCCCGTTACAACATCAAGGAGGTTATCTCTGACAAGAACAATGTCACCTGATTCTACTGATACATCTGTTCCTGAACCAAGCGCGATACCGACATCGGCCTGTGCTAGTGCAATAGCATCATTTACTCCATCACCAACCATTGCGACTATTCGACCTTCTTTCTGGAGTATTTTTACTTGTTCAGCTTTATCGCTAGGTAACACTTCTGCAAGAACACTATCAATTCCCACGGTCGAAGCTATCGACTTGGCTGTTTCCAGCTTATCGCCTGTGATCATCCAGACTTCAATTCCAAGTTTTTTCAGTGTATCAACAGCTTGGACTGAAGATGTTTTTAGCTTATCAGAAATCCCTATGATAGCTAGAGCTTTCTCATCCTGTGCGGCAAAGACTGTTGTCTTACCCTGCTGCTGGAGCATCAACGCATGACTCTCTAACTTCGAGAAGTCTATACTGTTGTCAACCATGAACTGGTTACTTCCAACATGAATCACTTTTCCATTGATTGTAGCGCTGACGCCTTTTCCTGTAGTGTAGCTAAAATCTTTAGAGCTGGCAATATCAATGCCCCTCTCCTTTGTTTCATAGACGATGGCTTCAGCCAGTGGATGCTCACTATTGTTTTCAACCGCGGCAATTAGGCCAAGAGCTTCATCTTCAGAGAGTGTACCCAAGAGAAGAATGTCAGTGACCGTAGGTCGTCCTATGGTTAATGTCCCGGTTTTATCAAAGACTATAGTATCAATAACAGGGATGGTTTCGAGACCATCACCAGTTTTAATCAATATCCCATATTGAGCTCCTTTGCCAATTCCGACCATAATTGCTGTTGGAGTAGCGAGACCAAGTGCGCATGGGCAAGCAGCTACAAGAACTGCAATCGTGAAATTAAGAGCAAGATCCCAGCCCGTAGACATGATGATTGTCCAAAAGAGGAATGTTGCTATCGAGAGAATCAGAATCACTGGTGTAAACACGCTTGCTATGGCATCAGCTTTTCTCTGAATAGGAGGCTTGTTGGTTTGCGCTTCTTCCACCATTCTAACAATCTGTGAAAGGACTGTGTCCTTCCCGACCTTTTTAGCTCGAACACGCAAGACACCATTCTTGTTTACTGTTCCACCAACTACTAAGTCACCAACGTTTTTGTTTACAGGTACCGGTTCACCTGTAATCATCGATTCATCAACAGCGGACTTCCCTTCGAGAACTTCACCATCAACTGGAACACGATCACCCGGTCGAATCAGTACAATGTCATCTACCTCAACATCCTCAATTGGCAGGATTTTCTCTTTCCCATTCCGCATAACGACAGCTACTTTAGCTTGAAGATCCATCAGACTTCGAATTGCCTTTGAGGTTCTCCCTTTCGCGATGGCTTCAAGGGTGCGACCCAAGAGGATGAACGTGATTAGGAGTACTGCAGTATCATAGAATGACGAATATCCAGTGAGAAGAAATGTGGTTGCAACTGAGTAGAAATATGCGGCACTTGTGCCAAGCATCACCAACGTGTCCATATTTGTCTTGAGATGTCTGGCTGACCGCAGGGCTGCTTTATAGAACGGGTATCCACCGATGAACTGAACAGGTGTGGATAACGTGAACATGATCAGCATTCTTATCTCTTCAGCCGGGATGAAAGAATCTAGTAAATGGAAATGAATTAGAACAACTGGGATTGAAAGTAATAGTGAGAATGTGAAGAGACCAAGATAGTACCTACGTTCTTTATCCCTAGCAAGAGACTCCCTATCACCCTCGATTCCTTCAGCTGCATCAGGCTCAAAACCCAAATCTCTTAGAACTTTCTTTACAATCTTGAAGGTCAGAATGTCTTCGTCATATTCAATGAGTAATTTCCGTTTTTCAAAGAAAAAATTGACTGTTATTACTCCGTTCTGCTTTTTCAAAACTTCTGTAATCTTACTCCAATCATTCTCAGTTTCTGCACCTGCAATGGTCATGGTCATTGCAGCTCTTTTAACTCGATATCCAGAGGAATCAACAGCCTTCTCAAGCTTTGATCTGTCAACACGTGAGGAATCATACTCAATAACCGCTTTTTCATCGAGTAAACTGACTGTGGCTTTAATCACTCCATCTTCATTCAAAAGCGATTTCTCAATAGTTGCCACGCATGATGCACAGTGCATACCTTCTATCTTCATAGAAAGACGTTGAGTTTCCTGCGTTGTCTTTGGAGTGTCACTCATAACAGAACCTCGGTCCTACCAATTGTTTAACAATTGTTAATTATTTGTGAGCCTAATAACCGTTGCGTTATGTTTCAATCTTCCTGAGAATCAACCTACGAAATGCTCGCTTTCTTTCTCCCCTTGAGCCTCATTCATCATCCGGAGAAGCTCATGGAACGTGTCTTGGATGTTTGCACCGGTCTTAGCTGAGGTTTCTCTGAAAATCGCAGGAACACCAAGTTTATCGATGAAATACTTTGTGAACTCCTCGCCTTCCTCGGCTGTCACATACTTCGTTTTATCTTTACTAGCTCGAAGATCGATCTTATTCCCTATTATTACTGTGGGAGGTAATGGGCCCATATTCTTGAAGGCCTCAACAAGCCATTTACTTGCATTATCGAAAGTTTCTCGGTCAATAACCGAATAAACCAGTAATATTCCATTGCAGCCGCTGTAGTAATGCCCGCGTACCTTCTCAAAAGTTGGCTGCCCTGCAAGATCCCAAATAATGAACTTCACGATATCCTGCTCAAACAAAACACGTTTCGTAGCCAAGTCTACACCAATCGTTGCGAGATGTCCTTCAATGAAGTCCTCACCCAAGTAATTGCGGCGTATGCTTGTTTTTCCTACTGCACCGTCCCCTATTAGCACAGCTTTCATGATTTTGCTGCCATCGTCTTGATCCCGCATGGTGATTTTCTCCTCAGTACATGGTTCCGCAGGGGATTATTGGTTAGTCAATAGACCTCCCGTTTCCATTGGCTAAGAAAAACTCACTGCATAGCCCAAAATAAGGTTAGTGTTCCAGAATCAAAATATGAGCTAATGAAATGAAAATATCAGGTTTTAAACAATATACCCTCGATTAGTGGATGAGGTTCAATTTCATTCAGCAATACCCAGAAGTAATAACCTGAGTCTATTCCTTTTCATGAAAAGGACGATAACTGAAACCACTGCAATTGATGCTATTAAGACAACCGCGGGAACTTGACTTTCTATTTCTGCAGCAGGCGAGATAGGATCAGTCGGGTCAGAACCATAAGCCACTTCCCAGACATCCGTGTAATTGTCAAAATCACTATTGGGATTTGAAGGATAAGTTCCTAGGTTATACTCATCAAGATTAGACAGCTTTAATCAAGTTCCTTATGATGTTCGCTCTTTCATGACTCTCCTTCTCCTTTTTCGAACAGAGTAAATACGATGAGGTAAAAAGGAGGTTCTCTCTAACGGAACAGGAGGGAGACTGATGAAAAACCAAACGCCCTTCGCACTTTGTTTCATTGGAGGACTCTTTCTGATCTTTACAGGATATAATCATGGTGTGAGCACGATTTTCCTGATTTATGGGGTCGTCCACTCGATTCCTAGCCTTGCAGCGTTTTATTTCCTAATTGATCTCATTCTAGTCATTCTAGGTATAATTGCTTGGTCTGGTGGGTATGCTGTGCTCATAGGAGGGTATCTTCTCACAACATCTCATGTAAGAAGTGGAAAGATACTCATAGCAATAGCTGCAGGATTTGGGCTTATCAGCTTCATACTCGCAATTTTATGGGTCTACCTTACTTTAGGTTGGGTAGGGCTTCTTGTCTTGGGATGGCTCATAATGCATTCAATGTGGGCATTAGGACTTGTATTAACTATAATTGCACGAAGCACAGCAAAATGAATTCAAAGCTATTTACCATTCGATAATATCAGGAAGTGTCCTAGCACTTTCAATCGCATTTTGTGCTTCTTTAGGTAAGGGTGGAATTCCGTCAAAACCGGTCCGCTCGATGAATTCTCTGGTTATCCGTAGGAGTTCATCAGGTTTGACCTTTCTGAGTTTCTCCAGTTTATCGAAACCCGCGTCATGATATAATCGGGCGCGGATTCCCTTGAGCCCTTGAATTCGTGCTAGGTCAGACAGCTTCACAAACTCCTCAATCACCTTGACATCTAGTCCAGTCTTTTTAGCCAATTCCGTTCTCAGTTTCGGAGTTTTTCCAAGCTCCAACATTTTTGCTGTGTCTTCAACTCCTAGAACTGCTAATGCTGCAGCATGGTCGGATTGAACATCTCTAAAGTCCTTCAAGTTGAAGGGTTTCCTCTTGACCTTAATACGACCTTGTCTGATTCGATTTGCTGCTTTAACGAGGACTTTGTTTTCAACATAGAGGAAGTAGTAGCTTAATGTCCACATGTATTTGGAAACCCGTTTCTTGTCAAGATAATCAAAAGAGAACATTTCTAGGCTATCAACAGTTGCGTTCTCTATAGACTGTCCCTGTTGTTTTAGATATTCTTCAAACTCATTTGCATTCTCAATGCAAATTTCTATTGTGTTCTGACTTTTACGTTTGTTTTTCATGAAGGAGATGAATCCTTTCTCATCCATGATACTTCATTCCTCGAAAACAAGATAGAGTGACTTCAGAATAGGTTTCTGGTTTATGCCTATTTCAGCAAATCATTTTTCAGAAGAAGAGCGCACCAGAAGAATTACGAGTTTCTCTGTGCAATTAACAGGAGATGAGCCTTATGAGTCATGGGAAATTGATAGTAGAAAATCTGGTTGAACAATTCGAATCCATATGGAATATGCTTCGTCAATCTATTCAAAATGTACCAGAGGAGAAATGGGCAATGGGCATCAAGTCAATTGATAAACCTTGGGCAGAAGTAAAAGGACAGAATATCTGGTACTTCTCAGAGAGGGTCTTTCACATCATTCAAACCGTAGAGTTCTACACCAATAACGACCCGAAACGTATGAAATGGGGAAATAGAATTGGCGGCATTGATTGGAGAACGGAGAGTCCAGAAGAAACTGCATCGCGGATCAAGAAAGATGACATGGTTGAATACCTTGAGGATACAAAAGAGAAACTCGAAATGAAACTAAGATTGTTCTCAGGCAATGACCTCTTTGAAACGGATAGATTCTCAGAGTGGCAGCCATCGCGTTTAGCCAAGTTTCTCTATACTATGCGACATAGTATGTGGCACCTTGGTGAGTTGACTCATGCGTTAAGATATTATGATAGTAAGAGGACAAGTTGGCAATAACAAAAGTCTGATAATAAAATCATGTTCTTGAAGATTGAATCATTATGAAGAGCTTCGAGGTAGAGAACAAGGCGGTTTTTGTTGCATCATGGATTACATATCTATCAACAGCAACAGGTATTCTGAAGGCTATTGGAAAGAATTCAGATCTTGTTGATGTTGCAGGATATACTGGTAATGCGTTTCATCTCAACACATCAAAGGGCAATACGTGTGCTTCTGCGCCAACGGTAGCACCATATGACACATTTGCAGAGGGTCTGGAGTCATTTGGTTGGAAAGTTGAGCAGAGTTGGGAGAGCCCAGATTATAATCCAAGCGAGGATGAGAAACAGATAGAGAGAGCAAGGAACTACTTCGATGAGATAAAGAATACACTAACTCAGACGGGTAGACCTATCGGAATCTGGGGAGTACCCAATGTTCCAGAATTTGGGATTGTCAATGGTTTTGATGACGAAAAATATGTGGTGAGTACTTTCAGAAGCTTGCCCAGCCTACCACTGGATGATGACCCAATCTCCTACCTCAATCTCCATGCTCCAGGGGGACTCTTCAAGATGATATTCAAAGAACCGATTGACATCAAGGAAGAGTCATTACGCGACAAAGAGGCACTATCGCGGGCTATTGCAATCGCGAACGGTATAGAAAAAATAGATGGATATGTTTCAGGTCCTGAGTCTTTCGATGAGTGGGCATTAATACTGGAATCGGGGATTGTTCCTGAGTCAGAGGATGAAACAAAAGAGATGACGGGCATCACGAAGCTCAACTATCATGGCAACTCATACGTTGCTGCTTGCACGCAAGAAGGCTTAGATCTAGCTGCAGCATTTCTTGAGAGACTTGCTGAACGCCACCAAGGGCAGTCATTTGCTAAGAAGCTAGCGAAAGCATCTGAGAGCTACAAACAAGCTGCTGTATTCATGAAAGAATACACAGAGCTGTTTCCATTCAGTCTTGACAAGAACTGGAATCCTGATGAATTCCCTGATAAGAAGAGATACCAAGGTGCAAGATTCCTTCGGAAGGCTAAGCCACACGTTGAATCCGCCATTAAACAGATGGAAGATGCACTCAAAAAATGGAAGTAGCGACCTCACCAAGTGCGTTCGACAGCGTCCATTACTGTTTCACAATAAGGACATACTGCCTTGAGCGGAGCTACCCAATCGACTTCATCAGTACTTATGGCAGCTCCACAGGAAGGACAGAAAGAAGGTGCTTGAAAGGACCTTCTGTCATGCTGAGCATCTGAGTATTCGTGTCCCATAGAATCACCTGAATAAGTCACATAATCTCTATCAGTTCTTCGCGGAAGGAGATATGCCATTCTTCCCTGTTTAGAAATAGCTATACACATTACAATTCCAAACAAACCCATTCCAAAAGGCACCAACGCAAAGAATAACGGTGCTCCCCATTGCAACGCAGTGATGCCCATCCCAAAGGCTACACTGCACCAGAGAACCATGAAGCAGATACCAACAATATTTCCCATTCTAGAACCTTGTAGACTCATCCACGCTTGCCTCAATACGAGGCAGGTTTTGAAAACTAATAGAGTTTGCGTGCAACCTCACTGAAATAGCTCACAGGAGATTGCCGCTTAATGGTACAAGTTTTCAAAATAGGGGAATCCTAAGAAGTCAATAGGATTCTATCTTAATCGTTTGATGACCAACCTAACAGAAATCGTACCACCAAGAGATTGATTTTCTGCAAAACCATTTCTAAATATCTAATATTTCGGAATAATGAAATACTCATTAGCAATCTGAGATGAGGGTAAGATGGAGTTAAAGGGATTCAATAAAGCATGCTAATTTCAGAATCATTATCAATAGAGTGCATTTTGAAGCCCGGCTATTCCTAAGGAGAGGAGTGATTATGAAAAAGACCACCACATTACTTATTCTCATACTGACATTAAGTATGTTCACTGCAGCCATCCCTAATGTTTTGGATTCTGCTGTAAATATTGAAATTGAAGACCCACTAATGACTACTGCAGCTACACCGGGTAGTAATGTGGTCGTTGTCAGAGTTTCTGATGATGCAGCCACAGTGGATACTGATCCAGATACGAACTATGGTAGTGGAGATCTATTCTCTGGCCGTGATGCGATTGACGATATCGGTCGAACTTGGTTGAAATTCAATTTATCTCACATACCACGGGATGCGCACTTCATAAGAGCTACAGTTAATCTCTTCATAACTGGTGGTTCAGCATTATTGGACGAACCAATAGGAGTGTATTTTTCTGAGAATGTTACTTGGACAGAGGATACAATTACTTGGAACACTGAACCAACCTACGACCCTATTCCCCTCGATGTAATAGATGCACCTCCCAGTCCTGATATGTTTGTGTATTGGAAGTGGTATGAATGGGAAATAACCCCAACAGTTATTCAATCTTTGAATGAAGATGGGATTCTAACACTATTGATTCGTCAGGTCGACGAAGAATTGCTGACTGTATCGATGAAGGCATTCTATTCAAGAGAAACCAGCATATCAGGAAGCGAGAATACTATACCTAACATCGCACTAGAATACTCAATACCAAGTACCAGTGGATTGGAGGTTGATGGTTTCTCGAGTTCCCCTCAGATTGATTATATTAAAAGCGCAAATCCTGAATTAAGTTGGACCTCAACTGACGCAGACCTGAATGATTTCCAGAAGAACTATGAAGTCGAGGTTTGGGATAGCCCCACCTATGATGGTCTACTCTTAGGGCAAGACAATAACACTGTTTTTTCCGTTGTTCACGATACAGAAGGTGCTGGATCTTCACCAAGCGGCATATTCAGTAGCTATGATGAGATACGTGAACAGTACAAATGGCCCGCTAGTATGATTTCTGATTCGGGTATCGTCGATAAGTTGTATTTCGAAGTTGACCAGGAAACAGGCACAACATATTATGAAGATTTGGCAATCTATATGATCTGCGTTGAGGTTGACAACTTAACAGCCATCTTTGAAGACAATTATGATGGTCGAATACCCATTCAAGTTTTGAATCGTTCATCCTACACAGCGAGCATAGAAGACGGATATGTTATTTTCGATATCGAGAACTTGTTCGTAGTACAATCCAGTATGAATTTGATAATAGAAATACGACACAGCGGTTCATCTGGGACAAATATTGATGGTGAAGTTACAATTGGTGGGGGTTCACTCTGTACCACTGGTACGGGTTCCGGTTTGTATGCAAATTTCATGGGTGTAGTTATCGATACTTGGACTCAAGGTCTCAAACTGAAACTCGTGAGTGAGGAGGTTCTCAGTAATGGAGTTGGATCAAGTGCAATGCCCTTCAATCTAGCTCCTGGATGGTCGTTAAGAGTTCAGCACAAGTATAATCAGAGCTTAATATCAGATGTTGGAATTATTGATAGATTACTCTTTCCTGCTACTGGATTTGGAGATGTCACCTATTCTAATTTCCAAGTATATCTCGTTGAAACACCAGTTAAGGGGGCGCTAAGTCATACAGATATGGATAGCAACTATGGAGGGCAAACTCCAACTCTTGTTCTTGATCAATCAGAGTACATCGTAAGGAATTATGGGCGGATGTTGGTGATAGATGTCAATGATACGTTTTCTTACACCGGTACAAATGACCTATTGATAGAGTTGAGGTATTCAAATACAATCAGTGGGTATCAATTTGTAATAGCAGAAAGTGATAGGGGTGCCTATCGTGCTTGGAATACCTACATAGACGGTAATGATACAATCGGTCCAGACCTTTACATAGATTTCATTCATGATTCAACATCCGTTACATATGCCGGGACACCTCTAGTAAATGGAACAAGATACTATTGGCGAGCCAGGACCTGTGATAGTATGGGTGTCTGGAGTCATTGGGAAACGGATACTTTCAAGTATGAAATTCTGACGAGTCTACCGGCCTGGTCCAATTTAGTGGAAACATCTCAGCCAATTGAATTTGGAAATTCTGTGACCGTATCTATTGATGTGACTCACACTTCAGGAATGACAGCAGTTGAGATAGAGTATGATGGAGTCAATCATACGATGTCGAATGAAGGGGATACGTTTTATCATATTTGGACTCCCAATTCGGTTGGAACTGTTCCGTACACCCTATACATGGAATCACAATCTGGGACGTGGAACACCATATCAGACGGTGTGCTTGTTGTTGACACAACGGCACCAGTATGGACATCAGCTCCAACGGATAGAGTGCTATACTATGGAGAATCTCTATCACTTCAACTATCTGCAACAGATCTATCGGGTATTGCTAGTTGGAGTATTAACGACAATGAGAATTTCGAAATCACAAATGGACTTGTGACAAGCAAAGTTACTCTAGCTCTTGGTGGCTATAACTTGAATGTCACAGTGACTGACAACGAAGGTAATAGTCTTACTGCCACTTTCAGGGTG